>JABZKC010000020.1 GCA_015257485.1 Nanosynbacter sp. | reverse complement strand
TTTGCTTGATATTTCATATTCCCTCTTTCTAATCCGTTTCCTCTGTATTTTTCAAAATTTTCGTATATATTCCGTTCGGTTCATCCATTGTAGTTTCAATAATTTCTTCGCGGAATAATTCGTAAATATTTCCCTCGATTTTGTCATCAAAGTATAATTTTAAATCATATAATCTGCGCAAATGTTCTCCTGCGCGTCGAATGTTATGTCGAATCAAGATATCCGAAAAGCGGTCCGAAATCGTCATAATCCCCGTATGATGACACATATTATCGCAAAGTTGAATCAAACGATCATAATCATCAATTTTTACACGCAACATATACTCTTGCGTCATGCGAATCGTGTCCTCTTCCATCCCCTCCCAAAATTCGTCACGATTCAAAGTCGGAAAACCGTAATAAGTATGGGTCATCGAAATTCGTGCTGGAACTTCCAAACCCTTTTCCATCAAAATTTCATAACCAAAAATCGGGTGCTTCAGCCCTGCGTGTTTCATTTTTACCCGACCAATGTCGTGCAGCAAACCTACTGCATAAGCCATATCCGGGTCAAGCTGGTCTTTTTTCATGGCACGCGCAATCGCCTCTGCTGCTCTCGCCGTACTCTTAGAGTGCTGCTCCCAGTAGATTTTATATCCCGGCTGCGTTTTGCCCCAGGCAAAAATTGCCTCTGCTTGTTCCCTGATTTTACTCATCCCCTTAATTATACAACAAAAAATCCAGACTTCGCTAAAAGCCAAACATCCCATCAAAGCTATTCCCCAAAATCTAGACTTCGCTAAAAGCCCCGCACCCACCCATCAAAGCTGTTCGCTAAAATCTAGACTTCGCGAATCACGTACTTCACTTCGGAAATTTGTGGTAATGGTCTGCCCGCCCACTTTTTTACCACCATCCCGTCATCTTGCAAAACCAAAACCGTCGGATATTGCACAATATCTCTCGCCCTCGCGAATATTTCCCCGTCGATCGTCTCAGGATCAATCAATTCCACCTCTTTTCGTGCCTCATATTCGAAGTCTCGCTTCCACATCTCGGCTTCCGAAGCAAATTCTGAATGTTGTTTTACTACTATTACTACACGCATTCTTTTTTCTTCTTTCTCTGTTCCCTAATAATACTTTCAAACTCATCCAAAGTTTTAAATTGCAAAAACACACTGGCAAAACGCACATAAGCCACCTCATTTTTCTCGGCCAAAACATCCAAAATCGCCTGACCAATCTCATGTGATTCCACCTCATCGCGGTCCAGCGCATACATTTTTGCCGTCACTGAGTTCACCACATCTTCAATCTCAAATTCCGAATTAAAGAATTTCCCCACACTACGCTTCACCGCCCCATGCAATTTGTCGCGATCGAACACTTCGCGATTTCCACTACGCTTTTTCACGGTTAGGGTTGGCAATTCAATTCGCTCATAAGTCGTAAAGCGATAACCATCTTTCGTGACTCGTCGACGACGAATCATTTGGCCATCCGTAGTTTCGCGGCTTTCCAGCACTTTACTATCGCCAATACCAATATTTATATTCATTATAATTTCTATCTAAAATGACTGGGCTAGCCAGTCATTTCGAATTGTTAAGTTATTTTTTATTGCGGAATCTTGCACGAAGTGAAGGTGGTACATCCAAATCTTCTTCTTCGTCTTTTTTACCGATGCGTTCCCAGATATTTTCTTTTGGGGTAGCGGTAAAATCACTTTGGAATTCATTAGTTGAAGTAGCTGAATGATCAAAACTGCTAATTGGTGCCGCTACTGGTTCACTAGTTTGTGATTTCATTGCCTCTACGCGTTCCATCACCTCTGCATTACGACGAGCTTCTTCTTCCTCGGCACGTTTTTGGCGATAATAGTCCGAATCAAAACCCGTAGCTACCACGGTAATTACGATTTCATCTTGCAATTCTGGGCGAATCGAAGCACCAAAGATAATATTGGCATCTGGAGAAACTGCACCAGTGATCTCCTCTGCCGCTTCTTGGATTTCTGACATTGACATATCATAGCCACCAGCCACTGAGAAGAGCACACCACGAGCACCGTCAATCTTCACTTCGATCAGAGGTGATTCAATAGCTTGTTGTGCAGCTAATTTTGCACGGTTTTCACCGGAGGCGCGACCAATACCCATCAAGGCAGAACCCGCGTTCTTCATAATTGCTTTCACGTCTGCGAAGTCTAGGTTAATTAGTGCATGTTCGGTAATTAATTCTGAAATACCTTGTACGCCCTGACGTAAAACATCATCTGCAATCTTAAAAGTCTCAAGTAGTGGTGTACGTGGATCGATAGTTTGTAGTAGACGATCATTAGGAATCGTAATCAAAGCATCGACTTCCTTAGCTAATTTTTCAATTGCAAAATCTGCATTCTTTTTACGCTGTGCACCTTCAAAAGTAAATGGCTTCGTCACCACACCTACGGTCAAAATATCTTGCTTCTTAGCTTCCTGAGCCACTACTGGACCAGCACCAGAACCGGTACCACCACCAGCACCCAAAGTAATGAACACCATATCGGCATCCTTGATAGCTTCGCAGATATTATCACGGCTTTCTTCCGCAGCAGTTTGACCTTTTTCTGGGTCACCACCGGCACCAAGACCTTGGCCAATGTGAACTTTCACGTCTGCATTAGAGTGATGTAGAGCCTGGGCATCGGTATTTACCGCAATAAACTCAACACCGGAAAGTCCAACTTCCTTCATGCGGTTTACCGCAGAACCGCCAGCTCCACCGACACCGACTACTTTAATCGTCGCTTTGCTTTCCACCTCTGTTGGTTTTATTTCTGGCATCTTTATTCCTCACTTTTAACTATAGATTACTTCTATATTAACACATTTCTAGCCAGAATAAGAGATTTTTATCTTCCACCGCCAAATAATTTGCCAAAGAAGCCTACCGGCTTTTCTTCCACACGCGTTTCTTGCTCGCGCATATCGTCATTCATCATCAAAGCCAAACCAATTGCCACCGCAAAACGCGGCTTTTTAGTCTCATTATCAATATGAATTACATCCATTAGCGGCAAACCAATCCTGGTAGCCACTTCCATATGTTCCCTGGCAAAACGTTCGATACCGCGCATCTCTGCGCCTCCACCGGTCAAAACTACACCTTCTGGTAATTTCTTTTCGTAACCCGCAATCGCAATTTCTTTCTTCACATGTTCAAAAATATCAATCAAACGGTCTTCTACGATACGATTTACCATGGTCTTCGTAAAACTAATTGATTCATCACCAAAACGCATCGTCATTGGCTTGTCATTATCAATCAATTCCGCCGTCACATATTTCATTTTGATTTCTTCTGCCACCTCTGTACTCACTGCTAGACTAATCGCGATATCATTCGTAATGTGATTGGCGCCAATATTGATTACTCCGAAATATTGCAAGAAACCTTCCATAAAAATCGCCACCGAAGTCGTCGCAGCGCCCATTTCGACTACTGCCACGCCATTTTCTTTCTGGCTCTCGAGCAACACTGCGCGTCCGGCCGCTACTGCCGTTGGCACCAATTTCAAAGCATTGATATTTAAGGTGTTAGCCACCTCTTTCAAGTTCATACAGACTGGCAAAAGTGCCGAAACTACATTCGCTTGCATTTCAAGCTTCACACCGCGCATGCCAATCGGATTTCTAATTCCACCCTGACCCGCAATCGCATATTCTACCGGAATTACGTCAAGTAGTGCGCGATTATCCGGTACAATACCTGATACCGCAAATTCTTTTAAGCGCGCCACATCCGCCTCAGTAATTTCCGTACCCGTAATCGAAATGCCACCCTGTGTTGGCGCTGTGCCGACATTCGAACCATTAATTGAAAGATAAGCATCCGCCAAATTCATCCCGATCATTCGGTCGATTTCAATAGAAGCTGCCTCGAGCGCGTGCACCGCATTGCGTAAATTCGTCACCACACCCTTACTCATACCACCATTTTGTGGCGACTCAATCTTACCCACTACGGTAATCTGACCATTCATCTCACTGAGGACGACTTCGCGAATATTTTGCGTCCCCATATCGATGCCAAAACTAAACTTTGGTGTTTGCTCGTTCATATATTTTCATTATAACATAAACATTTTCCAGTCTATAACAAAAAATCTGACGACCTGCGCCAGATTTTCCTTTTTTCTACAATCTACGAAGTCCCCCTACTTTGTTGATTTATCAACTCACTCTTTTGGACAGTTCGGCAAAGTCAAAACTTCGTAGCCATCTTCGGTCACCAGAATCGTATGTTCACAGTGACAACCGATCGAACCATCCGAAAGCACCACGTTCCAACCACTCTCCGGATCCACATGATTATAAGGCTTGCCCAGAGATGACATTGGTTCAATACAGAGTGTATCTCCTGGCTTCAAAACATATCCACGACCGCGTTTACCGTAATTTGGCACTTCTGGCTCCATATGCATCGATTTACCGATAAAGTGACCGACATAATTTTCAATCACCCCAAGATGCCCTGCGCGTAACACTTTTTCTACCGCATAGCCAATATCACCCAGATGCACCCCTGGCGCCACCGTCTCAATCCCCGCCCAAAGCGCCTTTTCCGTAGTTTTTATCATCTGCTTCACGGCTGGATTTGCCTTTCCTACCACTGTAGTAAATGCTGCATCCGTATGATAACCCTTATAGCCAATCACCAAATCAAAAGAAACCTTATCACCATCCTCCAGCACATAATCGGTATTCGGCGTACCATGCACTAACTCATCATTCACCGAAATACAAATCGATCCTGGAAATTTCTCCTCTAATTCATCATAAGAAACCGTCGCCCCTCGTGACACAATCTGTTTCCTTACCCAGGCATCCAGCTCACGCTTGGTCATTCCCACTGCGACGTACTCGCGCAAATCTCGCAAAATCTCCCCCAAAATCTTGCCACCTTCGCGCATTGCTTCAATTTTTGCTTTATCCATAACTGATATTATACCACTCTTTTATACCCCTGTTAATATTTCTGTCAACTAGCGCCAAACTTCTAATTTACTTTTAACCTACACCAATAGTTCTGACATTTTTTCGTCTCAACTAGCGCCAAAATTCTCTGATTCACCGTTTCCTCGTCGCCATTACCATCCACTTCGTAAACTTTCAGACCTTTTTCCTTCATTTTGGCTAAAAACGGCACACTTTTTTCTCGGTAATAATTAATTTTGCGCTGCCAAACCGCCATATTATCATCTTCTCGGCCTCTCAAGCTCAGTCTATGATAAAGCTCGTTTTCATCCACCCGAATATCTACCACGAATTCCACCTCTTGAAAAATTCCGGTTTTCTCCAACATTTTTACCTGCTCGACACTTCCCGGCTGACCATCAAATACTACATCCTTACCCGATCTTATTTCTCGGTACATATTTTCCGTCAAAAGCGCCACCAAAAGTTCTTCCGGAATCATCGCTCCTGTCTGAGTGTATTCTTCAAAACGCTTCGAGTCGCGAATTAATTGCCCCGCTGAAAGCCAAGTTCGTCCCAGTTCCGCCGCCAACATTCTCCCCTGTGTCGATTTTCCCGCCCCCGCCGGGCCGTAAACCATAATCATATTTTACGCGCCTTTCTTTATTACTTCTTTTTTTACAAAAAATCACAGAACCGTCTCTATTGTTTTACTTTTCAATATTAAAATTACGATTTCGACCTTATTACTTCATTTTTCATCATCGAAAGCGCCCTCTCATAAACCTCTTCCGGCGTCCCTACTCCGTCAAGCACCAAAAATCCTACACCACTGCCAAGTAGCGGAGCAATAATCTTATCTCTGTTATCTTGGTAAATTTTCCAGCGTTCCTCAAAAATTTCTGGCGAATCTTGCTCCCGACCCCTTAAAGCGATACGTTTTTCCACTTCAGATTTCGGTACATCCACCTCTATGATATAGTCGATTTTTATCCCCTGAGATAACACAATACCTACTTGGTTTGCCGTCCTCGGATATCCGTCAATAATTGCATTTTCTGCAGTTTCTAATCTCGAAAAAATCAAATTTGACACCATCTGGTCATCAAATAGCTGCGCTGTTGCTAATTTTTCTTGCACCCACGGCTCTTTACTTTCTCTCAGAATTGCTCCACCGGAAATCCATTCCCAGCCTAGCTCTTCCGCTAATCTTTTACCCAAAGTACTTTTGCCGCTTCCCGGTCCGCCTAAAAATATTACATTCATTATTTTAAGTATATCACTAACTGACATCAAAAAACCCTCATCTGCGAGGGTTTTTAGTTATTTTAAGCCAAGTTTAATTCGTTCGGTTTTTTCTGCTTTGCGAATTTCGCGCAAAATTGCCTTACGACGACGCTCTCTCTTGGAAATAGGCTTAGAGAAACGTAATTGTGATTTTGCAAGTGGCATGATTCCACTCTGTAAAACCTTACGATTAAAACGACGAATAATATTCTCGTTAGCCTCACCCTGGTCTTTTCTAGTTACTTTTATTGACATATAGCAGGATTATACCAGAGAGCCGCAGATTTTTCAATATCTAATCACTGGGATCGCTCTTTTTAATTTGCAGTAATCGACTTTCCACGGTTTTTCGTCCTCGCCACTCATTGAGTACTAAATTTATGTGCACATTATAAGTGGCATCCTTGTCCAAATTAAACCACTCTTCCCGCGCGTTAAACACCAAAGCCTTGAACAAATTTCCATCTTTTTCCAGGGTAAACTTCAGATGTTTCTTCTCTGCACCCAGTGTTTCTACGAACTTAATTTTTGTATTCAAAAGCTCAAAAATTGGCTCCGCATTCCCTTGCCCAAATGGCTGAAGTACCGACATTTCTTCATATAAAGCCACGTCTAATTCTGCCAAATCATTCACTTTAATATCTTCCGTCACCTCCAGATATTTTTCTTGTTCAGTCAAGTTTAGGCTTTGATAATACTGGTTTACTGCCTCCGTAAAGCGCCCTAAATCTTCTTTCTTTAATTTCACTCCACAGGCCGCCGCGTGACCACCTCCACCGATCAAAGTCTCATTCACTGCCTTAATCGCTTCCGCTAAATTAAAATCCCCAAACGATCGTCCCGACCCCTTATAAATCCCTTCCGTTTCCCCCAAAACGAAGGACGGTCTACGATATTTTTCCACTAACCTCCCCGCAATAATTCCTAGCACTCCTTCATGCCAATTGCCAGCCGCCACAATTACCGGCTTCTCATCAACCAAAATCTCCTCCAATGCCGCTCGCTGCGCGGTTCGCCTCTCGCCATTCAGTCGATTAAGCTCCTCCGCCAACATCACCGCTTCCGCTCTCTCCTTCGACATCAAAAGTTTTAATGAGATTTCCGCCGACTCCATACGCCCACCCGCATTTAGCCTTGGTCCAATCTGAAAACCAATGGCCTCTGAGTCAATTTTTTGTACACCCGCCACGCGCATCAATTCTAAAAGCCCCACACGCTTAGTTTTCTGCAAAATAATCAAACCAAAATATGCCAGTTCCCGATTAATCTGATTCATCACCATCGAATCACAAATCGTCCCAATTAAAACTAGATCGAGAAACCATTTCTCTTGATTTTGCGGGATCATCCCCTCTAGAACCAAAGCTTGCATCACCATAAAAGCCACTCCCGCCCCACAAATTTCCCGGAGCTCTCTCTTCTCTAAATCAGATTCATTTTCATCGTATCGTTTTGAATTCACCACTGCGAGTGCTCGCTCCGGCACACCATTCATTAGTTCATGATGGTCAGTCACGATTGTATCAATTTTGTGTTCAGCCAATTTTTTGATCACTTCCGCATTATTACTGCCGCAATCTACCGTCACTACCAAACCTACCCTAAGTTCCACAGCTTTCTCTAAGCACCTTTCACTCATTCCGTAACCATCAATAAAGCGATCAGGCAACATTACTTCTACGCGCTTCACCCCCGCAAGTTTCAAAGCTTCGCACATAATCGTGCTCGCCGTTACCCCATCCACGTCGTAATCCCCATAGACCAATACCGCTTCGCCCCCATCTATCGCCGCCTTAATTCGCGCCACCGCCACCTCAATATCTGGCAGCTTCTTTGCGTGTTCCAAGCTGTATTTTGGCCGCAAAAATTCTTCCGTTACGCCTCTTTTAGTCAAAATCTCCTCAAAAATCTTCGACATACTTCAAAAATTATTGAATTGTCTTCGTCACTTTCTGATTTGGTGACATTTGCTGACTTTTAATCACAATCGTCTGCAATTCTTTCAAGATTGGATATTGTTTATTTGTTTGATAAATAGTCGTGTTACCCTTTTTCGAAGTCACCAAAAAATTCGCCTTTTCCAGCCTCTTTAGTTCCCTTTGAATATTACCCGCATCCTCGTGAATCAACTTCGCAAGTCCCCTAACGTGAACCTTAAAGTCCGGATATTTGGCAAAAACTACCAAAATTTTCCGGCGAACCCGAGATGTGATAAAAACATCTAACATTTACCTCTTTCCTTTCTTAAAGTATATCATAAATGCTAAAATATACTTGATGTACTATGAGGTAATTCCCACCACCACTTTCAAAAAATCCCCTCTCTTTTCTGATGGTCTCCTTACCTACTCTTTTGACCAAAACCTCGCTCCAGGCACCATTGTTTCTATTCCTCTCGGCAAGAAAACCACCCTCGGTATTATTTATCGAAAAACTACCGCTCCCACTGATCAAAATTTCATTATTAAACCGATTAATAAAATTGTTCACCCAATTCCCCTACCCAACCATCTCTTAAAAAGTCTCGTTTGGCTCTCTTCTTACTATCTAAATCCAGTCGCCAAAACCGCCAACCTTTTTCTTCCTCTCGGCATTGAGAAAAATCGTCGCAAAAAATCTCCCACTATGGCTACTACCACCACTAGCAAACAAATCCCCCTTAATTCCGCTCAAAAACAGGCCCTCTCCGAACTACATAAAATTAAAACTCACACCAAACTGCTTCACGGCATTACGGGTTCCGGCAAAACCAATATCTATCTCAAGCTCGCCCAGCAAATTTTCGATTCCAACCAATCCATTATTCTACTTGTCCCTGAAATTTCTCTTACCCCACAGCTAGTCGGTCGTTTTCAAGAACATTTTGGCACTCAAGTAATTTCTCTTCATTCCAAGCTCACTGAAGCCGAACGTCACCTTATCTGGCAACGTATCCACGAAGCCGATCAGTCCACGCCTTTTGTCATAATTGGCCCACGCTCCGCTCTTTTTTCACCCCTAAAAAACCTTGGACTTATTATTATCGATGAGGCCCATGAGCCTAGTTTCTATCAAGATACTTCACCACGCTATCATGCGCTCCGTCTCGCCAGCTTTATGGCTCAAACCTTAAAAATCGATTGCCTCCTCGGCACTGCTACTCCACGCGTTGAGGATTATTTCCTAGCACAAAAGAATCATGCCTACGTCGCCCTCTCTAAAAAGGCTAAATCTATCGCCAGTCAAACCAAAATTAGTCTCATTGATCTCAAAAATCGCGCCCTTTTCACGCGTAACCGCTATTTTTCCGACGCTCTACTCCAAGATATCGAAAATAACCTCAAACAACACAAGCAAACCCTGCTTTTTCATAATCGCCGCGGCTCTGCTCCGCTCACGCTCTGCGAACACTGTGGCTACCAAGTCCTCTGCCCCAACTGTCTTCTTCCGCTCACTCTTCATAGTGACTCCTATCAGCTGATTTGCCACACTTGTGGCCATCATGAACCGGTTCCTTCCACCTGTCCGGTTTGTCATCACAGTTCCCTCATTCATAAAGGTTTTGGCACTAAACTTCTCGAATCAGAACTCAAAAAACTCTTTAAATCTGCTCGCATCGCTCGCTTTGACGCCGACAATACTACCGCCGATTCGCTCACTCAAAATTTTGAAGCCGTCAAAAACGGTGATGTTGATATTATTATTGGCACTCAAACCATCGCCAAAGGCCTCGATCTTCCTCTCCTAAACACCGTCGGAATCGTCCAAGCTGATGCCAACCTCAACCTACCCGACTACGCCGCCGAGGAACGCACTTTTCAGCTCATCACCCAGGTCATCGGTCGCGTCGGACGCGGTCACACCGATATTAATCACGTTTTCCTCCAAACTTTTCAGCCCGAACATCCGGTCATTCTTTCCGCTAAATCTCTTGATTACGCCAAATTCGCCGATTATCTCCTCAAAAAACGCCAGATTTCCCATTTACCGCCCTTTTTCTACCTACTCCGTATCTCTATCGTTAAGAAAACCGAAGATCTTGCTATTAAAAAGATCATGGGACTCCATCGTGCGCTCAAAAAATTCCCCGACGTTTATCTTTCCGCTCCTACGCCCTCCTTTCATGAATACACCCCCAGTGGCTATTCTTGGCAAATCATCATCAAAGCCAAAAAACGTGACTCGCTCACTCACCTCATTCAGTCACTTGACCAATATCCCGAAATTCGCTTCGCCATCGACCCGCCAAGCCTCATCTAATTCGACAAGCCTGATCTGCTCCACTAAATAAATCCGATCCGCTAAGCCCAACCCAATACTTAAAGCTAAATTTAATTCCTTTAATTTCTAGGTGATATTTCTGCGCCCACCACGGTGCCCTTATCAAAACTTAAATGGAGGAAGAATGGTATATTTGAAATTATGATTATAAAAATCTAGGATACTTTTTGGTCGTATGTGTTGAGAGATAGTTCTAATTATAGTATGGGAGTTTAATATAATTCTTTCTTCCTCCATTCAAGCCTTGCCTTTTAGCGTCTATTTCGTTTTTTCTTTTTGTCCTTTCGTTTAATTAATTGTGATTATTTAGCTTCATTATAAGACTTCCATTTTTTTAGAAAACCTCCCTCCTTACCAAACCCCTAGTCCATCTCTACCGCACCAGAGTAAAATTCGCCCGAAAAATACTACAAAAAATATCGCAAACCCCACTGAAACCTCACAGAAACACCCATAGGAATCACTATATTCCCACTCACGTCATCACATGATTCCGCTTAAGCTTTATAAAAAGCCAAAATCGGTTATAATATTAAGATATGAAAATTATTGAATCTCCTGACCCAAGACTTCGTCAAAAGTCTCAGAAGGTCAACTATGTTACTGATGAAATTAAAGATATGATTCAGGCAATGGTCAATGCTAGTCTCGAATGGGAAAAATCTCACCCTCACGAGCTTTCTGCCGCCATGGCTGCCCCTCAACTTGGCATCAATAAGCGCCTCATTATTATCCGCGACAGCATGGACGACAAAGCAAATACTTCCTTTACTACCCTTGTAGACCCAGAAATCATCAAACAAGAAGGCAAAATTATCGAAGATTTCGAGGGTTGTCTTTCTGTCCCATTTATCTATGGTAAAGTGCCACGCTATTCTAAAATTCGCGTCAAAGCTAAACTCGAAGACGGCACTGAAGTACGCATTAAAGCCACCGATGAACTCGCCCGCACTCTCGCTCACGAAATTGATCACCTCGACGGTATCCTCTTCATTGATCGCATCAAAGATAAGACCGATGCCTTCTTTGAACTAGATAAAAACGGCGACCTACAGCCAGTCGATTACGAAACTCGTATTAAAAACAACAAGCAGCTCTTTCCGGACGAAGATTAACCTTTTTTCTATTGAACACATAATTTATTCGAGGTAAAAAATGAGTACAAAATTTATCTTTTTTGGCAACGGACCTCTGGCAGAAGCCACACTAAATCAACTTCTTACTGCTAAAAATCTGGAATTAGTTTTCCATGCTAAAACTAAGGAAGATTTAGTAGAAGTTGCCCGTTTGAAACAAGAAAATCCTGAAATTAAGGGTATTCTCGCTAGTTTCGGTGTTCTAATCAAGTCCGACTTACTTGAACTTTTTGAGCCAGAGGGTATTCTTAATCTCCACCCCTCTCTCCTTCCCCTCTATCGTGGAGCCTCTCCTATCGAATCCGCCATTCTAAATGGCGATCAAGATTTTTCTGTCTCTATTATGAAGCTGGTTAAGGCCATGGATGCCGGACCAATTTACTATCAAACCACCGTTAAGGCCTCTGAGTTCTCGTCCAGCCTACCCGAAAAATCTGAAATCTACCAAAAACTCGCTGCTATTGGTGCTAATTGGCTCATTGAACACCTAGACTCCCTGCCAAAACCTACCCTGCAAGACGATGAGAAGGCCACCTTCACCACTAAGTTCGATAAAAGCGACTCGAACCTATTCTTATCCGAACTTAGCGCCACAGCGGCTCTCAATCGCATTCGCGCTTTCCAGGTTTTTCCAAAGAGTAAGCTTCAAATTCAAGGTTTGGAATGTATTATTCTAAAAGCCCACGTCGAAACCAAAAAATCTAATAACCCCCTTTCACTCCCTTGCCAAGATGGTAATTTTCTCGTTATCGATCAACTTCAACCAGCCAGCAAAAAACCGATGGATGCCAAATCTTTCATCAATGGCTACCTAAAATAAAAATAGTCCGTTACCTCCCTAAGCTTCCAAAATCCAGAACTCAAAAGACTAATAATCCTCCACTCTGCCCCACGTTACCACCAAAAATACCTCTTCCGAGGGATTAAAATTCTACTTTGCCATCAAAAAATCCCTCTTTCGAGGGATTTAAATTTTGTGTTCAAAGTATTTTTAATCTATAAAGTCATCGATTTACGAATTTCTTCACTTGAAGCGCGTACTTCTTGTTTCAATTCCTCAAACACTTGACGAGAAACTTCCGCGTAATTTGGACGATTAGTTTGAATCCATTTTACGCTCAAATATTCACTTAAAATATCCACCGTCCCCTCTGTTACTCCGTAGCGTTTCAAAAGATTTTGATAAACTTCATCGATGCGATAATCACCTAGCTTCGCCAAGGCTTTAATCATCACATTTTTATCTTTCTTCATAATACCGTCGAATTCTTCGAGTTGCTCCAAACTCAAGCCTTCACTCAATTTTTCGCCGATACGGTTTTCTAACAGTCTCTGTGCTTCTTCGATAAAAGCGGCGCTTTGCATCTCATCAAGATCGCCTAGTCCCGTTTCTCTCAAAAAATTTTCATCCACCCGAATCATATTATCTCCTAATTTACCCCATTATAACGCTTTTTTCTATCAACCACAAGCATTGGTTCAGTTAAACAATTAAGAAAGACACCTAAAACAAAAAAGGAACAATCCT
>JABZKC010000019.1 GCA_015257485.1 Nanosynbacter sp. | reverse complement strand
TAATTACTTCCATGATATAATATCTCCAATATGGAAGGTAAAAAGAAAACAAGACCTCGAGCTATCCTGGTATTCGGTGCGCCATGCAGTGGAAAAACTACATTTTGTGAAAAATTCTCACAACGCTTCAAAGCTCCTTACTACGATCTTCGAGCCTTGCGTGAAGAAGCAGACTTCACAGAGAAACAAATTCACGTCGTCCTCGAGGCGATTGCTAAAACTGGTCAAAACATCGTGGTTGAAGGTGGCCTCGATACCGAAGATGAACGTAATTCCGTGCGCAAACTATTGAAACTATCTGGTTATGCACCGACTCTCGTTTGGATTCAGACCGATATTAACACCATTAAGATGCGTTTGAAGCTTAAGCTCCGCTCGATTGCGCGCGCCAAGGAAGAATACGACAGCCGCATCCGTCTCATGGAAGCTCCAGCCGAAATTGAAAAACCAATTATCCTCTCTGGTAAACATACTTTTGAGACCCAGCTTTCTCACGTCTTAGCTCAACTCCAAAATGATTCTCGTCGATTCTGAATTTGGCGAAATTGTTGTTCGCCGTAACGCCTTAGCTAAAAACATTTCTTTTTCACGTTCCACTTCCGGACGACTCCAAATGTCGGTCCCGTCCTTTATCTCTGAACGACAAATTCAAAAAAGCCTCGATTCCATGCGAGAGCGCTTGCGTGATCTAAATTTAGCCGATCCCGACACCCAACGCGCACGAGACACCCAAAAAAAGCTACTTATGAAACAAGCCAAAGAATATTTACCCTACCGCCTTGAATATCTCGCGAAGCGTTATGGTTACCATTATGACAAAGTAGCTTTAAAGCATCAGTCTACGCGCTGGGGCTCTTGTACCCGTCGCAAAAAATCCCTCCTTGGCGGCTACGAGTTTACCATTTCTATGAATATCGGCCTCATGCAAGTACCCGAAGTTCTACGCGACTATTTAATCATTCATGAACTCGCACACATCAACCACCCTGACCATTCCAAGGCTTTTTGGCAGGAAGTTGAAAGTCATGACCCAAATTACCGCGCGCATCGTGAAATGCTTAAAAAACATAACCCAGGTCTATGATATAATATGTTTATGCAAGGGCAATCTATCTCTAAATTTCTTGATGCCACCAAGGTTCACACTAGTGTTTTTGATCGCAAATTCATGTATCTTTCGGACATCATCGACCCAATTTATCGTGAATATCTTATCAAACTTGAAAAAATTGGCGTAAATCTCGATCTCGACGTCATTCGTCGACGTCACCAAGTCGAAAACTATACCGACATTATCAAATTTATCGTTGGCTACCTTAATTCACGCCTCAAAAACCCTACCAAAGGAAATATTCTAATTTCCATGAATGCGATTTCTGCTCAAAGCATCGACATCACTCCAGCCAAATATCATCTAACAATTACTGACGATAGTGTCGTGATGACCGTTGATAGCAGCGAGCAATATTCCGCCCTCGGAGCTAAAATTAAATCCCGTCTCGGCTTCGGCACTTCAATTTCATTTCCAATCCACGAACCCTACGATTCTATTTAGTTTTCCAAAACAGGGAATCTGCTCCTGTTTTTTCGTCTATTAACTGTGCTCTGAAATCATCATTTTTTTCAACATTATTTCTACCTAAATCCCACTTCAAGCTCTTGTTTTAAGCATAAGCTTTTGCTAAAATAAACTTATAAACGGGAGCATTATGAAAATCAAGAAATCATCAATTTTTGGTGTTTTTGGCGCATTATATTTATGCTTCTTTCTAGTTTTCACTTTTTTAGCCTTCCAACCCCAGACCGTAGAGGCTAACACTAATCTAGTTCTCGAAATTCCCAAAATCGGTCTCACTTCACCGATTCGCTCACTCGAAATTAGTGACGAAAATACCCTCACTTCACCTGAGCGTATCGCTGGCGTCTACCATGCTAATCAAAATCACGATTTTATTATCGGTCACTCATCGACAATTTTCCAAAATCTCGACAAACTGGCGATTGGCGACACCTTCCGCTTTGGCGACCAAACTTACCAAATCAAAACCCGCAAAATCCAGCAAAAGTCCGACATCAATATGTCGAAACTCCTGACCAAAAAGTCCACCCCAACTATCACCTTGATGACTTGTCATGGTGAAAAAATCTCCGGGCACGACTATACTGAACGTTTGATCCTCACTGCTGAATTAATCTAATTTTGTAGAGTTCATCCCTACACAGCATTGATATTATCTGAAAACTCGTAGAGTTCATCTCTACGTCATATCTGTTATTTTTTATCAAAAAACCTGGAGCCTATCTCCAGGTTATCTCTGTTTTAAGCCTTCATTAGTCTCACCGCGAAGCCGCCCATTCCTACCACTGGAATTTCCAGTTCGTCTTCTGCATCCACCACTAGGCGCTCAATTTTAAGATCCGTTGGGTTCATGCGAAAATCCGCTATGTCACCATCACGGAATATAAAAGCATTATATTTCACGTCTTTTTCCAAGAAACTTAACTTAATTTTCATCGTACGCGCCATATCATCGACGATACCACCAATATACCAGTCTGACTCGCCTCGCCCACGCCTGGCCACTGCATAATATTCACCGATTTTACCAAGCAAAGGCACTTCAATTTCAAAATTCACTGGTACTTTTTGGATAAATGACAGCGCATCCCGATTTTTTTCATAAGATTCTGGGCGGTCGGCTAACATCTGCATCCCAGAATGAAATACAACATAGTAAGCTAACTGTCGCGCTAGGGTAGAATAAACTTTTTTTGCTGGATTATTTAAATCAAAAATTCCCGGTGTAAAATCAAAGCCACCGGCGAGTATTCTCGTGAAAGGTAAAATCACTGCGTGTTTAGAAGTCAAACCACCACCTTCATATTCTTGCCCCTTTGCCCCCTCTGTACAGAGTAAGTTCGGATAAGTCCGCTCGAGACCGGTACCCTTAATCGATTCGTGAACATTTAGCATCATTTTTTTCTGTGCCGCTAACTTCAAGACATTACTAAAATGTAGCACCCCCGCTTGTGACTGATGAAATTCTTCGCGACCCTTAATCAACATTTTAGGACCCGAGTAATCCAATTTCAAATAGCGCACACCTAATGTCTCTAATTCATCAAATTGTTTAACCAGATTTTTCTCATAATTATCAATCTGACTCGCGGTCTCACATTGCGCCACAATTTCAATATTTCTTTGTTTAGCACGCTCCAAAATTTTCTTTTTATCTAGCTTCTTTGCCAAATTTTGGTCCGACCACCCCTCGATCAAGAGTCCCGAGATACCTAATTTTTCACACCAATCAAGATACTCCAGTGCATGCTCCGTCGTTGCACCTTGTCGCTCGGAAGCTGTAAAACTCCAAACCCCGATCAGCATCGCCCACCAAATTCCCAGAAATTTAATCGGCTCCACCCAATCAAAATTCATCCTTGGGCTTTGATTTAAGCTTAAAATCATCTTATTTTTCGTCAGTTGCACAGCAGAATCCGCCACCATCACTACCCGCCATGGCGTTTCAAAAGGTAAAGTCAAATAAGCCTTCATACCATCTGAAAGTGGTGTAATGTTCGCCTCCAGTCGACCGATTTTATTCAGCCCCAAAGTCATTGAACCATAATTAATCAATGCTGCTTCATGAATTGACAAAATCTTGCCACTCGGAAGTTCTGCGGTAAATGGTGTCTGCCTTGATCCAGTCAAATTAAAAATCGCCCGCTCTTCATAATCCGTTTCCGACCTCGCCAAAGTAAAGGCCGGCATCGACCAACTTTTCGCATGAATGTCGAGATTAAATTCCGTTAGCTCATTCGTGATAATCATGCGCTGAAAACCTGGTTGCGGCGGAAATTCATAGCGAAAAGCTACCCCCTCATCGAAGACTCGCACTCTCAAAGTAAAGATACGTCCATCTTTTTCACGCTCCGCCAAATAAAACGTCGTCTCATTATATTTATTCACAATATCCAAAGTTTCCCCCACCACACTCTGCCAAGTTTCATCCTTAAATTTTGGCAAAATCCTCACCACCCCCAAATTTTCCGCAATCGGTTTTTCATTATAAATTTCGAAACCTAATCTAGAATTACTCAGTAATACTTCTTGATTTTTTAGCACCCGATAACTCGGACTACCATTTTTCAGACTAAACTCAAAAACCAAACTCCCACTTGGTGATTTCACATTTACCAAAGAATTTGCTTTCGCTTCTTCTTTTTTAAAAAGTCCTTTCAAAAAGCTCATATACTTATTATTATACCGCATATGCTAAATATGATAAAATAATTTTAAGATGCAAGACGATATCAATCTCGAAGAATTAACCAAAAATAGCAAACCTAGTTTTCTCAAAATTTTCTTTATCGTACTCGGTACTATTCTTGGCGTATTTGCCATTGCTTTTGGCGTAGTTTCTTTACTTAAGCTCCTTTCAAACACCGCCGATAAGGCTGAAAATAAAAAACCGGAGATTGCTAAGATTACTGAAAAACGCGCACCGCACCGCATTGATTTACAATATCTCGTCGATGATTGGCGTCGAGACCAGGGAATTACCGAAGACTCGTCGGTTCTAATTTACGATCTCACGAATTCGGATATTGTTGGTCGCTTTAACGACACTAAAACCTTCACTGACCCAAATCTCGTTAATCTCCTAGTCGCCTACGAAAATTACCGCCGTCTCAATGACGGAAGTTTTCATTCCGACGATCAAATCAATCTCAAAAACCAAACCGCGCTCTCTCGTCAAGATTGCCTAAATGAACTTTTCACTTCCGGAGATACCAACTGCAAGGACGCCCTCCGCGCTGAACTTTCTGACGCTATACTAGAAAATCTTCTTGCTAAAATGGACCTAGAGCATCTCAAAATTTCTGGAAGTAATCTCA
The DNA here is from genome assembly GCA_015257485.1 of Nanosynbacter sp. Classification (GTDB taxonomy): domain Bacteria; phylum Patescibacteriota; class Saccharimonadia; order Saccharimonadales; family Saccharimonadaceae; genus Nanosyncoccus. Next base: position 8,580 of record JABZKC010000019.1, on the reverse strand, counting down.
CCCTCACCGCGACCGACTATCTAAAACTTATTAAGTTTATTTATAATTCCGAAAATCTTCAGTCTGAAAACTGGAATCAATTCTTCGCGCATTTTCTCATCACCGGCGATCATTTTGCTCTTATTTCCGGCATTAATAAAGCCACTATCTTCGACTACGCTTCTGCTAAATTAAAAACCGAGACCGTGGCAAACACTCTCACATATTTTAGTGAAGCCTCCATTCTCGAATTTAAAGATCTGCCAAAATATGAAGATCGTAAATATATCGTCATTTCACTTAATCAAAATTTTAATCCGACTAAACTCACTCCTCTTGGTCGCGGCCTCGAAGACCGCATTCTTAGCGAGCGTTAGTTAATTACTGTTGCCTCAAACAAAAACATCCTCGTTTATTTGTCTTATGCATAAAAAATAAATCCCCGAAGGGATTTATTTTTTACTAAGACCAATTAAGCCTGAGCGTTCCAGCGAGCAATTGCTTCTTTTACGACTTCCTTAGCTTCCTCAGCACCGAAGAAACCTTTCACCTCAGTAGTGCCAGGCTTCTTCAAATCTTTGTAATGATTGAAGTGGAATTCGATTTGGCGGATCAATTGCTTTGGCAAATCTTCCAAAGTTTGGTACTTATCACCGTTATTGCGGTCATCTTCTGGCACACAAATGATCTTGTCATCAACTTCATCAGAGTCAACAAACTTCATTACGCCAAGAATACGAGCCTTCATGTAAATGCCAGTCGTCAAAGGCTGATCGGTAATCATCAAAACATCAAGTTCATCGCCATCCTCATCGAGAGTTTGAGGGATAAAACCATAATTACAAGGCTTTGCAAATGCCATTGGTTCGACACGGTCAAGCATAAAGCAAGCATTTTTGCGGTCCCATTCAATTTTGTGGTTAGAACCAGTAGGAATTTCGATCACTACATTTAATTCACCATTTTCGTAGTCACCTGGGGTCAAAATTTTGTTAAAATCAGCCATATTTCTCCTTTATTTTTTCTTATTATACCATTTTTTCTCTCTGTGCTAAACTAAAACTATGGAATTCAATGATTTAAGAAAACCTCTTGCCGAACGTATGCGACCGCAAAGTCTCGATGAAGTTTTTGGTCAAAAAACTATTATTGGCAAGGGTAAAATTCTTACGGAATTAATTAAATCAAAAGAACCCACTAATCTGATTTTCTGGGGACCTCCCGGCACTGGCAAAACCACTCTAGCTCGCATTATTGCCAAAGAACTTGACGCTGACTTCGTCGAACTTTCCGCCGTCGCCGCTCATAAATCCGATGTCGAGCAAGTGGTTGAACGTGCGCGCCAAAACTGGAACCTCAAAGTCCGCACCCTGCTTTTTATTGATGAGATTCATCGTTTTAATAAAGCTCAACAAGACGCTTTTTTACCCCATGTCGAATCTGGTCTCATCACTCTGATTGGCGCCACTACAGAAAATCCGAGTTTTGAAGTCATCCCCGCACTCATTTCGCGTAGTCGCGTAGTGATTTTATCTACCTTAAAAGATTCCGACATCAAGGACATTCTTCTCCGCGCCATCGAGAAAGAATACCCTAAAGCCAAAATCGACCCTGAAGTTATCAATTTTCTCGCCCACCTTAGTCACGGCGACGCCCGTTCGGCACTTGGCGACCTCGAACTCTGTCTTTCACTCAAAAATAAACTTACTCTCGATTTTGTCACTAAAACCCTAAACAATAAAGTCAATTATTTTGATAAATCCGGTGATCGCCACTACGATACCATTTCTGCTTTCATTAAATCCATGCGCGGCAGTGATGTCGACGCCACACTTTATTATTTAGCCCGCATGCTGGAAGGCGGAGAGGATCCCAAATTCATTGCTCGTCGCATGGTAATTTTTGCTTCCGAAGATATCGGCCTTGCTGGTAACGGCGCCCTCACCCTCGCCGAGTCAGCTTTTTCTGCTATCGAAAAAGTTGGCATGCCAGAAGGGGGAATTATTTTATCGCACGTTGCCATCGCCCTCGCCAAGTCTAAAAAAGATCGCTCTAGCTATGACGCTTGGGGCCGCGCTAAGGCTCTCGCCAAAAACACTAGTCATCTACCCATCCCGCTCGAGATTCGCAATCCCGAAACCAAACTGATGAAAAATCTGGGCTATGGCAAAGATTATAAATGGGAAGCTAATTTTCATCATCAAAAAAGTTACCTCCCAGAAGAAATTAAGGACCAGAAACTTTATTTTCCACCCAAAAATCAGTAAAAAAGTTGCCAAAACTATCTTTACATGCTACAATCCACTTGACAGTCTGATTATCAGACTATTTTTTATGGAAGGAGTATATGGCGCATATCACCCGCATTAAAGCCGGTCAATCTGGGTCAAAAAATTCAGAGAAGACCAAAGCTTCTGGCAAAAATCCAGAACCTAAAAAACCGATTCAAGACAACGCCGAAATCCGCGCGGATATCACAGAATCAGAAACCTATGACAAAAAGTCCCTTAAAAATGCCAAAAAACTGGCCAAATTAGAGAAAAAAGCCGAAAAGCTAGCTGCCAAGAAGGCTAAAAAAGCTTCCGGTGAAAAATCCAAGAACCCACTTATTCGTTTCCTGCTTTTTATCACCACACCAATTCGCGCTTTCTTCCGTTATCTCGCCGAATCTTGGCAGGAGCTCAAGCAGGTACGTTGGCCAAACCGTAAAATGACCTGGAAGCTCGTCTTTGCGGTTATTATATACACCGTCATCTTCGCCGCTATTATTATGGTACTTGACGCATTGTTTACATTATTGTTTAATAATTTATTGAAATAGGAAAGAGAAAAAGGAAATCACATGGCAGTAAACCGTTATGACGACACCCTCCAATGGTACACCGTAAGCACCTACAGTGGCTACGAAGATAAGGTCGCCGAATCCATCAAACAACGTCTCGATAGTGCTGAATTCAAAGGTAAAATCCTCGATGCTATCGTCCCAAAAGAAAAACAAATCGAAATTAAAAACGGCAAGCGCAAAATCGTCGACCGTAAAATCTTTCAGGGTTATGTCCTTGTTCAAATGCGTCTCTCTGATGAAACTTGGTACATCATCCGCAACACCCCAGGCGTTACTGGCTTCGTCGGTACCGGCACTCAGCCAACCCCAGTTTCCGAAAAGGAAATTAACAAAATCAAGAAGCGTATGGGCGTAGAAGATCCAAAATACTCTGTCAACTACGCACTCAACGAAGTGATCGCCATCACTGATGGTCCATTCAAGGGCTTCGAAGGTACCATCGCCGAAATCGACTCCAGCAAGGGTAAGCTTCGCGTCATGGTTTCTATGTTCGGCCGTGAAACGCCAGTCGAACTTGACGCCCTTCAAGTTAAAAAAATTGACTAATTCCATAAAAATCTCTTTAATCCAAAATCAGATCTCGCTCCGGGGTCTGATTTTTTGTTAATCCCGTTTTATTATCAAGGACGTTTTATTATCAATGCCGTTTTATCATCAAAGCCGATTTATTATCAAGACTAATTTATTTTAATTGCTTATGCTATAATCAGCTTATAGAAATTTTAAACGGAGAATCTAATGGAACCACAAATCCAAGTTAATTCGGAAATTGGTCGCCTCAAAACTGTGCTGCTTCACCGTCCAGGCGAAGAACTCGAGGCCCTCACTCCCGAATATATGAGCCGTATGCTTTTCGATGACGTGCCTTATCTAAAGGTCGCACAAGAAGAACATGACGCTTTTGCTAACGTCTTACGCGAAAACGGGGTGGAAGTACTTTATCTTGATCAGCTTGCCGCTGAAGCTCTTGCCAATGAAGAAGTCCGCGATCGCTTCATTGTCGAAATGGTTCGCGCTTCTAAACAAGAGGAAACTTTCTCAACTTTTGCCATCGTTAATTATCTTCAGACTCTCGACCCACTCACTATGGTGCGTAAGGTCATGGCCGGTGTCAAAAAAAGTGAAGTTGAAGACATGGAACCTACCAATAAGCAACTTCATCATTTCATGGTCAATGATTATCCATTCTATCTTGACCCAATGCCAAATCTTTATTTCACCCGTGATCCAGCCGCTTCTATCGGTAATGGACTCACCATTAATAAGATGCATTGGCCGGCCCGTCGTCGTGAATCACTCTTCATGCAGTATATCTTGAAGTATCATCCACGTTTTGCGAACCAAAATATTCCAGTTTGGTACAACCGCAACAATCGCTTCTCCGTCGAAGGTGGTGATGAATTAGTCTTAAACAAGCATACTGTAGCCATTGGCATCTCTGAGCGTACCGAAGCTGAAGCTATCGAACGTATCGCTTCACGTCTCTTCCATGACTCCGAATTTACTCGCGTTCTCGCCATTAAGATTCCTGCTAAGCGTGCCTTCATGCATCTTGATACCGTTTTCACGATGATTGATTACGACAAATTCTCCGTCCATCCAGAAATCATGACCGCTGGTGGTGAACTCGATATCTATGTACTTGATAAGTCTAATACCCATGTTGGCTACGAAGTGACTCATCGTCGTGACCTCACCAATGTCTTAGCCGAATCCCTGGGTGTACCAAAAGTTCAACTCATTCAATGTGGCAATGGTGATCCAATCGCCGCCGCTCGTGAACAATGGAATGACGGTTCCAACACTCTCGCCATCGCTCCAGGCGTCGTAATTACCTACGATCGTAATTATGTCACGAATGAAGCCTTGCGCAAAGCCGGTCTCAAAGTCATTGAAGTTACTGGTAGCGAACTCGGTCGTGGCCGTGGCGGCCCTCGCTGTATGTCTATGCCACTCTTCAGGGAGGAAATCTAATGTTAAATCTTAAAGGTCGCTCATTTTTGACCCTCAAAGACTTCACTCCACGCGAAATTCAAACCATGCTTGAAACCGCCAAGCAGCTCAAAAATAACAAGCTCACTGGCGTTTCCAATAAAAATCACGAAGGGAAGACTATTGCTCTTCTCTTCGAAAAAGCTTCCACCAGAACCCGCTGTGCCTTCGTTTGTGGCGCCCGCGATCTCGGTATGCACGCTGAATATCTCGGCAAAGACGACATTCAGCTCGGTAAAAAAGAATCTATCCGCGACACCGCCCTAGTGCTTGGTCGTATGTTTGACGGCATTGAATTCCGTGGCTTTGCTCATGAGACTGTCGAAGAACTCGCCAAATACGCTGGCGTGCCAGTTTGGAACGGTCTAACCGATAAATTCCATCCAACTCAAGGCCTTGCCGATATGTTGACCATCAAGGAACACGTGGGCCATCTGCGTGGCGCCCATCTCGCTTACGTTGGAGATGGTCGTAATAACGTCGCTAATACTTTAATGATTGCTTCTGCTCTACTTGGTCTCCATTTTTCCATCGGTACCCCTCGCGAGCTTTTCCCAGAACAATCGCTTATCGATGAATGCAACGCTTTGATTGAAAAATATCAAACTGGCGCCACTATCAAAATCGTGGAAAATCCTTACGAAGCCGTCGCCGATGCGGATGCGATCTATACTGACGTTTGGGTTTCCATGGGCGAAGAAGCTAAATTTGAAGAACGCATCAATCTTCTTAAATCCTATCAAGTTAATCGTGAGCTTATGCAGGCTACTCGCAAGAAAAACACTATTTTCTTACACTGTTTGCCAGCCTTCCACGATAAGAAAACTACGATTGGTAAAGAAATTCTCGAACAATACGGCCTTGATGCCATGGAAGTCTCTGACGAAGTCTTCTACAGTCCGAACAGTGCCGTCTTTGATCAAGCGGAAAACCGGGTCTATACCATTGAAGCAGTTATGGATTTAACTCTCTAGAACTCTCCAAAAAATTCTACCCAAAATCCAGACTGATTTCAGTTTTCCACAATAAAAAAGAAGCAGACCCCCTGCTTCTTTTTTAATATAAGTGTTATACTTAAATCATATAAACCAAACTTATATGAAAGGACATATATGGTTGAAAAACCTCAAAAGGTGAATAAACAACCAAAACAAAAAGCCCATCATACCAAGAAGGTATCGGCTTTTGCTGTTTTGTTTGCGATCATCGGCCTGATGGCGGCCCTAACCTGGGTTATTCCATCTGGTAAATATAATATGATTAAAGATCCGAATAATCCATCTCAGGAAATTCGCGAGGCCGGCACCTACCAGCGCATCGACAAAGTCGAACGCACCGTAGACGAAGAAACCGGAGAAGTCACTACCGTCGATCATCGCCAAGGTCTTTGGGACGTCTTTATGGCTCCAATCAAAGGTATGGCCGATCGTCTCGATGTCATCGTCTTTGTTTTGATCCTCGGTGGCTTCCTTGGTATTACCATGAAAACTGGCGCCCTTGATGCAGCCTTAGGTGGTCTACTTAAGAAGATGAACGGTAAAGAAATTTATCTTATTCCAATTTTAATGACCTTGTTTGCCATTGGTGGTACCACTTACGGTATGCAAGAAGAAGCTGTCGCCTTTTATGCCCTGATTATCCCAGTCATGATGGCCGCTGGATATAACTCCATGACCGCCATAATGATGATTGTCTTAGGTGGCGGAGTCGGCGTGCTAGCTTCCACAGTCAACCCATTTTCTACTGGTATTGCCGCGAGAACCGCTGATGTTCAACTCGGCAACATCCTCTGGATTCAAATGCTCGTACTCATTGCTATGCTTGTACTTGCCATCCTCTTCGTCATGAACTACGCAAAGAAGGTTAAAGCTGGTAAATATGCTGACGATTCTTCTGTCGCTGCCACTTTTAAGCCAATCGATCTTAACAGTGTGCCAGAATATAACTTCAAACGTAAATTCATTATGGGGGTATTTGCTGTCACCTTCGTGATTATGATTATCTCTCTCATCCCTTGGAGTAGTGATTTTCATATCAACTTCTTTGACGGCTTACATGAGTTCTTCGCTGGAATTCCAGTACTCTCTACCGTTCTTGGCGTGAACCACAACGGCGCCCTCGGTACTTGGTACTTTAATGAAATTTCCACCCTTTTCCTCATCTCGACTGCAGTAATTGCTTTCATCTACCATAAAGAATTTAGCAAGAAAAATGTCTCCATCACCGATACTTTCGTTAAGGGTTCAGAGGATCTCTTAGGTGTCGCTGTGATCATCGCCGTTGCTGCTGGAGTTTCCATCGTGATGCGCGCCGGTGGTATTGAAGACACGATTATTCACTGGGGTGAAAAAGGCCTCGCCAATTTCAATGGCGGTCTCGTCGGAGTTTTGGCTTACATTTTCTACCTCCCACTTTCCTTCATCATCCCATCTTCCTCTGGTCTCGCTGCGGCTTCCATGCCAATTATTGCACCAGTCTCTGAGCTTGTAGGTAGCAATAAGGAAACCATGGTAGTAGCTTTTGCTAACGCCAATGGCTTACTCAATATGCTTGCCCCTACTATCGCTTCATTGATGGCCGGACTCACCCTATCTGGCGTTTCCTACAAGACCTGGATTAAGCGCGTAGCCCCACTTATGGTAGTCTTTGTCATTATTAGCCTAGTTGCCGTCTTCGTTATGGGAATAATTTAATCATGGCTAAAATCGTCGTTGCTCTCGGAGGTAATGCCTTAAGTCGTGATGGCAAAGCTACCGCCAAAGATCAACTCGAAGTCGCCAACCAGACCGCCAAGGAGCTTGCCAAGCTCGTGGCGGCTGGCCACCAATTAGTCATCGTACATGGCAATGGCCCCCAAATCGGTAATATTATTCTTCATGAAGAAGCCATTAATACCGAAAAAACTCCAACCATGCCAATCGATGTGGCCGGCGCCATGTCGCAAGGTCAAATTGGTTATTGGCTACAAAATGCCATGCGCAATCAGCTCGAATCTGAGGGAATTAAAAAACCCATCGCGGCTATCGTGACACAAGTTTTGGTTTCTAAGGATGACCCAGCTTTCAAGAATCCGAGCAAACCAATTGGCCCATTCTATACTGAAGAGGAGGCCAAAAAACTCAGCAAAGAACGTCACTTCACCGTCAAGGAAGACGCTGGTCGCGGCTGGCGTAAGGTCGTACCTTCGCCAATGCCACTTTCGATTATCGAATCGGAACTCGTTGAAATTGCCCTCGGTAATGGTGCCATTATTGTCGCCGGTGGCGGTGGCGGTATTCCAGTTTATTACGATGAACACGGCCACCTAGTTGGCCTCGAAGCCGTCATCGATAAGGATTTTGCCGCCGAAAAACTCGCCGAAACCATTGATGCAGATATACTTTTAATTCTCACCGCAGTGGAAAATGTCAAAATCAACTTCAAAAAAGAAAATGAAGAAGATCTCAAGATTCTCACCGCCGATGAGGCCTTTAAGTATATCGCCAAGGGTGAATTTGCAGCTGGTAGTATGCTGCCGAAAATCGAAGCAGGAATTAGTTTCGTTTCCAGTGGCAAAAATCGCACCTGTATTATCACCAATCCAGAGAATGCTATTAATGCCATTGAGGGTAAAACTGGTACCAAGATTATCGGTGAATAAAGGCCCGATTATATTATTTTGAAACAGAGTGGACTCCGTCTGCTCTGTTTTTTCACCTCTGTTACTTACTTTCCTTAGAGGGTTCAGCACCTTTGCAACATTTGAATAGGAGTCATTCTTAAGG
>JABZKC010000018.1 GCA_015257485.1 Nanosynbacter sp. | reverse complement strand
ACAGGATTGTTCCTTTTTTGTTTTAGGTGTCTTTCTTAATTGTTTAACTGAACCGTAATAGCTCAGGACCTTTGCAACAAAATCTTGCATAAAAATAAGGTAGCTCTTAAGCTTATTTCTAGGTACTGACTATAAATAAGAAAGGACTACCTTATGACATATTATAGAGGTAAGGACATAGAAAAATCAAGAGGCAATGCAATACAAGAAGTAATCTTAGAAAAAAGAAGTATTGCACAACTTGCTAGAAGATTTGGAAAAACATAAAATTCATCGATCGCAAGCTTAATTGTTTTATTAGATACTATAATTATGATAGAATTCATTTAGGAATAGGGTTAAAACTCCTTATGAAGTGTTGTACTTGAGATGTTAACTCAGGGCCTACATCGAATTTGGCTAGAAAAATATGATATAATTAGATTATGGATTTCCTAGATATAGTCAATGAGAAAATGAATGATATCGAATATGGTTGGATTGATAAAGACGGAAACCGCCATAAAAAAATAGATGGTTTCGGCGAAGAATATATACTCCAAATGCCAGACCAACTTCTAAAAAGCAAACTGGGAGTTTGCTGGGATCAAGTTGAGCTAGAACGAAAATTATTTGCTGAGAAAAAGATAAAAACTAACACATACTTTATCGTTCATTATGACGGAGATAAATGCCCGACGCATACCTTTATACTATTCGAGCATAACAAGAAGACTTATTGGTATGAACATTCTTGGTCTCCGATGCGTGGGGTTCACGAATACGAAAATGAGGGCGATGCACTAAAAGATGTCCGCGCCAAATTTATAGATGGCGAGCTTCAAGGGAAATTTAATCCCAATAATTTGATAATTTATAAATATTCGGCACCAAATAAAAACCTGTCGTGTCCCGAATTTTACGCTCATTGCGAGAAAGGGGTGGTTATCGAATTATGATTATAGTCACAGCTGGAAAAACTTATTTTGGACATCGATGCTTATGCTAGTATGCTAGCTTATCGGGAATTACTACGCGCAACAATTAGCGAAGATATTTACGCTTTTTCTAACGCTATAGCCAACCAAACAGTTCCAGCAATGCTTCGAAATTCAAAATATGTATTAGATAAGAAGCCAACCGGAATAGAAAGTGCCAATATTATACTTGTAGATGTTTCGGATCCAGAATACTTTGAGGAGTTCGTAGACGAAAACCATATCTTAGAGATTATTGATCATCACCCCGGTCGTATTAACTCACAACCTTTGCAACAAAATCTTGCATAAAAAAATAAGGTAGCTCTTAAACTTATTTCTAGGAACTAACTGTAAAAGTATAATGCCTATCAGTTTGGCATAACTTCTTTAATTTGATATCATAAAGGTAATGAAGTTCCAGCACGGGGCAGTATGCTCCTACCGCAGGAACTTCCTTTTTATATACAAAAATACTCATATTTTACAGAATCATCATAAAAACTGTAAAATAGTATTAATATAATGATTATGAATGCAAATAATATTCTAGACTACCTCAAGGAAAATCAGAAACGAATCTCGGAAACTGCCGAGATTACTGAGCTGGACGAGCTGGCTTTTGCGCGAATCTCTTATTTGCCATTTCATAAAATTAAAAGGCAGCTTGATTTAACAAAACGAAATTTTAAAATCTCAGAAATCGCCGAGGCAATGAAGAGTCTATCCACTTCGGATTTTGCTTGGCCAGATGACGAGAAATTTATTCAGAAACTTGGAGAAAGTCCGCGCTTTCAGAATTTGAAAGTAGGATTTTTTGTACGCAAGAATAATAAGAAGCTTGAAAAACAGTTTTCGGCAGTGACAATTCAGATTAATTTTTTCACCATGTATGTTTCATTTTTCGGTACAGATGGCACACTTTTTGGCTGGAAAGAAGATTTTAACATGTCATTTCTGCCAGAGATTCCAGCCCAAAAAGAAGCGCTGAACTATCTAAACCAGATTTCGCGTCGCTATTTTTATAAAAATTTTTACCTTGGTGGACATTCCAAGGGTGGTAATTTATCGATTTATTCGGCAATTATGGCGCCAGATCGACTGCAAAAAAGAATCTTGAAGGTCTTAAATTACGATGGGCCGGGACTAAAAGAAGAGCTGCTTAGTAAGGATACGGGCGCGATTAGGGTTTTACCAAAAATTGTGAGTTACATCCCAGAGGGTTCAGTGATTGGGAGGCTACTGACCCACAAAGAGAAGGTGGTAGTAGTTAGAAGTCGGGCAAAAAATCTCTATCAACATGATATTTATTCTTGGGAGATTAAGGGAGAGAATTTCCTTCGCGCGAAAAATACCAAATTAAGCGACATTCTAAACAAGACGGTGGATGATTTTCTCGCCTCTGCCTCGCCGGAAGAATTGCGATTTTTTATGGATGGGATTTTCGAAGTTTTCGAGAAATCTGATGTAGAGGAGCCGGTGAGTTTGATGCGAAATTGGCAAAAATATGCACCAAAACTCATGAAGAATTACCGTGAATTGCCGAAGGAGCGCCGACAAAAAATTAACGAAGTTTGGTTGCTTTTCGGCAACTCCCTAGTGAAGAATTATTTTGCGGAAAACGAAATTTTGAAGAAGGCGCGTCAAATTCTAGGAGGCAAGAATGCCTAGCCGTAATCACTTGCTGGACCAGCATTTTTTGAAAAATGTCCGACTTGCACTCATGCTAATCGGCCACAGTAATCTGAAGCACCGTGATACGGTGGTGGAAATTGGGGCGGGAAGCGGCGTAATCACCGCGGCACTTTCGAAAAGATGCGGCGAGGTTTTCGCTATCGAAAAAGATCCGGAGACTTTCAAGAAATTACAAACCAACTTAAAAAACCAAAATCTCGAGAATGTGAAGCTAGTGCGGGAAGATTTTCGAGGAGTGAATTTCGATTTCACAAATTATAAGGTTTTTTCTAATCCACCCTTTTCCCTATCGGCGGAAGTTTTTTATAAACTACTAAATCTCGAGAATCAGAACGGCCAGATTATCGAAAAAGGCTTAAAAAATCCCCCGAAAGCCATTTACTTAATTTTACAAAAACAATTGGCTTTAAAATTGATCCTCTCTGACCGTCACTATACCAGTCAGCTGGGATATATTTTGAATAAATATTACACGACAAAAATTCGCTACCCACTGAGACCAACAGATTTTACACCGCCACCGAAGGTGCCGATTGTCTTATTTGAAGCCAAAATTAGGCCAGAATATGAAGCGGAGTTTTTTGGCGAAAAATAAACCAGACAGTGTTAGACTGACGAACCTTAGTGAAGTGATTAGGTTCATAACAAAAGACAACTTAGTAAATACTGTCACATAAAAAGATAGCTTAGTAAATGCCGCTACAAAAAAGAGACCCGAAGGCCTCTTTTTATTTTACCTCTTTTTATTTTAGAGATCTGAAATTTTGACGCGAGTTTGAGCCATAGTGTCGCGATCACGCACGGTGACGGTGTCATCCTCGAGAGTATCGAAGTCGATAACCACACATTTTGGCGTACCGATTTCATCTTGCTTGTGATAACGCTTACCGATATTGCCAGAATCATCCCAGGTAATATTGCCATATTTTTCACGAAGTTTAACATAGACAGACTTAGCTTTTTCCACTAGTTCTGGCTTATTTTTAAGGAGTGGCGAAACACAGAAACGGTATGGTGCAAGGTGCTCAGGGAGCTGCAAAACGATACGCTTTTCACCGTTAGTTTCATCTTCGTGATAAGCATTCGAAAGTACAGCCATAATCAAACGCTCGACACCGAAAGATGGTTCGATGACGTGAGGCACAAAAGTTTCACCAGTGCGTTTGTCGCGGTAAACCATGCTCTTCTTCGATTCACGCTCGATGTTGCCAAGGTCAAAATCAGTGCGATAAGCGATACCCATCAATTCTTCACAGCCGATTGGGTAATCAAATTCAAGATCGATAGTGCGCTTAGAATAGTGGGCACGATCAGCGGCTGGAACGTCGTATTCATGAATTTTCTCAGCTGGCAGCTTCACGACATTCTCCAGGAAGTCATGCACATCAGCGAGAAGTTCATCGAAAATGCGTTCCCAATCTTTTGGATTGACAAAATATTCGATTTCCATCTGTTCGAGTTCGCGGCAACGGAAAATAAAATCGCGTGGAGAAATTTCATTACGGAAGGCTTTTCCCTGTTGAGCTAGACCGAATGGCAGGTCTGGATAAATTGTATCGACCACGTTTTTATAATTCGTGAAGATACCCTGAGCGGTCTCTGGACGAAGATAGGCAATGGAACTACTATCTGACACGGCACCGACATGGGTTTGGAACATCATATTGAATGGTTTGACTTCGCCCCATTCGATTTTGCCACAAGTAGGACATTTAACTCCGGCCTTGATGAGCTCTTCACCGGTAATTTCCGTGGAAAGATCATGACCTTCCGCGGTCTTGGCTAGTTTATCAGCACGAAAACGGCCATGACAAGATTTACATTCGACCAAAGGATCGGAAAAGGTGGCGGCGTGACCAGAGGCGACCCAGGTACGTGGATTCATGATGATAGCAGCATCGACGCCGTACATATCATTACGATTTTCCACCCAATATTGCCACCAAAAATCTTTGAGTTTTTTCTTCAAACTAACGCCGAGTGGGCCAAAATCCCAGGTACCAGCCATACCGCCGTAGACATCGGAGCCTTGGAAAATAAATCCTCTACGTTTACATAAGCTGACAATATCTTCTAATTTTGCCATAAACACTCCTGGTTAGTTTTTCTTTATTATATCACAAAAAATAGCTTAGCGACCTCTGGGCATTAAAACATTTCACGCAGGGTACGCAAAATAATATTTAATGCATTGAGATGGGTGTGAATGTCTTTGATTTTCAAAATAGCAGTGATCGGCATGGAGGTCATGAGGCGTAAAATTTTAATTGTATCGGCATTAAATTCTCCGGCGCCGTCCGTCGCAAGCACAAAACAGCGGTCAAAACTATGCCAATTATAAGAACCGTCAAGCATAAGGCGGTCACCATTCGAGTCGGAAGCGAGATTAATCATTTCGCCAGAAATAAAAGCTAAATTAAGATAAAAATGCGTCTCAACGAGCGGAATTTGGTATTTTTCTGCCGTGTTTAATGCCGAAAGAGCATTTTTTAGGAGCTGAAAATATTCCTTAGAATCGGCATCGTTGGTCAGGCGATTAATCACTTTGAGAAAATTTGAGGCAATCGTTAAAGTATCGAGGTCGATAATGATATTTTGATAAAACTTCAGCATGGTGGCAGAAGTTAAAATTGCGAGACCACCAGAGTCGGGGCTTTGAGATTTGAAATGTAAAACTACATCAGAAACCGTGAAAGGTTCAATACTGCCTGCCAACTTGGAACGCTCTTTGCGGACCCCGCGTGCGATGGCGGAGAAACGACCTTCAGGAGTAAGTAGCGTGAGGATGCGATCGGACTCTTGATATTTAACACGCGAAAGCACAATCGCTTGAGTACGAAGATCAGTCATGATTCCCCTCCAAGCCGCGCATCGCCAAATCGTCATTTCGAGATGATGAGTGATTGATTGATTTTAGAATTTCTTGAACTTGGTTAACAAAATCCGATGGCGTAAAAGTTTCTTTATTGAGAATCGCACGGACATTATAAGCTTGCAAAGACATTTGGCCGAGGTTTAATGAAGAAATCAAAAGCACCGGGATTTGACTGGTTTCTGGATATGAGAGGAGCTCATTTAATAAAGTGAATCCATCTGGACCAGTGAGTAAAACATCCAAAATAATTAAGGATGGCAGTTCTTCCTCGCTAAGTTCCGAAAAGGCCGCGTTGGCCTCGATCGCATTATAAAAAATCCGCACCGGGGTTTCCGGAAAGTTACGTGCTAGATGCTTCTGATAAATTTCTGCGAATTCCGGGTCGTCCTCGATAACAAAAATCGGGCGCACATTTTCCGATGGCGAAATTTCCGATGGTATAATTTCCGATAGTGAGATTTCCGATGGCGAGATTTTAGATAATGATTCTTTAGATTGCTGATTCATTTTCCTCCTAATCAAACATCGGCAAAATCGCTTGGTGTGAAACTGGCAAAATCACCTGGAAACTCGTACCGTCACGGTGGCGCACGGCGGAGACTTCCGCATTGAGATATTTAGCAAATTTCGAAGCGATATAAAGACCTAAACCAGAGCTTCCTGGGCGCATCGAAATACTAGTGGGAGCAGTGAGGCCGGCTTTGATTTGGTGCCAAACGGAGGTAGGGAGACTCGGCCCGTAATCTCTCACATCGACCACGATTTTATCTTTTTTGTCGGAAATAATTAAGCAAGATTCGGTCTCAACTGTCGAATAATACATAGCGTTGGCGCAAAAATTATAAATTACACTAAAAATTAAATCGTAATTACCAATCACCAGACGGGCTTTATTGCGATATTCAAAACGTAGCTTGCGCTGATTAAGAGTGAAAAGTTGTTCAAGCTCAGAAATTACATCGTCACAGACGGCACGAATCGAAACTGGCTCCAAGGTAAATAACCCCTCTTCGAGGCGAGCGATCTTAGTGAGGTCGTTAACCTGACGCATAGCTCGTTCGGAAATACGAATAATTTTATTACGAGATTTCTCGAGTTCAGCGGTGCTGTCTTTTTGAAAATCCATCGCGAGAGCCATTTGACGCATAAGAGTGAGCGGACTTTTTAAGTCATGCGCAACCACGAAAATACCATTTACCTCACTATTCATAAATTAATTATAGCACTGATTTTTCAGGCAAAATGCTTGAACAATCCCCCGCAAAGTGGTGCGGGGGTTGCAGATTTTTCGGATAAATTTAGCTATTAAATTTGACGGTTTTGAGAATGCGATAAAAGTCGTCACTAAAAACACTGGTGGAATCAGTTTGAAGTACGACAGTCTTGTCGCGGAGCTTGAAGACGCAGATAATACCCTGATATTCATTATTCATTTTGCCAGTGTAGACGTTGACATTGTTACCATTTACTACGGTGGTCGAAAGGGTCATATCGCCAGAGCGCACTTTTTCAGCATACTCACTAATCGCCTGGTCGAAGAGAGTTCCCTTAATACTCACACGAAGTGCCATTACGGTATCTTCCTGAACTACGTTCACCTGACCTGGATTAAGATAAGCAGCGTAGTCACCACCACGACTGGCGCTACTTTGAACGTAGAGACTCCAAGTTTTTGGATATTCGAAGCTGAGTTCACCGAGATCGGTCGGACCAGTGAAGACTTTATATGGGTATTTTTCTTTTTCCTCAAACTCTGATTCGAGCTTAGTCTGAAGTTCATTCTTAGCTTCGGCTACCGCCACATCGACTTTGCCCTTCACATTAGTACTAGCGTCGTTCCACTTCACCCACATCCAAATAAAGAGACCGATGAAAAGTATCGCGAGCAGAGACACAACGATGAGTCCGACAGTTTTCATAAGATCAATACGATTTTTGGCTTTAGCAATACGGCTTGCTTCCTTGCGCTCTTCGCCAGTCATGTCGGCATAATTTTTATTCAAAGGATTCGCGGCTGGCATGCCGGGAGTGAATGGACTCTGGTAGAGATTTTGATAGATGTCGCCAGAATTCGCGGAGGCGGTAGGGTTTACTGGATTGGCTGAACTGGCTGAACTGGTTGAAGTTGCAGAGCTTACTGGGTTTGTTGGATTCGTTGGATTTGCCTGAGCGGAGTTATTTGCAGGAGAAACAGGGTTATTTTGAGCGAATGGGTTATTGTTTGAAGGATTATTAGCACCGAAATTAGCTGGTGTTTGGCCAGATTGATTAAATTGATTCGATGCGAGAAAAGGATTGTTGTTTGAATTATCCATAACTATATTTTACTAGGAATTAGGTTTTTTACAAGTTAGCTTAAGGATTTTAATGATAAGATTTAATATTTTTATTCAATGCTGAAATCTTTAGAAATAACCTCAATTTGATTCTTCAAAGTTTCGAGCTCCTCCTCGATATCCTTAGCCAGCTCGGCGGCTTCTTGATATTTCTTGGCAGCGTCTTCGAGCCTAAAATCGTCACCATAAAACCATTCGAGGTTTTGGTTAAGTTGTTCAATTTTAGCGCCAACGGATTTTTTAGTCATGAGTTTTCCTTTCTTTGGATTTTATTTGAGTAATGCGGGCGGAGATTTCAGAGTCGAGAGTTTCCAGAGAGATTTCGGAATCAAGCTTTAATTCACCTTTAAGGATGGCGTAACCTTTTTTCAGAATGGTTTCGGGATTGAGGTTTTCAATGACTTTTTGGGTGGATTTTAACTGGTTTAATTCACGCAAAATTTGATTTAGAATCTGCTGTTTAGCACGAAGTAAATTTCGCTTAACTTCGAGCTTTGGCGCGTCGAGACTTCGTTCGATTTGAAACTTCGCCCGAGAGAGCCGACGGTAGAGATTGGCAATTTCGAGTTTCTTATCTTTCGATAACATTTCGGCGGTATTACTGGGTGTGGAAGCCACCACATCAGCCGCAAGGTCCGCCAGTGAGGTGTCAATTTCATGCCCAATCCCGGTAATCACGGGAATTTTACTAGCGGCAATGGCGCGAACCAGTTTTTCATCGTCGAAACAAGCGAGGTCTTCTTTCGAGCCACCACCACGAATAATCGCAATAATCTGGACTTTATTTTCTTGGTTAAAAAAATCGAGAGCACGAATCACCTGGTCGGCCGCACCAAGACCCTGGACCTTCGTATTAGCCACGCGAATTTCTAGGCCGCCCCAGCGAGCATTAATAATTTTGATAAAGTCAGCATAACCGGCCGCTTGAGTAGAAGAAATCACGCCGATGCGTTCGAGATTAGCTGGGATGCATCGTTTTCTGGCTGGGTCAAAGAGACCTTCTTTGGTAAGTTTGGCTTTGAGAAGCTCGTAGGCTTTTTTAATATTTCCCTCACCGATCAAGGCATATTGCTTAACCGTCAAAGTGAAACGACCAGAGCGATTAAAAATCTTCGGGGTGGCCTGAACGGCAATTTTCATACCGTTTTCGATCGGGGTGCGGAGACTCGAGGCGACCATAAAACAACCGATTACGGACTCTTGGTCTTTGAGATCGAAGAAAATCCAACGATTTTGATTGACATTAAAATTCGCCACCTCGCCGTAGACCACACAATCCGGAAAAGTGTAATCTAAGGCGTGGTTGGCGACGGCAATAAAATCAGAGACGGAATATTTTGGCGATTCTGCCATTACTCCGCAGATTCCCCTTCGAAGATTTTTTGCTTCTCTTCTTTACCAATCTTGGAGATGGCATTTTGATAGAAGCCATAGCCAGAAACGATAGTATTAAGCAAGACAATCATACGAGTGACAAGGACTGTGGTACTGGCAACTGCGAGATCACTACCAAGTACGGTCATCACGGCAACCATCGAGCCTTCGTAACCACCGACACCGCCAGGGGTAGGAAGAACCGCACCGACGACCGAGCCGAGAGCTTCTGCGACCATGATTTGTGGGAAGATTTCTGGGTGACCGATAGCAATAGCGACAATTTCATAGGTGGCAATTTCGAGGAAGTTATAGAGGAATCCCCAAAGTACTGGACCAACCAAAATCTTTTTATCACGCTTGGCGGTAAGGAAGTCTTCATGGAGATCCAAGAAGTATTTTTGAACTTTCTTAGTCTCAATAATTTGCTTTTTCTTACCAAAAGTAACCGTACAAACCAATCCGTTAATGATGGCGGCCACCTTTTTGGCGGCAGAGTCGATAAGCTTACGATTCGAGACGATCACGATCATCAAAACAATACCAAGAATTACCCCGACGCTCATGGCGGCTACAGCACTGACCATCCAAAGTGCGGTATTTGGCACACTATTTGTAACCAATAAGAAAATAATCGCTAAGATAGTTTGAGTCTGGTTAGCGAGAATGGTAATTACATAGCGCAAGAGATACATGAAGCTAACCTGACCGGCGGTCGCGCCAAAATTCTTTAAGCGCCAAGTAATGTAGCCGAGACCAGAGACACCGCCTGAAGGAATGGCGTGATTAACGAAGTTTAATTCGAAAGAAATGCGCGCAAGCTGCCAGGTAGTGAGCTTTTCGAAAGCCTTTACATCGGTATCGGTATTAGTATCGGTTTTTTCAGATTTGGCTTTTTCAGATTTGGTAGATTTACTGGCGGAAATCCTGGTGATATTCTTCTGAGACTTAGCCTTCCCGGCCATATAGGAGAAGAAAATTTTACCAGCACTGTAATACATGAAGAGTTGTTCTGGAATTAAGAGTAGAACAATCCAGAAATTAATAGAGAAGTGCGAACCATCCATACATTGCCCACCAAAAATACATTGGAAGGCCGAAACAATTTCATTACGTGCGCCATAAACAACCACACCGACTAATACTAACGTGACAATACTGAGAATCTTTTTAAACATAGCTTTTTTATTATACATGATAAAATAAGATTATGAAATATATTGCAGTGCTGGGACGACTTCCGAAAATATCTTTGGCGGAAATCCAAGCGATTTATGACTCAAATGCCAAACTGATCGGGCCAGAACTTGCGGTTTTTGAAACCAATGAGACGGTCTCGATTGATCGGCTGGGCGGCTCGATTAAGCTGGGTCAGATTTTTTCTGGTAATTTCCGAGAACTTGCCGAGGTGATTAATTCTAAAAAACCTGAAGGCAAAATAACCATCGGAGTTTCGAGTTACGCCTTGAATTCGAATCATAAGAATAAAAAATCAGAGGTAGAAAATCAGGTACGTCGTAAGGCAATGGAACTGAAGAGTTTATTAAAAAAACTCGGACGCAATGTGCGCGTAGTGGAAGCGCGTGGACCAGAAATTTCTTCGGCTACGGCATTTCATAATAATTTAGGTGAAAAACCGGGCGCCGAAGAGGTGATTTTGGTGGGTTCGGAAACTTATCTGAGCCTGGGTGTACAAAATATCGACAAATATCGTGAACGCGACCAGCTGCGCCCAGCGAGAGACGCTAAGGTAGGGATGCTGCCACCGAAACTCGCTCAAATCTTGATTAATCTGGGTGGCAAAATTGACGAATCGAAAAAAGTACTTGATCCGTTCTGTGGTACCGGAGTGGTCTTGCAGGAAGCCTTAATCTTAGGTCAACCAGTAATCGGTAGTGATTTGAACCCGCGGATGATGGAGTATACCCAGAAGAATCTAGATTGGCTGCTCGAGAAGAAAGCACGCTTCTTCAAGATCAAACCTGAGCTAGTGAAACAAAAAAATCAGTTCTTAGACTCTATCTACACCGGCGATGCGACAGATTTTGTTTGGCCAAAAGCCTCGGAAATCGGCCTAGTGGCGTGTGAATGCTTCCTCGGTTCCCCGATGTCGAAACCTCCAGTCGAGATTAAATTAAAAGATGAAAAACAGAACTGCAAGCGGATTATTTTGGGATTTTTGAAGAACCTCGCGAAGCAAATTGAGGATAACACCCCTGTGGTAATCGCGGTGCCAGCTTGGCTACGCGAAGACGGCTCATACTCGAGACTTTCAATTATTGACGAAATTACAGATATGGGTTATAATTTAATAAAGTTTCAAGGCTTGAGTCAGTCTGACATGATTTACTATCGTGAAGGGCAGATTGTGGCTCGAGAAATAATAGTATTAAGAAAGAGTAAGGCAAAAAATGTCACATGTTAAAGCCGGTGGTACCGCGAAAAATGTCCACAACAATGCTGGTCAACGTCTTGGCGTGAAGCGTTTTGGTGGCCAAAAAGTCCGCAATGGTGAAGTTTTAGTTCGCCAAACCGGAAGCACCAAAATTGCTGGTGAAGGTACTTACATGTCCCGCAATTTCACCATTCATGCTGCAAAAGATGGTGTTGTCACTTTTGTGAAAACCAAGAAAACCCACTTCTCTGGTCGCTCATTACCACGCGTCCGCGTAGAAGTTCGCTAAAAATAAACCCTACGGGGTTTATTTTTTTTGACCCCCTAGGCGGTATGTCGTTTTTTAACTAGACTTATCTAATATCCTTAAACGCACTAATCGAGCTCTAACCAAAAAAGACCCCAAATGGGGTCTTTTTTGTTGCTCTAGGCTTTTACTCAGCGTCAGTGGCTTCGTTTTCAGCAGCAGCTTCAGCTTCAGTAGATTCCTCAGCTTCTTCAGAAGCTACAGTCTCAGCTTCCGATTCATTTTCCTGCAAAGCAGAAAGCAAAGAATCTTCCACGTTGGCACGCTTTTTCTTCTTTGGTGCTTCGGCGAGCTCAATATCAAGTTCGATACCAGTGAGCATAGAAGCGAGACGGACGTTTTGACCTTGACGGCCAATGGCGACAGATTGCTGATCTTCAGTAACATAAACCTTAGCACGCTTGTCTTCGATTTCGACACGAGTAATTTCGGCTGGACTCAAAGCTTCACGAATGAACTCAGAGAGATTTTCGCTCCAATTAATGATGTCGATTTTTTCACGATCACCAATTTCATTCATTACGGCCTGAACACGCACGCCACGACCACCAACGAAGGTACCGACTGGATCGACACCTGGAACGGTGCTAGTAACGGCAATCTTGGTACGGCGACCAGCTTCACGGGCGATAGCACGAATTTCGACCACACCGGTTTCGATTTCAGGGACTTCTTGCACGAAGAGCTGCTTGATGAAGTCGGCGGAACTACGACTAACGAGAAGTTGAGCACCACGCTCGTTACGCTCGATAGTCTTGATCAAAACCTTGATGCGGGAACCAACTTGGTAATACTCGCCGTCGATTTGGTCAGACTTGAGCATAATACCAGTGGTACGACCAAAATCGATACGCACAATATTGCGTTCGACGCGAGCTACCATACCGGTCATGATGCTACCGATTTTATCTTCAAAGATAGAAAGGATGGCCTCATGTTCAGCTTCACGAAGGCGTTGCATAATTACCTGCTTGGCAGTCATCGAGGCGACACGACCAAATTTAGTAACTGGGTGAGATTCTTCAAAAGTTTCACCGATGGCCTTACCCTCGGCTTCACCTTCTGGGATTTCGGTGGCTGGATTATAAGCCAAACCATCTTCAATCACTTCTTTAGCGATGAAGACCGTGGCATTACCGGTTTCGCGATTAAGGACGGCGCGGACATTCATATCCTTTTCGCCCTCTTCTTTACGCCAAGCGGCAGCGATAGCGGTTTCGATAATATTCAAAACAGTTTCTTCTGGGAGATTCTTCTCTTCGGCGATAACTTTCACCATCTGAGACATCTGTTTAAGGTCTAAACCTTCCATATTTTCCTTTCTTTTAGTCTAAAATATCCGACCTTGCGGGCGGATATTAAAAGTATGTATTTCTATTATAGCGAAGATAGCGAGATTGTCAAATTACTTAGCGGTGAAATAACCCGGACGTCCGTTGGTCAGGCGTTGGTATTATGGCTTTCTAGTGAAGTAACCTGGACGGCCGTGGACTGGATCATCGATACGGAGCCAAGATTTATCCGCGGTGGAAGGGTCAGCGAGATAGGATCCAGCGCCGCCGCGGAGTTTTTTGCGGTTTGCAAACATATAGGAATAGTTTGTAAGCTTTGTGGTATCAAAATCGTTCTTTACATAGATGGTTTCTAATTGATCACTAGAGGCCGCTCCATTGTACAAATAGAACATACCATACATATCCGTTACATTAGAGGTATTGAAATTAGAAAGATCAAGGGTGGTGAGG
>JABZKC010000017.1 GCA_015257485.1 Nanosynbacter sp. | reverse complement strand
CTAGATCAAATTTTATACACGGATAATTCGAACATATTCTTGCTCGGTAATGATACTTATTCCGATTTTTCAGCTAATGAAGATTTTTATGGCCTGCAAAAAGAAGTGTTCTACGAAAATCAATTACAGAAAACCGCACTAGAACAAAACATCCAAGACTTTAAATCGAAAATTTTACACGCAGATATTGTGCACAGAATTTACAAACAAATATCCGACAATGTAGAAATTTCAGATGAATTATTGTTTGATAATTGTGGCTATATCGTAGATAAATCTTATTGGACACAAATAAAAGAGGCTCAAATTCAATATTTGCTTCAGAATATTAAGATAGAACTGGAACTAGGCAGTTAATATTTGACAGAAAAAGCGTTGTAGATTATAATAGCTACATACGTCGCGGGGTAGAGCAGCCTGGTAGCTCGTTTGGCTCATAACCAAAAGGTCGTTCGTTCAAATCGAACCCCCGCCACCAAGTTTTAGAACCATCAGGTTCTTTTTTTATGTAAACTCCTAATTTTGGTATTTTAAATATCAAAATGAAAGCCACAGTTTTTTATCTCCGCCTATAGTTTATCCTACCTGTAGGCATGAGTCTTACATTAAATTCTTGGCAGCTAACCTCACGATATCCGAGAAGCTCTCATTAATATGTGGCATTGAAGCGTGTTCCAAGAGTGTTAAATCGCCATACATGCCAGCCACAATCTCCATTACTGCAAGGTCGGCATTCTTGGCTACGATTGTCGCACCTAGAAGTTTCTTATCTTTGTCGCAAATTAACTTCAAAAATCCTAGTTTCTCTCCCGCAATTAGGGAATGAGTGGTTTCGATTTCTGGTACAATCACAATCTTACATTTAATACCACGTGATAAACAATCTTTTTCCGTCAACCCTACCGTCACAATTTTTGGTGTGGTGTTTAGTACGGTAGAGAAATGGCGATAAGTTAAAGTTAGCTTATTACGCTTTAAGATATTGTTTACCGCTAGTGTTCCTTCATAAGCCGCTTTTTCTGTCGAATAACCAACGGACTGCTTAATTGGATTTGCTACCACATCTCCGGCCGCAAAAATATGACTCACACTGGTTTCGAGCTGATCATTCACGACGATCCCTCGTTCGCTGAATTTAATCCCTGCATTTTCCAGACCGAGTTCGACGTTTGGACGATTATTAATCGCAAAAACTATCGCTTCTACCCGCACCGTCTTCTCATCGGCGCCGCGCTTCATTGTTACCTTTACAGTGGCTACTCGACGTCCATTTGAGACCGTTTCATTTTTGTCCTTCTGAATTGCCACGACCTTTGTATTGGTGAGAATCTTAATTTTTAGTCCTGACATCAATTTATTAGTTACTACCTCTACCGCTTCTTTATCGTAACCTTCTAGAATTGTATCTTCTTTTTCTGTCACAATTACCTTGCATCCCATCTTTGCTAGGTATTCCGCAGTTTCAATTCCTTTCTTTCCGGCGCCCACTACTAAAACGATTTTTGGTAATTTTTTCACGCGCATGAAAATATCTTCCGGCAAATAATAATTCGTAGTTTCAACCCCTGAAATCGCACTAAGATTCATACTTCTGCCGGTGCAGACGAGGAAGCGTTTCGCTGAATACCGTTTATTTGCTACGGCTACCTCGTAAGGTGAAATAAAATGCGCATCACCATGAATTAAATCGATCTTAAAATTAATGAAAGATTTTTTCTTGGCTAAGATATATTTTTTCACCCGCTTTTGAATGGTTTCGAAGAGGGAAGGGTAATTATAAGTTAGCGTGTCTTGATTATTACTTAGCTGCAAAAACTTCTTCGCCTCGTAATATTGGTCTGCAATATCGGAAGCTGAAAGTTGCGCTACGCGATAAATATCGGATTTACTACCAACCAATTCATTCTCGATGATTGCTACGCGAATATTACTAGCTGCCGCCGCTCTTGCTGCCGACATTCCTGCTGCACCGCTACCAATAATTATCAAATCATAATCAAATTTTTCACTCATCATTCATCCTTCTCTAAACCAGTTTGTTTCTTTGCTCAATCATGAACCCCAAATCAGTATTAAACTTTTTTACCTCGTTCGCTAATTTTTTATCGAATTCGCTTTGGGTCACAATGGTTTTTTTCTCCGCCCAAGCCACTACTTTTTTTACGATAAACTCGACAGTTTGCGCATCTAGTTCTGGAATATTCTCAATTTTACATTCTGTCTTTAAGATCTTTTTAATTAACTTATCTGTTACTGGTAGATTTTCGCTATTTTTCTTACGCACTAAAAACCTCCTGCCACTAATTTAAAAGCGATCAGAAAAAGTCCTAAAGTAATGAAAAGGATGCTCGAGATTAGTTTTGTAAAATCCAAATTATCTAAACGCCACTTTTGAATTTCCGCAGCTGTTTTGCCATGGCGAATGCTTAGCTTCAACACTACTAGTGGCATCACTGAAATCGCCGTATAGGTTAAAATCATTACAATCTGCCAAAGTGCAGGAAGCTTCAAAAAACTATCGGCTGAAACCAACATTAAAGCTAGAATGAATGGTAATTCCGCTACCACCGACAAAACACCTAGCGAAAAGGCCTCAATATTACTAGATGAATTTGCCGCGCGTTTGCGGATGTATCGGATGATTGACTTTGGCAACCAAAGTTCCGTGGATCTGTTAGTTTTATAGTAGAAGAACCACACACAAATTGCAAGACTAAAAATCAAACAAATTAAAATCGTCAAACACAGGATGGTTAGATTGCCACCAAATAATACCATTAGGGCATAACAGATTGAGGTTAGGAGTAAACTTGTTAAAAAGATGTAACCTACGATGTAATTTGAAAGAAGATTTTTCGTTTTCTTTTTCAAGTACCTTCCGGCACTTTCTCGGTACAGCAAAAGAAATACTCCCGTGCTTAACTGCATGGAAGACTGAGCCAGGGCGCTCAAAATTATCACCCCAAAAGTCAATAGTAAAGTTTGAACCTCCATTTAGCTATATTATATCATGCTCATGGTCAATCATATCTTGCTTATGACAATTTATAACTTGCTTATGTTAAAAATTTTTAAGGCTTCTTTCTATCTGTAAAATCAAAAATCTTTCCGCTTATGCTTCTCCTTTTTTCTTAAACTTGCTAAATTGCAGTCAAACAAATTAAGTGAGGTAAATATGAAAAAAGTACAATTCAGAAAGCGACCAGAAAAACCAATTATGTGTTGTTTCACCGCTGGCCTATTTTTATTATTTTTGTCCATCTTATTTTTAGATTTTTCCAGCGCCAAAAAGGATGACGCCTGGAATCCTTTAAGTCTGAAAAGAGATGGAGGTCCCCAAAATTATTATAATATCGGTAAAGTTCCACAGAGAGCCGAGCTACTTGGATCTGCCAGCCTCGGCTCTCTGACGGGGAATTCTAAGACCGAAATTATCCTCGCCGAGGCACCAACCGATGCCGAACATCGCAGTGTTTTGCCGGACCCTAAACCCTGTCCAGAAGGGAAAATTCGTAACCCTCTAACTAATCGTTGCATAAAAACCTATGATGAACGTCACAAAAAGAAACCGAAAAAGCCACAAGAGCCAGGAAAGCCTATAGAGCCAAAAACCCCTCAGAAACAACCTAAACAACCTAAACAACCAAAGCCTACTAAGCCTACTAAGCCTAATCAGCCTAAGCCAACTGAAAATACTGTGAATAAACCCTGTAAGCCTGGCTATATTAGGAATCAGGAAACTCATCGTTGTAATAAAATCGTCACGCCAAAACCAAATACTCCCAAACAATGCAAACCTGGATATTATCTAAATCAAGCTACTCATCGCTGTAATAAGGAGAATTCTCATGAAAATCAACCAAAGATCTGCAAGACAGGCTATTACCTTAATCCTCAGACGCATCGTTGTAAAAAGATTAGTCCTGCAGGAAATGCAAAGAAACCATGCGAAGTGGGTAAAACAATCAGCCCAAAGAGCGGTCGTTGCGTAAAAATTCCAGTACCAAAGACGCCTAAAACTTGTGGTGAAGGCAAGGAGCTAAATCCAGCTACTAATCGTTGTAAGAAGATTGACTCAAAAGACGAAAAAACTCCTGCGCCTTGCAAAGAGGGGTATGAACGTAATCCTGAGACACATCGCTGTCGCAAGCAAAAGGCCAATACTGGTGCCACCGATAAACTTGAGGTACCAAAAACTGGCGATCCCGAAAAATCACCCAAACAATTTAACGGCTCTACGGCAATTATCGGCTCTTCGGTAGCTGGCATCGGTCTTCTACTTTTTCAATTCCGGGTCGAATTAATCGAATTTGTAAAGAAAATTTTCATCAAAAAATAGGCAAAAATCTCAAAAATCTTTTTAATTTTTCTCATCCACCCCTGTTAATTTAATAATTAGCAGTCTTGACATTAGAGTGCCAATTAGCTATACTTAAGACAAATTAGCAGAATAACCGCTAAAGTGCCAAAAATAATAAACAAGGAGTATTTATGAGTAAAATTATTGGTATTGATCTTGGTACAACTAACTCCGCTTTCGCCTACATGGTAGCCGGAAAGCCGGAAGTTATTACCAATGCTGAAGGTGATCGCACCACCCCATCTGTCGTGGCTGTGACTAAAAAAGGTGATCGCCTCGTTGGTAAAGTTGCCCAACGTCAACGTGTTACTAACCCAAAGAACACCATCTATGGTATTAAGCGTTTGATCGGTCGTAAGTTTGATGATAAAGAAGTTCAACGCGATCTCGACATTATGCCATATAAGATTGTTAAAAAAGGCAACGGTGTAGCCGTAGAAATGGATGGTAAGGAATATACCCCAGAGGAAATCTCTGCCATGATTCTTTCCAAGATCAAAGCTGATGCTGAAGCTTTCCTCGGTGAGAAAGTTACCGAAGCTATCATTACTGTTCCTGCTTACTTCGACGACTCTCAGCGCCAAGCTACCAAAGATGCTGGTAAAATCGCCGGTCTTGAAGTTAAGCGTATTATTAATGAACCTACTGCCGCCGCTCTCGCTTACGGTCTCGAAAAGAAGGGCGAAGAGAAAATCGTGGTCTTCGACCTTGGTGGTGGTACCTTCGATGTTTCCATCCTTGAATTAGGTGACGGTGTTTTCGAAGTGCTTTCTACTAACGGTGATACTCACCTTGGTGGTGAAGACTTTGACAACCTTATCGTCAACTTCCTTTGTGATAAATTCAAAGAAGAATCTGGTATCGATGTCAAAAAAGACGCTGCTGCCATGCAACGTATTAAAGATGAAGCTGAAAAGGCTAAGAAGGAACTTTCTTCCGCTAAGGAAACCGAAATTAACCTTCCATTCCTTTCTGCCGATTCTGACGGTCCAAAACACTTTGAATACACTTTGACACGCTCAAAGATGGAAGAATTAGTCTCTCCACTCATCGAACGTCTCGCTGACCCAGTTCACAAGGCTCTAAAGGATGCCAAGCTTTCCACTAGCGATATCAATGAAGTGGTGATGGTTGGTGGTATGACCCGTATGCCAGCTGTGGTCGAAAAAGTTAAGGAACTCTTCGGTAAAGAACCTATGCAAGGTGTTAACCCAGATGAGGTCGTGGCTGTCGGTGCTGCTATTCAGGGCGGTGTGCTTCAAGGCGACGTGAAGGACGTGCTTCTTCTCGACGTTACTCCACTTTCTCTCGGTATCGAGACTATGGGCGGTGTTTCCACTAAGCTTATTGACCGCAACACTACGATTCCTACCTCTAAATCTGAGACTTTCTCCACGGCTGCTGATAACCAGCCACAGGTAGAAATTCACGTCTTGCAGGGTGAGCGCGAAATGGCCTCTGATAATAAATCTCTCGGTCGTTTCGTCCTCGATGGTATTGCTCCAGCTCCACGTGGTGTCCCTCAGATTGAAGTTACCTTCAATATCGACGCTAACGGTATTCTAAATGTTACCGCTCGCGACAAGGGAACTGGCAAGGAACAGAGTATTACTATTCAAAACTCTGGCAACATGTCCAAAGAAGATATTGAAAAAGCTCAAAAAGATGCTGAGCTCCACGCTGATGAAGACAAGAAAAAGCGCGAGGCCATCGATGCTAAGAATCACCTAGAACAAGCTATCTATCAATACGAAAAAATGCCTGATGAGTTCAAGGATAAAATCTCTGATGAAGATAAAGAAATCATCAAGAAGGCAGTCGAAGAAGCTAAGGAAGTCCTAAAAGACACCAACGCTGAAGCTTCTAAATACGAAGAAGCCGCCAAAGAATTAGCTAATAAAGTAATGCCAATCGGTGCCAAACTTTACCAAGCTAATTCTGCCGACCAGGCTAACCCAGAAGCTGGCAAAACCAACCCAGATGAACCAGTCGAAGGTGAAGTTGTCGACAAATAAGACTGCTAAATTCTCAAATCTCTGAATATTTAAGGCACTAAACAGCACCCCGCCCCGGCGGGGTGTTCTGTATTTACAACATATATGTTAAAATAAAGCAAATTAAAGAGTTCATTATGAAAAAATTTATTAAACAATTCCAAAAAAATTCTAATTTAGCTAGGTTAAATCTAATCATTAAGTTATTGATTGCTTTTTCCGGTATCGCATTCACTATCATGCATTTTATTAATCCCGTGATCTGGCATAGATTGTCAAGCTATCTCGTGACAATCATCTTGCCGTTCGTCCCAGATTTAATTGCAAAAATTAATCTTCATACCTCCACCAAGCTTCGTCTTGCTTACAGCCTCTTCTTGGTTATCGCCATGGTCTTTGGCATCGATCTCGCTTGGTATAAAAACCTAATTATTTTCGGTTATCCAAGTTATGATAAAATTGCTCACACCTTATCAGGTGTATTTTCCGCCTTTCTCGCCAAAGAAATTCTCGATAATGTCTACGAGGGTAAGGATTCTACCGTAAAATCGTCTTCCACCTCACGTACTTCCGAGATAAAAGTTAAAAAATATTCCACCGCATTCGCTTTTCTCTTCATTGTTTCTTTTGTTTTCTTTATCGCGGCCGCCTGGGAATGTTTTGAATTTTCTTATGATCAACTTTGTGGTGGTAATATGCAGGAACTCAATGCTCCGGGTGTCAGCGATACCATGGGTGATATAATTTCTGCTGGCATCAGCGGTACAATTTGCGCCTTTTTCTTACGCAAAAAGTAATTTTCTTTAACTAAAACTTAGTCGAAAAATCTAAAATAAATTCATCAAATGAAAGCGAAAAATTTTTCCAAAAATCAGGATTACATGCAGCAAGTCACCGCGCGTGAAACGGAAATTCTTTTGCAGGAACTCACTAAAATCCTAAATTATAATGTGCCGGGTGACGTCGTAGAATTTGGCTGCTATAAGGCGGACACCTCTGTACTTTATCAAAAACTTTTAGAATCGATGGGGCGTGGTAGTCCTATTCAATCCGAAAATCACGCCGCTCAGGCAAGTCAAAAAATACTCTGGCTCTACGATTCTTTTGAAGGGCTTCCCGCCAAAACCCGTGAAGATAATTCGGCAGCTGGTGACGCTTTTCAGGCTGGGGAACTACTTGTTACCAAGCGCGAAGTTATCGAAAAATTTAAGAAAATGGGACTGAAACTTCCTAAAATCAAGAAAGCCTTCTTCGATGACCTTGATATCATATATGATATACCAGAAAAAATTTCCTACGCCTTTTTGGATGGCGATTTATACCAATCCATCAAAACTAGCCTACATCTCGTTACCGACAAAATGTCGCAAGGTGGCGTAATTATTGTGCATGATTATAATAATCCAGAATTACCAGGTTCCGCCCGTGCTGTCGATGAATGGCTAAAATCCCATCAAGCCAAAGTTGCTAGTTTTCGTGTCGCCGAAACTCTCGCAATTATTTATTGTACCTAGCAATTTTTTTGAAAATCTCAAAATAGAAAATAATTTACATCAGTGTATCGATGATATACTAAATCTATAAAAGGAGTAATTATGGGCGTAGAAATTGAAGGTAGAATCATCAATATTAATCCAGAAGAAACCAAAAATAAACTCTTAGAATTAAACGCCAAGCCACTAGGATTCTATAATTTCAAAAGATACACTTTCGATTCAATTCCAAAATCCAACGCCCGTTGGGGAAGACTCCGAACAGATGGTAAGAAAACGACTTTGACCGTAAAAGAGATTGTCGATGACTCGCTTTCTGGCACTAATGAATGGGAGGTTACCGTAAATGATTTTGATGAAGCTTTGATAATCCTCGAAAAACTCGGTCTGTCGCATAAAACCTATCAAGAAAATACCAGGGATGAATTCCTATTAGGTGACTCTAAAATCTCGATTGACCATTGGCCAAAGCTCGGCTATCTTCTCGAAATCGAATCTGAAAAAGTTGAGGATGTAAAAACCTGCGCAGAGTTTTTAGGTTTTGATGAGGAAGACATTGTGACTACAGACATACAATCGCTATTTTTGAAACGCGGGATTAATTTGGATGAGCAACGTGAGCTTAAATTCTAAAAATTTTATTTTTTCGTAAGATTTAATTTACTACTTACGCGTCATATTATTCGCTTTTCTGCAACTACTTCTATTAACTATGCGACCATTTTTCGTAGCTAGCTTATTTTTTATGAAAAAATCATTTTGTTCACTATTATCTATGATTTTTAAGATATTCTCTTCTAGTTTTTGCTCCAGCTCTGCGATTTCTTGTTTTAAGACTTTTCTAATAAATTCTCGCCTCAATGCATCTTCCTCGATAGCTGAATTTTTTAAAGAAACCTGTCCATAATGAATTGCAAGTTCTTCTAATACTCTAAAATCATAAATAGCTATAATCCAGTTCCAATTTCTTAAAATATACTTAAAGATACTCAACCTTAACATTGCAATACCTCGAACTCTTAAAACAATCTTTGGAAAATCGATCAACCAGCCACTTTCTATCAAATACCGTGTAACAAAATTATGAAAATTCTCAAAATCATCATTTGCGCTATAGTATGGAACACGACCATTAAAGCTAACCGCTCTCAGGACTTCACTTACGGATAGCTGCTTTTTCTGCCTTATTAACTTTAACAAATTTTCACTCTTTGTTTTCGAACAATACTTGCCTAAAACGTTCAAAAATTCCCCTGCCATTTTTGTCTGGCTAGGCATCTCGAGGTCATAAGTAAGGGTAAAATTTTGATCATGATAGGGCGAAACTGATACTTTTAACTCTTGTTCAAGGTTAAGAAGTTTTTCTTCCAGAGTCTGTTTGGTTCGCTTATTCATAGGCTTCCTTTTGGATTTTCAAAATAAATATCTTCTTCAAATCTCGTTCGGATAATTGGGCAAGATTTCATTTTTAATAACTTATCTGTTAATTCTATAATAGCCTCGTCTGATATTGCCATGTTATTAACCCATCGTTTTGGGATCTTTCTTAGTCCATAATATGCCCCCGCGAGCTGTCCATAAATTGCGCAATTTGTATCGGTGTCTCCGCCCAGCATTAAAACCTTTAACATTCCATCTTCAAAATTTTTGGAGTGAATAAAACCCCAAATCGCAATCGTTATTGAGTCTATAACATACCCCCCTAGATCTCTTAGGCATTCACCATTGGAATTTATTCTTGGATAAAATAACGATTCAAATTCAAGAAAACATTCTTCAAATATCTTGGAAGTAAATGTAAGATTATCCAAGGAAACGATCTTTTCCTTATTTCTGAATCTCAATGCCCTATATAAAAAATTTGCAAATATTTCTGTTCCCATTTCTGCAACTTCTGAATAATGAGTTTCCCGACCAGAAATCCAAGCCAACTCAACTGTTTTTGCTAAGCTGCTCCTCTTTACTGCCGCAAGAATAGTTGGCGCTAATCGCATAATTGAGCCATTACCTGCATTGAATTCGCGTCTTAAATTTTTTCCTACAATTGGATTTTTTTCAAAAACTGAAATCGCATTATCGGTTTGCGATCCAACATCGTAGCCATAATCAAAATAGCTTCTATATCCATGCGCTTCCCAGTCGCTATATTTTTTCATTACGTCATAAGAATCGTATCCCTGCTTTTCAATCAAGCTATCGGCTAAACATAAAGTCATGGATGTATCGTCGGTATAAACCCCTTTTGGCAATACGTGGTTATCATGAAAATCTTTTAATTTTTCAATATTCTTTCGGATTTCTTGACTGTTTACTCCAAACTGAACTGGTGCACCCAAAATATCACCAACCACCAAGCCAATCATCATACCGTAGGCTTTATTCTTCATGGCCACCACCAGGTATTTTTAATGTATCCAATGCTGCCTTGAATTCTCTAAAATCGAGCCCAGCAAAAAACATGCCATTTTCATTTGAATGGCTCAATTCCCATAAAACTGTTTGCGCAGAATAATCATCTTTTTTCCCATTCAAATAAAGTACAACTGCTGAATAAAAATCTCCATCTTCGAGCATAGTTTTTTCAATGTAATACTGAATATTTTTAATGGCGTCCATATAGTGAATTATATTATGTTATTACGCTTTGCAAAATAGTATAAATATATTTTATTTTACAAATAAAAAACGACCATATAAATAGTCGCAATACTTGATAATGGTAAGCTTTCCGCTATCGCGAAAATCTTTCCATTCTGCGTCGGTCAAATAAAGAAAATAAATTTTCTTTATTTTTCCTCCTTGAATGGTCGGGGCGACAAGACTCGAACTTGCGTTTACCCCTTGGGACGTTCCGCAAGTTCGATTAAGACAAATGTAAATAAAAAACGACCATGTAAATAGTCGCAATACTTGATGTGGTCGGGGCGACAAGACTCGAACTTGCGACCTCAGCGTCCCAAACGCCGCGCGCTACCAACTGTGCCACGCCCCGAAACACTACTCTTTTAATCTACCATATTTCCGTTAATTATGCAATAAATATGTTAAAATTATAGATATGAATAATTCAAATACTGAGTCGAATCGTCCTAAAATCAAATTTGTGAAATCAAATAATAACAAATCGAAGAAAAATGGCCCTTCGAACACCTTCCGTTCGATTTTTTCGACCTTACTTCTCCTCGTACTCTCACTCGCTTTTTGGAATTATGTCGCCGGTAATGGTGAAAATGCTCATAAGGAAGTTCCACTTTCTGAGGTCATCGCCGAAGCCAATCAAGAAAATGGCAAAATTCAGGAAATCAATGTCTCAGGCAATAACCTCACTATCACCTATAAAGACCAAAAAGCCAAAAAATATTCCCGCAAGGATGGCGCTGGTACTCTTTATGACCAGGGTCTCACTGTCAAGTGTGCAGACAAGTCCGGCAATGATGCTACAGAATGTCTGAAAAAATATCCAAATATCACCTATTCGGATGATATAGATTTGCTCGGTATTATTCTCAATATTGCCTCCTTTGTGATTCCAATCGCTCTCGCCGTCTTCCTCTTTAGCCGCATGCTCGGCCAAGCTCAAAGCGTGAATAAGGAGAGCATGAGCTTCGGTAAATCTCGTGCCAAACTTTATGGTCCAGATAAAAAACGCGTCCTTTTCACCGATGTCGCTGGTAATGAAGCCGCCAAGCAGGATCTTTCTGAAATTGTCGATTTTCTCAAGAATCCTAAAAAATACGAAAAACTTGGCGCCAAAATTCCTCGTGGTGTCTTGCTCGCCGGTGATCCAGGTACCGGTAAAACTCTCATGGCGCGTGCCGTAGCCGGTGAAGCTAATGTCCCATTCTTCAGTATTTCTGGTTCTGAATTTGCCGAAATGTTCGTCGGTGTCGGTGCTTCTCGCGTGCGTGATCTCTTTAGTAAGGCCAAGAAAAACGCCCCAAGCATTATCTTCATTGATGAAATTGACGCCGTAGCTCACAAGCGTGATTCTCGTGGTGGTGCCGGTCGTGAAGATGAGCAAACCTTGAACCAAATCCTCGTTGAGATGGATGGTTTCGATAATGAATCCGGTGTTATCGTGATTGCCGCGACCAACCGTATCGATATGCTAGATAAAGCTCTACTTCGCCCAGGCCGTTTCGATCGTCATGTCGAGGTAACTTTGCCGGAGCGCAAGGATCGTCTCGAAATTTTGAAGGTGCATTTTAAGAACAAACCAGCCGTCGAGTCGATTGACCTTGAATCTCTTGCTAAGAAAACTGCTGGCTCCTCTGGTGCTGATCTTGCCAACATTGCCAACGAAGCCGCCATTACCGCGGCGAGAGTTGGTCACAAAGAAATCACTAATAAAGATCTCACCGAAGCTTTCGAACGTGTGGCGATTGGTCCAGAACGCAAATCTAAGGTGATGAATGACGAAGAAAAGAAACTCACCGCTTATCATGAAGCTGGTCATGCGGTGGTTGGTCACGTCTTGCCAGATTCCGATCCTGTTCATAAAATCACCATTATTCCTCGTGGCCATACCGGTGGCGTTACTTGGTTCTTGCCGCCAGAAGATCGTAGCTACAAAAATATTTACGAACTCAAGGATGTGATGGCTCGTGCTATGGGCGGCCGTATCGCGGAAAAAATTGTTTTCGGTGAAGATCGTGTGACTACTGGCGCCTCTTCAGATTTGAAACATATCGCCGAACTCAGCAAGGATATGATTCTTCGCGAGGGTCTCGGTACGAAGACGCGCAACCAAGTTTTCCCAGCCGACGAATCTTCCTACTATGCACTTTCCAGTAGTAAGCCTTATTCTGAAAAAACCGCTGAGCTCATCGATCAGGAAATGCGTGCCTTTACTGACGAAGCTGCTAAGCGTGCGGAAGCCGTCTTGCTCGCTAACCGTGAAATTCTCGATCGCGTAGCCAATGCGCTCCTCGAAAAAGAAACCCTCGAAGAAGAGGATCTTAAGGATATTTTCGAAGGTAGCAAGTTGCCAAAAGAAGCTAAACTTTACTAATAAGAGAACGTTAAACCCATGCAAATCAAAAGTCCTCTATGAACCATCATAATATCACTATCAAGTATATTCAGGAAGGTAATTACTTTAATGACGAGGTTAATATTGAGGTCTCCACTATTGAAGGTCAAAGCGATATTATCTTGCTGATTGTTCCCGGGATTGATGGCTCAGTCGATGGTTATAAAAATAAGTATAAAACCATTGCTGAAAACATTAACTCCAGATTTGGTGCAACTGTAATTAGGACGAGTAACCCCTCTAATATGGCTGGATTACATCTTAGAAATCTTTTTGAAGTCCTAGAGTTTATTGAAAACACTTATGATCTGTCGACGAAAACGCTCTATATCATGGGACATTCACTCGGTGCTTATATGACTAGCATTGTGTCGCTAATATTTGATTATATTGATAAAATTTTACTTATTAATCCCGCAACTTTGATTGATAATGATGTTTTTGACGATCTTAACCAACGCCCAAGGCGATCAAACATTTTTCTAATTAGCGAACAGGATCCTTCATTCAAGCTTGTCGATAAATTCAAAGAAGTAGGCACTGTATATATTCAGCCAAATGCGGACCACCATTTCTCTGGCCAATCATTTGAAGTCTTTTTATCTGCTCCCGAAAAATATCTCTTTGAAGAGATTTAAATTGAAGCCTTGTGATAAATTTCGTATTCTTGTAGGACAATTCTAAAATCAGTATATTTGTCAGTAAAAGCTTCTTCAATTCTCTTATTGGTTTTTTCAAGATATTTTGTGACAAGATAATATCCGAGTGAATAACCAGACCAACGCTGTAACTCGTCATCGCCATTAAAAAATATAGTATTGTAATCGTAATAATTAGAATCTAGTTGACTGTAGAGTTTCTCAAGAATTTTTTCATTCTCCCCGTTGGTTCGTTCGAGAATAGTTTTTATAAATAAGGATTTTTCAGATTTATTTTTTGTAAACCCAGCCTCAAATACACAGGCAAGACCTTCAAAAATTAGCCCATCAAAAAGACATTTTATCCACTCATCATTTTTGCCCCAACGTGCAGCATGGCAAAGTTCGTGAACAATAGTTTCGGAAATCAGGTTCTCTGTAGCTTTATCATTATCAATATTGATACGAATAAAATCGGCAGAAAATGTGTACCCGCCGGCACCATTTTCAGGTATAATCATCGGAATCCGATTAGTCACTAATACATCAATATCCCAATCCACCTTCAGCTTCGAAAAAGAGTATTTTCTGGCTGTCTCCACGGCATTATTTATCATTTCTTTTTTGTCAGACAGATTTCCATTAGCTTCGGTGAGTAATAAGTTTAACCTATTCATATTTTTATTATATTGCATATTTTTATAAAATCGGCTTCAAATATAGAAATGAGTTTTTCAGAAAATAGTCCATCATGAAAGATATTTTCTTCATTATTTTTACAGTCTTAAATAGTCTTTCTATATACATAAAGCTATCAGATATTAACTTATAATCAGCATTTTCCGGCTAATTCACCCATTTTCATTTTTATAGTGGTTTAATGCGAATCCCAATCACCCCAAATTCAGCCTGCTTTTCTTCGGAGTAAAATTCTCCAAGCACCTCTAGTAGTTCTTGTTTTGTCATAGAACTATCTGCGAGAATAGAAATATCCTGAGTTAACATCTCAAGTGCAACACTAACCAATAAAAAGAGACATCAATCGTT
>JABZKC010000002.1 GCA_015257485.1 Nanosynbacter sp. | reverse complement strand
ACGATTGATGTCTCTTTTTATTGGTTAGTGTTGCACTTGAGATGTTAACTCAGGGTGAAATTTGCATTTTTATGATGTTTATGTTACAATAGAGTTGTTACTTGCGGCCCGTATGTATATATGGCGCCACGAAATGTACCTTACGAAAAAGGAGTGGTTATATGAAGAATAACGACGCAAATGCAGCACGTGAGATGAATTTTGAAGAAGATCCCAACGAAAGTAGCCCGAATAGACCTGCTAGCGAGCTGAAATTGGTAGTTTCGAAAAAGAAGCTACCCAATAACTGTGGGAATGCAAAAAAGCATCAGAGAAAGTCCTGGACTAATGTCGATCACAGAGAAGCCTACATTGAAGAGCAGTTGTCCAAGAAGATTGAGCCGAATTATGACCCAATCAACGTGGCAAAAATCGCCTGTCCGATCGCGATTATTAGGGGGGTATTACCGACAGAAAAACGTGTAAGACTCGATGGCAATGGCGTGCCCTGTGACCAAGTGGAAGTGACCCCATTCATAGAAGACTTTTGGCTTCCATATAAGAAGCAAATTAGGATCGATAAGAATGTGGACGTTGCAATAATTTTTTATTCCTTCAAACATAAGGGGCAAGAATATAGCAAACTTTGCTTTACGTTGAACAATATTTATGATGAACCGGAACTAAATAATGGTTCTGGCTACCTGTATCAACAATTGACCCGCAGAAATAAGCAGATCAATGTATTCGAGAGTCAAGATGATCCAAGCAAAGTTAGGATGAGGTATGTAATGCCATCCGAATTTGAAGAATTCATTGAAGAACTTAGACGGATGTCCCCCAATCATCGAGCTGAACGGATTATACGTAAAACCGTACGCCCAACCACAGAAGAAATTGAGAGAGTAGTTCGTGACACCTCACTGCATTGCAGTAAAAAACTACTGGCTGAATATATTAAATCGTCTGGATTGAAAAACGTTAAATTTGTAACCTATAGCACTTATAAATTTAATAAAGACGAGATCTTGAAAGAGCTGGAAAAGTCTGGCAAGGTTAATTTTTGAAATTATATTTAGTCAGTCAAAATGAACAAAATTGAACAAATGCTATTTTTGTAAACACACCTTTTATTAATGGAGGAGAGCTTTAAAGTTCTCCTCTTTTTCTTGGCTTGATTTTTACTCAATGATTGATTATTTTTGGCACAAAAAATACCCCCGAGGGGGTATTAATTATTGACGTATTATTTACGTAGACCGAGTTTGGCAACTGTTGACTTGTAAAGCTCAAAATCAGTTTTCTCGAGGTACTTCAATAGACGTTTGCGACGACCTACCATTTGCATGAGTCCGCGACGAGCCATAAAGTCGTGCTTATTCGCCTTTACGTGCTCAGTCACTTCTTTGATACGCTCAGTCAAGATAGAAACTTGCACCTCTGGAGAACCCACATCTTTTGCATTGCGAGCAGTGGCTTGAATGGCCTTAGCTTTGTTCTCTTTTGTAATCATATTGGTGCTATCTTAACATAAGAGAGCAGGAATTTCAAGAGGTTGGATTTATTTTTCTCAATTTTCTGCCATAAAATCGTCTAAGGTAACCGCGTCCTCAATTTTATATGGGCCGACTTGAATACGTCGAAGTGCGGTAAGGTAGGCGGAAGCGCCAAGAGCTTTTCCGATATCCTCGCCCAGGGTGCGAATATAGGTGCCGGAAGAGACGTGGGTGCGGATTTTAAGAGTCGGGTACGCATAATCTAATATTTCTAAGGCGTAAATTTCAACTTGACGGGAAGGCATTTCGATTTGCTTGCCCTCGCGAGCCAATTGATAGGCGCGCTTGCCGTTAATCTTAATAGCCGAAAAAACAGGGAGCGTTTGAGTAATTTGACCGAGAAAATTTCGGCAGACCGTTTCGACCTCTTCTCTAGTCGGAATTTTAGTAACTTCATGAGCAGTAATTTCACCCTCAGGATCACCGGTAGTACTGGATTTGCCAAGCTCAATGGTAGCCTCATACCACTTATCGAGCTTCAAAAAAGTATCAGAAAGTTTGGTGGCCTTGTGAGTCAAAATAATTAGGAGCCCGGTAGCGAAAGGATCGAGAGTACCAGTGTGACCGACTTTCACTTTTTTCCCTTCCTGTTCACTGAGTTTGCGACGAATCCTGGCGACCACCCCAAAGGAAGTCATCTGGTCGGGCTTATCAATTAAGAGGATGTCCGGATTCATTTTTACATTCCTGGAATATGAAAGGCGGTTGGATCAATTTTAGTTGGGGCTGGTTCGGCTGGCTCTTCTGGCGAAAAAATCGCAGTTGGTTCAGTAATCGGGGCAGGGGCTGGCGCACTAGTATCAATTGGCTGAGAAATTAGCGGTGATGCCGAGGCAAAGGTGCGAAGTGGTGGTTCGACTGGCACCGAACTAACTGGGGCTACATCATGGGTGACTGGGGCCTCTGGTGGCATTGGTAGCACCGGTGGCATCAAGTCGGTTGGCGCTGGATTTATGAATGCTTGGTTACTCGTCAGTGGTTGATTTGGCATGGAAGCAGCATCAAAAATCACTGGAGCTGGTGGAGCTAACGGGATTGACTGCGTTGGTTGTAATGGAGCAGCTACAGAGTTAGATTGCATCGGTTCAATATATGGCATTGGCTGGACTTGAGAAACTGGAGCGGTAAATTGCATTGGCTGAACAGGAGCGGACGGCTCAGGATATTGCATCGATT
The DNA here is from genome assembly GCA_015257485.1 of Nanosynbacter sp. Taxonomy (GTDB): domain Bacteria; phylum Patescibacteriota; class Saccharimonadia; order Saccharimonadales; family Saccharimonadaceae; genus Nanosyncoccus. Next base: position 59,184 of record JABZKC010000002.1, on the reverse strand, counting down.
GGACGGGCTGAACTGGTTGAGCTGGCTGAATTGGCTGTGCTGGCTGAATTGGTTGAGCTGGCTGAATTGGTTGAGCTGGTTGGACTGGGGCTGAATATTGCATTGGCTGCTCCTGTGAAACTGAAGCGACAAATGAAGCTTGCGGAGTAAGTGAAGTTGGCGCGTTGAGTGGACTTGGCACAGTAGGCGCGGCTGACATATCAGGAGCATTTGGTGTAGCAAATGGCGCTGACACTGGCTGGGGTGTCGCAAGGTTTTGCGCAAAATTTAGTGGTGGAGTCGGCATAACTGGCGCCTGATGATTTGGCGTTTCATTAGTGTAATTTGGCTGAGGTAGATTAGGTTCAGGATTCTGAATAAAATTATTGTCCATTACAGCAGAGGCGGCAGCGGCAGCCGGGTTAATTGGCGCTTGATAAGCCGGAGCCGACTGGGACTCGATTACCTGAGGCGCGGGAGTTGACTGTGACTCGAAAGACTGAGGGGCTGGAGCTGGTTGAAAAACTGATTGAGGTTCTTGAGGCTGAGGGGCTGGAGAAATTTGAGGTTCAGGAGATTGAGGAACTTGAGCTGGTTGAGATTCAAGTGGTTGGCCATCGAGAGTTTGATTAGGATTTGGTTCAATTTCAATATAATCAAGAGTGTTTTTCGAAAGTGGGGTGGACATTACGGGCGCTGGAGCAGTAGGGGTGACTGGAGCGACAGGATTGGCTGGAGCGACTGGTGCGATTGAGGTGGTTGGAGCGATTGAAGTGGCTGGAATATCTGGAGTTTTAATTTTCTCCATAATTTGAGAAGAGATTAATTGCTGGTTGGCGCCAAAGGACATCAATTTCGAGGCAATCGACATAGTACTCGAAGAGGTGCGAGGATTGGAAAAATGGTCAGTGGAGGCCACAATACCAGTGAGAAGTGCGGTTGCAACCTGTTCACTAAAGCTGGCTAGTCCAAGTCTATCCGCGAGGCCCACAACCATTTCAGAAATGGAGGAAACATTGGAATCCTGCCATTCGAGTTCGGCAAAACGGCCTGGGGTACCGACGGTGAGATTAATCGCAGTGGCATCGTGCATAATGCGACCATATTCGGAAAGCGCTGGGTCAATTTCATCACCGGAAATCACATCAAAGCAGATTACTAGGTCGACATTGTAGTCACCATGGGACATACTGAGGTCGGATTGGCCAATGGTGGCCTTATATGGCGTGACGTAAACTTTGACAAAATCACCTTCGATTTTATAGCTAATATGATCGACCTTATCCTTACTGAGGGCAATAATAAAATCCTGCAAACTATTAGTAGTCTTTTCGAAAGTTTCTTCTGGTTTCAAAAATTGCAAAACATTTGGCACCTGGCCGGAAAAGATCGCCGTAACATGCTTACGCATAGTGTCAAGAATCATGGCAAGACCGAGTGCGGCGGAAATTTCGTCAATATTCGGATTTTTCGAAAGCGCAATGAGAATATTTTCACTGGCTTTAATTTTTTCGACCACACGGTTAGTAATATTACTGATATCATCAAGAGCCGGCAGTTCGCCAGCTTCGGCATTTTTAATGGCATTAGTGACACTACTACCAAGTTTAGGATTAATAGGTGAATTTGAATTTTGATTATTTGTTTGCATTTTTGACTCTTTTCCTCTTAAAATATAACATAATCATCTTGGGGTTGCAAGGAAAACTAACACGGTTATAATAGAGGTATGCCGGAGTTACCAGAAGTTGAAACAATCCTCAGGGGGGTTTTGAAATTTACTAAACATAAGTTCGTGGGAAAAGTTAAGATTAGTTCCCTCTCGTCTTTTTATGGACCAAAGGAATTAATCGAAGGACAAAAGATTTTGGGCATGCGCCGATTTGGCAAAGCCTTGATTTTTGATTTCGAAAATGGCGTTTCAATGATGGTGCATCTGAGAATGACCGGGCAATTAATCTATCGAAACCTAGGAACCGAATCTGGTAAAGATTTCGTGAAGATGATTTCGCAAGGTGATTTTAAGACGGAATTGTTCGACAAGGATGGTTTTTCGGGCGGGCATCCTAGCGAAAGTTTTTATGGGGGTTTACCGAATAAACAAACACGAGTGGAGTTTGAAATTTGCGATAAAGATTCTTCCGGTGAACTGGAGCAGGTCGGCACGCTTTATTTTAACGATCAGAGGAAATTTGGTTTTTGTAAAGTACTAGAAACTAGTGAAGTAGAAAATGAGCCATTCATCAAAAAGCTCGCCAAAGAGCCGTGGGGTATGACGGACGAAGAGTTCAAAAAGAATTTGATGCGACATAAAAAAGCTTTGATTAAGCCGACGATTCTAGACCAAACGGTGGTCTGTGGTTTGGGGAATATCTACGCCGACGAATCACTCTATTTTGCCAAAATTCATCCCGAGCGCATTGTGGAAAGTTTGACTGATGAAGAAATTCACGAGCTATTAGTTGGTGCGCGCACGGTGATGCAGGAATCGATTGATTCTGGTGGCAGTACGATGGCAACTTACGTGAAAGCCGATGGCACGAAGGGTGATTATTTAACTAAGTTTGCCAAAGTTTTTCGTCGCGAGGGTGAACCATGCGAACGATGTGGTACGGAAATTATTAAAATTAAAGTTGCAGGACGTGGCACGCACCTTTGTCCATACTGTCAAAAGAAATTTTAGGATCTAAATGATTTATATTTTCGACGGCGAAGATCGCAAAAAAGCTGAACAAAAATCTCGGATGATTTTGGGCGAAAAAATCGAAATTATCGATGCGGATAATATTGGTCCGGCAGAACTGGAATCGATTTTTCTCGGTGTAACGTTTTTTGAAGCGGAGCGTCGAATTTTGATTAAAGATCTGTTTTTGAAAAAAGATTTGGTGGAGAAACTGCCAAACTTGATAAATACGCCACATAAAATTGTTCTACTTGAAACCAAGCTTGATAAGCGTGGAGCGGTTTACAAAGAGCTAGTGAAGCTAGCAAAAACTAATTCGGAGATTAAATTCGAAACTTTTGCCGCCGCAGAGCAGGCGGTGGACCGCAATGCAGTGTTTCGAATTTTTGATTTAGCAATGACAGATGGAAGGCGCGCGGTAAAAAATTTGCAATCTATTGAATCCGATAACGATCCTTATGCGACGATTGGCGCTTGGACGAAAAAGGCTTGTGACTTACTAGAGCGAAATCCCAAAAAAGCCCGTGCTGTTCTGAAGGAATTAGCGAAGATTGATGCCTTGGTGAAGTCGACGGATTTTAGTAAAGAGCCCTGGATATTACTTGAGGGATTATTACTGAGGATTCCTAATCTTTAAAATTAATTTTCAGATTTTAAGATTTTAAGGTTTTCCGATTTTCAGATTTGAGATTTTTGCACAAAAAAGACCTCCGGAGAGGTCTTTTTACTAAGCAGCCTTTTTGGTGGTCTTCTTAGCGGTTGTCTTTTTAGCGACAGTCTTTTTTGCAGTAGCCTTCTTAGCGGTAACTTTTTTAGCGGTGGTTTCAGCCTTGACACCATTAGAGGTCTTAGCAATTTTCACCAAGCTAGCCTTACGACGAGAAGCGGTATTCTTCTTGATGAGGCCCTTCTTAGCAGCCTTGTCGTATTCAGATTGAGCTTTGGAAAGATTTTCAGCAGTTGGGTTAGCTTTGAAAGCTTTAAGAGCGTTCTTGATGAACTTCTTAATCTGTTGATTCTTTGCAGTGCGTTTGACTGCTTGACGAGCTGCCTTTTTTGCAGATTTAATAATCGGCATTATAGTTTCCTGTTTAAAACGATTTAATGATTAATATACTTGTGAAATATTATACATGATTTTCATAGATTGTAAAGATGGGGGCCGGAGACTATAATAAAAATATGAACATTTTAGAATCGACCGTCTTAGGTCTTGTACAAGGTATTACTGAATTTATTCCGGTGTCTTCCTCTGGACATCTCGAAATCACACAGCGCATTTTGGGTGCGGGCGGACGCGCGGAAGATTTTCATTTCTTTTTGGAATTAATTAATTTTGGTACGCTGTTTGCGTTACTTTTCTACTATCGTCAAACGATTTGGGAAATTTTACAACGCGTGTTTGTGAAAAAAGATTATAAATTAGCACTCAATATCTTAATCACCTCAATCCCAGCTGGAATCATCGGCTTAGTGCTTTCAAAAGTAATCGAAAAAATGCCATTCTTCTCAAGCCTCGCTACAATTGGTTTCGCGATGGGATTTGTCGGATTAATTATGATTTTTGTGAATAAATTACCGCACTTATCGAAACTAAAAGATGAAAACGAATTGACTCCAGGCCGCGCTTTGGCGATTGGTTTGGCGCAAACTTTTGCTTTGATTCCTGGGGTTTCCCGCTCTGGCTCAACTATTATCACTGGTCGCGTAATGGGGCTTAATTCAAAGTCGGCAGCTAAATATTCTTTCTTAGCTAGCCTTCCAATCATGATTGCAGTTTGTGGTAAGTCCCTACTCTCAAGCTCTTCAAGAGCTTATATTACCAGCAATTTAGGCATGCTTTTACTTTCAAACTTAGTGGCTTTTATTTCTGGTTTGATTGCACTACAAATCGTGATGAAATACTTCAAGAAAGAAAAATCAATCCCAAGCTTTGGTGTTTATCGAGTAATTTTAGCTGTTGGAATTTTTGCAAGCTTAATGCTTTTCTAAGATTTCCATCCGCCTAGAAAAATCCGGCCTTGGTGCCGGATTTTTTATGCAATGCTTGGATTTTGTTTTTTATTATTTTTTCTGTAATGTTTTGACTTCGCTTTTTATTAAATTTTTCATGCAAAATTTTAACTTCGTTTTTTATTAATTTTTTATAGCCGAAGAATAAGACACTAAGGGAAAGTGCAGCCAATATAACAAAATTAAGGACAGAAGAGTAAAAAATTTCGCAGAGAATAGTTGCTGATAATTCTTTATTTTTAATTGAGCGTCGTTTTTAGACGTTAAATAGTTCGTTTTAATATCGCACAAAATGAGATCTGGATTATTCATCTTTTCTATATTTTTATAGATAGCGTCAATAGAACCTGGACATATGGTGTCATAAGCATCAACGAACATCGCATTACTAATCACACGATCAAGCCCATAATTTCTTGCGCTTGATACGCCACCATTTGGTTTTGAAAGGATTTTATTTTAGGATTTTTCTAAAGTCATTTTTGACAAATTTCTAAAGTATTATTAGCAGAGTCATCATCAACAACAATCAATTCATAGCTATGAAAATTTTAATTGGCCACAGAAGAAACGGCCTAACAAATTGTTTCGCTTACATTATATGCGGGAATAATAATTGAAAGAATTAGGGCTGTTTCTGTCATTATTTTCCGTCCCTAAATTGATAATAGAATTGGTCGCGTTTTTCGTCTAGTATATTTTTTGCATAATTTGCCGAGCGCTCAAAATTAACTTGAGCATATTTCTTTCGCATTTCTTTATCCATCTTTACAAGAGCTTTTTCAATTTGTTGAATATTGCCTCTTGAAAAAACAAAACCTGGATTACACAGCTCAATATTTCCTCCACCATCGGAGGTGATGGTCGGGCAAGCCATAGACATAGCTTCGACGAGAGCGCGGCATACACCCTCCGTATAGCTTGGTTGTATATAAATATCAATATTTTTTAACCACTTAATTACCTCATCATGTGGAAGACCACCAATAAATTCTACTTCCTTTTCAAGGCCAAGTTCATGTGCCAGATTTTTTAAATAAGAATTATCTCCTATTCCCACAAGTTGATACTTAAATTTAAAACCTTTTTCCTTAAGGCTTTTCATAGCTTTAATTACGTCTTGCTGCCCCTTCCATCGAATATGAAGGAAACCAATCGTACCTAAAGTTAGAACATCATTATTTTTACCAATCTTTTGCAGACGCTTAGTTAAAACTTGTGGATCAAGCTGAGGAATTTCGACATCCGAACAACCTAATTGCTTGCCATTCGTTGAATAATGACTTTGCAAGAATCTTTCCGTAACATACAAAACAAAATCGGCGTCTCGAATAATTCGCTGCGCTGCCTTATCATAGTACCTAGCAACAATAGGACCAAGCTTGGTGCCGTGATAACGATAACCATCATAGATATATCCGGTAACTTCGACTAGTAGCGGCTTATGTAATTTTTTTGCAATTTTTGCTGCGTTAATAGTATAAAAATTACCTGGACTACGGACTATGACCTTATCAGCATTTTCAATCGATTTTTTTAGATCTGATCTGATTTGATTACGAATTTTAAGACTAAAAATACGGGATTTAGGAACCACTAAGTCGGGTGTTGTAACAAAATTTATTCTTGGATTTTTAGTAATAGCGTTGAATTTTTGCTTTGCAGTACATTCATCGTATATTTTAGATTCTTCGCGAAGGAATACAGTCAGCTCATCACAGTAGTTCAAGTAACGCTGAAAAATCTTATCATTGAGATTTCCATCAATATATAAATTATCGTTCTGATCTCTTTTAATACGAGAACCGCCTTGTACGAAAACCAGTCTCATATTCTATTCCTCATCCTCCACGATTTGGAGATGAGCCTCTTCAAGTTGAATTGGATCAACTACGGATGGTGAACTCATCATAAGATCCACACCAGAGCCATTCTTCGGGAAGGCTACAATATCACGAATATTTTTATTGTCATTTAATACCATGAAGATACGTTCGATACCGAAAGCACAACCAGCGTGTGGAGGTGCACCAAATTTAAAGGCATTCAACATGCCGCCGAAGCGAGCTTCGACATATTTCTCGTCGTAACCGAGAATGCCGAAAACTTTATACATCACCTCTGGATTGTGGTTGCGAACAGCACCAGAACAAATTTCAAAACCATTCATTACCATATCATACTGATCGGCAACAATCGCAAGTTTTTCTACGTCAGTTTTGGCAGCTTCGAGAGCTTTGAGTCCACCTTTTGGCATTGAGAATGGGTTGTGACCGAAATCTAATTTGTTTTTCCCTTCGCCCCATTCGTAAAATGGAAAATCCACAATCCAACAAAGTGCGACAACATTATCATCCTTCAAATTAAAGTGATCAGCAAACGCGATACGAAGTTGGCCGAGCACTTTATTCACTTTTGCGAGTGAATCGGCGCCGAAGAACACGGCATCGCCATTCTCAGCACCGGTGAGTTCTTTGATTTTAGCTAATTCAGTTTCAGTAAGGAATTTAGCGATCGGACTTTTAACTTCATCATTTTCATAGATGATGTAAGCCAGACCACCCGCGCCAAGTTTACGAGCTTTTTCAGTGAAATTATCAATTTGAGAACGTGAAAGAGTGGCGCCATTTTTCACACAAATAGCCTTCACGGATTCAGTTTGGAAGACCTTAAAAGTGGTATCCTTTAAGGCGTCTTTCAGATCAATTAATTCCATACCATAACGCAAATCTGGTTTATCCACACCAAAACGATTCATAGCTTCCTGATATGGAATGCGCGGAATTTCCTCTGAGAGTAATTTCTTGTGAGCAAAATCGGTAACTAAAGATTTAATTAGTGGTTCCATAGTTTTGCGAACTACTTCACCCTCTTCCACGAAAGACATCTCGAGATCGAGCTGATAGAAATCACCGTAAAGACGGTCGGCACGTGGATCCTCATCGCGGAAACATGGGGCGATTTGATAATAGCGAGGAATCCCACCCACCATGAGGAGCTGCTTAAACTGTTGGGGGGCTTGAGGTAAGGCATAAAACTGTCCTGGACGAAGTCTGGATGGTACGAGAAAATCACGTGCGCCTTCTGGACTGGAGTTGGCCAAAATTGGGGTAGTGACTTCGATAAAGTCATGAGCTTCCATATAATCACGCATAAAATGATAAAATTCCGCACGACGACGAAGTGTATGAAGCATGCTTGGGCGGCGTAAATCAAGATAGCGATACTTAAGACGAAGTTCTTCGCCAGACTCTACACCGTCATCATGGGTATTAACCGGCAAAGGTTCGGAACGGTTTAGTAGTGTAAGAGATTCAACCACTAATTCAATATCACCAGTAGCGATATGCGGATTACGCAGAGCCGGATCACGTTCACGGATTAGACCAGTAGCAGAAATCACGAATTCATCGCGCAAGCTTTCGGCGATGGCAAAATTTTCGGCATTTTCCGGGGTAATCACCAGCTGAATAATCCCCTCGTGGTCACGTAAGTCAATGAAGATTAATCCACCGTGATCACGCCTGGAATTTACCCAGCCAGAGACAGTAACATGTTGATTGATTTGTTGTTTTAGTTCTCCAGACAGTTTTCTCATAGTCTCTATTATAACATAATAAACCCGTCAACTTTTCAAATTACAAAATCAAGAAAAATATCGCTGGAAAGCGATATTTGCCCTCAAATATTAATCCTTAAGATTGAATTTTGACTATTCAAGACTAATATTCGATATACTCTTGCCATGGGGCAGGAGGAATTTTCGACTTTTTGCGCGAAGATTCACGTTTAAGTCTACGCATATTTACGAATGCATCTCCTTAATAATCATTGCACACGACCTAGCCCCCACCAGCCACCGAGTGACTACAAAGTGCAATAGAACTTATTTTATCAAATATTTTATTTTTGGCAAATTTTGGGCATTGACAAGCATTTTGAAGACGCTTATGGCTATTGACAAATATGGGTATTTTATTGTTTGATATTTATTTTTTATATTAAATATGATATAAATTAGGCATGGATGAGATTAACCTCGGAGAAATGTTTGCCTATTTCAAAGCTAAACTCCATATTCTACTGATAATTTTTGCTCTAATTTTTGGATTAGGTTCTTTTTACGTGTTTTTCATGCAAAAACCAAAATACGAAGCGACTGCCACGGTGATTGTGAGCTCAGATAAGTCAAATACTAATCTACCAAGTGAAGTAGCGACTAATAAAAACTTAATCGATACCTATACTCAAGTAGTAAAGTCACACCGCGTACTCGATAAGGTGAAGAGTGATATGAACACTGAGCTATCCTACAGTGATATGCTTGGCATGACAGAAGTTTCTGCAATTAAGGGTACAGAAATTATTAGTATTGCCACGACAGATCGTGACGCAGAATTCGCCACGAAGATGACCAATAAAATCGCCGAGCATTTCGTGAAAGAAATCGCCAAGATTTATAATGATCGTAATATTAATGTGCTCGATTCAGCCGTTGCCCCGACGGAGCCGGCCAATATTAAGGTGGTGCGACAAGAAATTATAGCTTTCGCGGCAGGGATTATCGTCAGTGTCTCGGTTCTCTTCTTAGTATTCTATTTCGATCGCTCAGTAAAGACGAGCGAGCAAGTCGAAAGCCAATTGCATCTACCAGTGATTGGTAAAATCCATATGATTGACGCGGAAAAAGAACGCTTAAAACGCCGTCAGCGCGCCTTAGCTTTGAAGGCGAAGAAAGAAGCGAAAGATGGTGATACTACGGAAAATGCTGAAAATGAGGAGGAGACTTCCGAAGAAATTTCTAAAGAAGATCTTAGCAGCGAATTGATTTTGAAAAATAATCCAAAATCGATTATCAGTGAAGATTTCCGTACCGTACGTACCAGCCTCGATTTTAGCTTGGTGGGTAAAAACAATAATTCCTTAGTACTCACTAGTACGGCGCCAAATGAGGGCAAGAGTTTCGTTGCAGCAAACCTGGCAATCGCCTTTGCGAATACCGGTAAAAAAGTTTTGCTCGTCGATGCAGACATGCGCCTGGGTCGTCAACACGAAATTTTCGAGCTCTCTAATCAAGCTGGCCTTTCGAATCTATTGGTCGAAACCGCTGGCGACCGTTTACGTAAATATGTACAAAAAACCGAGATTGAAAATCTTTCAGTAGTCACCCGTGGCGTGACTCCACCAAATCCAGCAGAGTTGATTGACTCGAAGCAAATGGAAAAATTCATCGCAACCGTAAAGTCAAAATACGATTACGTAATTATCGATTCAGCTCCGGTTTACAACTTGGCTGACCCGCTGATTATTTCGAAGAAGGCCGATCGTACCATGATTGTTTGTCGCGCAAACAAAACTAATATCGATCACGTAAGGGACGGTTTGAAGTCTCTCCAAGCCATCGACGCTAATATTGCTGGTGTGATTCTTAACCAAATTCCGCTCGAAAAACGCACGGGATATTATAATCAATATTATCTATAAACCTAAAAACAGGAGGCGGCATGATTGACACACATCTGCATATTTTGCCAGGAATCGATGACGGGAGTCGTGATCTCGAGGAAAGTATTGCGATGGCCAAAAAACTCGTCGCGCTCGGGTTTACCGGTGCTTTTACCACCTCCCACTTTATTCCAAATAGCGAACAGCTGGCGGATAATAAAACCAAGGCACGTCTGCGTAAAGAATTGCAAACACAACTAAGTGAGCTCGGGATTGAGTTCAAATTATATCCAGGCAATGAAATTTATGTAGATCCAGAAATGGTGAAATATATGCAAGAAGATCAGGCTTCGCTAATGGGCGAAGCAACCAAACTTAGCATGGATGCCGCGAAAAATAAGAAGAAAAAACATTATGTACTCTTCGAGGTACCGTTCATGACTGAGGTGGGGTATTTACGTGAAGTAATTTTCGAAATGAAGAGCCAAAATATCGTGCCAATTTTAGCGCATCCGGAGCGTTATGAATTTTTGCAAAAGAAACCGGAAAAGGCTCTAGAACTTCGTAAAATTGGCGTAAAATTACAGTGTAATATCGGTAGTATGGCCAAACAATATGGACCAAAACCAGCCAAGACAATGAAGTATTTTCTAAAACATGGGCTAGTGGATTTTCTGGGAACCGATGCCCATCATGCAGATGGAAGTATCTTCGAAAAGTACGAGAAAGCCTGCAAGAAAATTCGGAAAATTATTACCGAGGAAGGACTGAGGAAACTTCAAGAAAACAGCCTTTCGATTAATCATTAAAATAACTTCCGCGTGGGAAGTTATTTTTATTAGAAGAGTGAGCCGGTGCCACGAATCTCGCTTTGGAGATTCAAGTATTTACGATAAACCGTTTGATATTCTTGGGTGGCCTTAGTGTAGGCTTCGTCTTCAAATGGGAGAATTACGAAGTAAAGTGGAGAATTCTTGCCACCACAAATTTCCTTAGTATCGCCATAAGCCAGGGTGCTTGGAATATGTAATTCACGGACACCGCCAAGTTTAGCGCCGACCAATCCATCCGACCAACCCGTAATCAAGCTGCCAGAACCAGTAACATCAAGCGGATCCTTCAAAGATTTTGGATTATTATTATCATCAAAGGAAGAATCAAAGACTGATTCATCAGAACACCAACCGAAGTAGTAGGCGAGATATTTACTTTCTTTCTCAAGAGTGGCACCAGTACCGACACTTAAATCGATAGATTTCAAACCATCATTTTGAGCGCGAGAAACATTGTAAGACTTGATACTGCTACGTGCAGACTTGAGGGTCTCGAAGTATTTATCGTTCAGAGCCTTCACGGCGTTTTCTTTAGCTTTTTTCTTCTCGTCTAGCTCCTTAGCCAGAACCTTAAGCTCAGCATTTTGCTCAGCCGTGCCTTTTTTACTCTTTTCACCATTCAAGACAATCAAGGCATAAACCATAATTGTGGAAACGAAGAGTAAGATTGCGATAAAACCGATAATAATGCGTTGCTTAGTACTAGTGCGTATACTTTTTTCGTCCATATTTTACCTAAATAATTTCTCCACCAATTTTTTCTAATGATTGATTAATACTGTTCATTATAGCAGAGATTTCCTCAGAAAGGAGAGTCTTCTCAGTCGAGGCAAAATTCAGGTGGAAACTAAGATTTTTCGTATCAGCACCTTCGGCTTGATAGATAGAAGTGGCGGTGAGGTGGAAGACTAGAGATGGTTGACTCTTCAAAACTTCGAAAATGGCATTTTCAACCAAGGCAAAAGGTTTTTCTTCTGAAATCTTGACCGTAAGATCACGATTAACGGCTGGGAAGCGACTAAATTCTTTGATACGTTTGTCGGCAGCTTTTTGACCGAGGAGGGACTCAAGATCTAATTCTAGGCTAGAAATCTCTTTGAGTTTTAGAGCCGTTTTGACGGAATTCTTTAACTCACCGAGGCAACCAATCTGCGTACCAGAAAGGAAGATTTTAGCGGCGCGTTTTGGCTCGAAACAACCCGAATCTTCGCCGTCAGTAAAGGCTTGAATTTCAAAATTCAGACCGAGTTTATCAGCGAGATTTTCTAAGATTTGCTTAGAATAATAATAGTCCGCAGTGGAAACTACCGCCAGATGATGTTGCATCTTCGGGGTTTGATCAGAAATTAAGCCGAGAGATTTTCTAGTAACTTGATTCATTTCGTAGAGTGAAAAATCAGCAAAACCGGCTTTTTGATTTTCACGAACTTTTTCAAGTAGGCTTGGAGTGATAGCCGTGCGGAAAAGCTGCAACTCCGGTGAAATGGAATTAGTAATTTCATAAGCGTCCTCAGTATTTTCACCGACGCGTTCGAGTAATTTCTTGGAGATGAAGCTATAAGTCAGGACCTCATGTAACCCGAGTTCAAGCGAAAGGAGGTTTCGCAAAGTAGTTTTTAATTCAAACATGGCATTCTTTTCGGCGCCGATGAATGGACGAACTGGCAAGCTGAGTGGCAAATTATCAAAACCGAGCAAGCGTCCAACTTCTTCGATGATATCTTCCTTGATGTGAATATCAGTACGCCAGAGCGGGGCCGTGACCAAAAGATTTCCCGAATCGGAAACCACCTTGAAGCCGACATTTTCAAGAGTTTGAATCATCAAAGCTTCATCGTAGTGTGAGCCGAGAAGTTGATTGATCTCAGAAATTTTCACCGCGACTTGGATTTCAGATAGACCTTGTTTAAGCGAATCAGCAAAACCAAATTTAGCACCTGACTTCACGCCGAGTTTAGCTAGACAATCTTTGATAGCTGGAATAGTATTGACGGCTGGCTGCCCCTTGGTAAAGCGAGTGATCGCTTCGGAAAAAATGCCGTGAGCCATCTGAGTCTTACGTAAATTATAGAGACTAAAAGTAGCAGATTCGAGCAAGATACGGGTGGTCGAGGCGTCGATTTTGGTCGATTCCCCACCCATGGCGCCAGCTAAGGCAACTGGAATATCGTTCGAAGTAATCACGATATCATTGGAATTTAATTCAATAGTTTTACCATCGAGCAAGGTTAAAGATTCACCAGAGCGCGCCGCACGTACGATGATTTTCGCGTGATTTTGCCCTCCGATTTTAACAAATTTATCATAGTCAAAAGCATGTAGTGGCTGACCAAGCTCTAGCATAGTAAGATTCGTGGCATCGACGATTGGATTTACTGAGTTCATGCCAGATTTAGCCAGTAAAACTGAATCTTTCGTCATCGAATAAAGATCCGAAAATTCCGGAGAAACGGGGTTCGCCAGGTTTAGATCGGAGACATTAACTACACAAGCCGAATAGCGTGGACAAAGTTTTTCATCGGCAATTTCAATGGAAATTTCATCAGACAGACCATCTACGGTTTGATCGAAACTCACTGGTTCAGAGAATTTTTGGCCAAGAATACCAGAAACCTCACGAGCAAAACCAATCAAACCAAAAGTATCTGGGCGATGAGTAAGGGATTTATTTTCGATATCAAGAATTTGATCATTCAAATCAAAAACTTCTACTAAAGCAGCGCCTGGACGGCCGAGAGATTCGTCGACCTCAGCAATATAGTTATGATCAGAAGAAAGCCCAAGCTCATCTGGTCCGGCTAACATGCCGAAACTTTCATAACCACGAAGCTTACGCGAACCGAGCACAAAATTTTCGCCACCAAAAGTATCTGGCACGATACTACCTGGAGTGAGCCAGACGGCGACAATGCCAGCACGAACATTTGGCGCACCGCAGACGATTTGTACGAGACCAGAATCCAGGGTAGAAAACTTTTGATTGAGTTCTGGACCGGCATCGATTTGACAGAGGTGTAGGTGGGTACCCGGAATATCTTCACAAGTCACCACCTTAGCAAGATAGGCGCCGCGATATTTTTCGGCCATATCCATCACACCTTCGACCTCGACAAGACGTGAGCCGATTAGTTTTACTAATTCCTCATCGGAAACTGGGATGGAGCCGACATATTGTTTGATTTTATTAAGTGAAATAAGCATTAAAATTCCTCCAAAAATTCAAGTTTGGCTGATTCAAAGAAGCGAATATCATTGAGATGATATTTCATAATAACTAGACGGTCGATACCACCACCCCAGGCAAACCCGTGATAAACCTCTGGGTCGATGTCGGCAGCCCTTAAGACATTCGGATGGATCATACCACAGCCCATAAGTTCGAGCCAGCCGTCACCCTTACCACCAAGAGAAGCTGGTTTTTCGACGAGCAATTCTAGAGATGGCTCAGTGAATGGGAAGAAGCCAGGTTGGGTTTTGATACGCAATTTTTCGCCATAATAGGTTTCAAAGAAATTTTTTAAGACGCCGAGCATTTCGGACATATTAGCGGTTTTGGAAACAAAGACACCTTCGCATTGATAGAAAGTATGTTCATGAGTAGCATCAACATCTTCATTACGGAAGACGCGACCTGGAATCACCACGGCAATCTGACCGTCTTTTTTAAGATTATCTAACCTTGATGTGAGTGCGCGATATTGCATGGTAGAGGTGTGAGCAGGTGGAATAAAACCTTCCTTGGTGCGGAAAGTATCATAACCATCACGAGCCGGATGACCTTCTGGGAAGTTCAAAGATTCGAACATATGAAATTCATCGTCGAGCTGAGTAGACTCCATGACTTCGAAACCCATACGGGAATAAATATCAATCACGCGATCTAGTTCGATCATCAAAGGATGGCGACTGCCACGGTGAAAAGTAATTTTCGATTGATTGACGTCGAATGGGGCGGTAAGATCAATCGCTTTCACGGCGGTATTTTGCTTAGCGGCTTCGAGAGCCTTAATTTGTTCAATAACGGCCTGCTTTTTTTGATTCAAAGCTTGACCAAAAGCCTTGCGCTCTTCGGGAGCTAAGGTCTTCATTTTTGCGTATTCTTCGCCGAGAGATTTAAGTTCGGCTTTTAGCTGTTCCAATTCCATAACTTCTTCTATTATACTCTGTTTTGAGGTGAAGTTGAAGACGAATTGGGAACAAAAAATCGCGCCAATTAGACGCGACTAATGCAGATTTTTAGAAGAATTTAATGAAGATTAAAGAAATCACTGCGAGGATGATTAATACTGGCCAAAACCAACCAAATTTACTAGTAGTTTTAAGGTCTTTAGCATAATCAGAATCTTCCACCAAGTCAGGATCACTCATTTTAGCTTGCATCCTGGCACGATTTCGAAGGTCTGCGGTAATTCTTTGAGTGAGATCTGCATTTTTATCTTGATCTTTTTGTACAATTACGCCCATCTTTTCCTTTCGATATACATTACCATAGTTTATCATATTATGATATAATTTTTTTAATATTATTAAGGAGGTAAAATGGCAAAAAAGACTAAAAAGTCTGCACACAAGCCAAAAACGACTGTGAATACACCAGAGGTAACCGAAATTAAAGAAGAGGTTATCGAGGTCGTCGAAAAAGTTGTCGACGATAGCAAAAAAGCGACTGAGAAGGCTGAAAAGAAAATAACAAAAGAAGTCCTCAAAGTAGAAAAGAAAATTAAAGAAAGCAAAAATCCATTCAAGGGTTTCTTCGCTCGTAAATATCCTGAAGGTGAGAATATTTTAACGATTTTCGAAACTCCACGTATTTGGGGTGCAGTAATCGGTGAAGTAATCGGAACTATGTTCCTCTCGATGCTTCTACTGACCCTCGGAATCCAACAACCACTTTATATCTTGTTCGGTTTCCTTGCGGTCACCTTGGCAGTTTTTGCTTATTCAGGTGCGCATCTTAACCCAGCCACTACAATCGGCATGATGGCGACTCGTCGTGTATCTGCAATTCGTGGCGTACTTTACATCGTAGCTCAGGTCGTCGGTGCATGGCTTGGTTTATTAATTATCGGCGGACTCCGCACCGCTAGTGGCGCCAGCGCTGAACTTCCAACTCTGACCGCAGCAACTGGCAGTGACTTCTGGAAATACATGTTGATCGAATTCGTCGGTGTCTTCACCGTAGCATTCTTCTTCAACCGTGCTCAAGAATACAATCACAAGAAAAGTGCTTTCACCTACGCAGCAATCATCGCTGGTGGTGTAACTCTCGCAGTTCTCTTCTGTTTGATTCTTTCCGACAGCTTCTTCAAGCTTCGCAATAACTTCATCTTGAACCCAGCTATTGCTATCATGTACCAAATTTTCCCAACTTCTGCTGAGAAATTTGACGCTTTGATGGGTACCGTAGCTCTCGAATCTTTGGTTCACATTATCACCCCACTTGTAGCAGGTATCCTTGCCTTCTTCGTGGCCGATGTGGCTAAGGCTCTTTCTGATGACTGCGAATGTGAATGCTGTGAAGAAAAGCATCACGATAAGTGCTGTAAATAATCTGGAGCAAATTAAATAAGACCCCCACGCGAGGGTCTTATTTTTATAGATATATTTCGGATAGGATTTTTAGCTTTATATTACATATCAAAAAATAGCCCATCACGGGCTATTTTCTAACGCTCCTTTGGAAAGAGCGGAGTAGCTGGTGGGGTGATTTCGGAGGCCGTAAAAATTTGTTCAATCGTAGTGGTGATTGGGAGGAATGGTTTAAGTAAGTGATTAACCATAAGAAGCTCATTCACGAGATTAACTAGAATTTGTTTAGCGACTTCTGGGTCGGTCTTAGCCACAGTC
Organism: Nanosynbacter sp.; assembly: GCA_015257485.1. Lineage (GTDB taxonomy): Bacteria > Patescibacteriota > Saccharimonadia > Saccharimonadales > Saccharimonadaceae > Nanosyncoccus. The sequence continues at coordinate 42,384 of JABZKC010000002.1, read as the reverse complement.
CATGGCTTCTGGTCTTCGATATGTTTATTAATTAATTGCACCTGGCCCCAAGCATAATCAATAGCGCCAGAAAAGTTAAAATTATCCATCAACTCACGACATTCTGGAGTGAATTCAAGAACCGGCGCGTCCGTGAGGCTGACCTGATTCTTTTTGCAGAGCGTGGCTAAGCGCTGAACTAGGTTACCGTAATCATTGGCTAATTCATTATTATAGGCATTTTCAAATTTTTCCCAAGAAAAATCCGAATCAAGGAAGGTATCGATATGGCGAGAGAAGAAATAACGGAAGGCATCGACGCCATGTTTATCCAGTACCTTGATTGGGTCCACCACATTACCGATACTCTTACTCATTTTTTGACCATCCGCCAAGATAAAGCCGTGTGAAAGAAGAGTCTTCGGGAGAGGTAGACCGAGGCCAAGTAAAATCGCTGGCCACAAAATAGCATGAAAACGTAGGATATCTTTACCGACGATGCTAACAGTGGCTGGCCAAAACTTGGAAATATCCTGATCTGGGTAACCGAGCACGGTGATGTAATTAGTCAAAGCGTCCATCCAGACATACATTACCTGAGAATCGTCGCCTGGCACTGGAATACCCCAAGAGAGGTGAGACTTTGGGCGTGAAATTGAAACATCTGGCGCATCGGCTAGAAGTTTCAAAATTTCATTTTTACGAAATTCTGGTAAAATCTGCATCTCACCGCTTTCGATTTTGGCGCGAATTTCATCTTTAAAATCACTGATGCGGAAATAATAATTTGATTCAGAAAGATGATTGTATGGCGTTTGATGATCTGGACAGATACCTTGATTTTCGGCGTATTCTTTTTCAGTGACGAAACTTTCACAGCCCTCACAATACCAACCGTCATAGCTGGCGGTATAAATATGTTTTGAAAGTTTTTGCCAAATTTCTTGCACGCGCTGCATGTGTTCTGGATCGGAAGTACGAATGTAATCTGTGTATTTTACATCAAAACGCGCAATGAATTCTTGGAATTTTTTGGCATTATCGTCAACGTACTGCTGAGTGTCGATACCAAGAGATTTAGCTTTTTTCTCAATTTTATTACCATGCTCGTCAGTACCAGCCTGAAAACGCACAGAGTTACCCAGAAGTTCCTGATAGCGTTTATAAATATCAGCAAGTAAATAATCTTCGGCGTGTCCGATATGTGGGAGACCGTTAACATAAGGTATGGCAGTGGTAATATAGATATTTTTCATAATTTCCTAATAATTATAGCAAAAATCAAGTATTTTCTCAATCAAAAAAAGAGGCCAGGAAGCCTCTTTTGAATCTTCTATTCGGTAATACTACAAGAGAAACCCTGGAGATTTTGAGTAGTGAGAACATTATTAATCGAAAGATTGAGTTTACCATCAGCGTCGGCGGTAGCGAAACTTTGATTTTTAAAGTCATCAGTCTTCTGATACGCTTCGAGGTCTTCCGATTTTACAGTGACCGAAAGAGAGACGATTTTACCGTCAAGACCAGAAGTGGTGGTCTTATGATTTTCGGTTTTTTCGGTGCGACCATTTTTATCGGTGAGTTGATTCTCAGAATCGATGGACTCTTTAGCAGTTTTGGCAGACTCGGAAGAACTGAATTCATAGACCGTACGAATTTCAATAGTAGACAAAGAGCCTTGATTGTAAGTAAAAATTTTGGTAATTTCACCTGAAGCGGCACCATATTTAGTGCTATTCTCCTCGGAAACTTTTGACGTACATTCAAGAATTTGATTTTCATTAGCAACGACGGTGCTCTTATTACTGGCGCGAGAAGATTTCTTAGGCTGCTTACCCAGGGCATTGATCAAGAAAATAATACCCAAAATGACAAAAACACCCGCAATCGCAATAATGGCGATCATTTTAGAATCAAGCTTAAGTGCTAGCTTCTTCGGATTCTGCGCCTTGGTAGCTTCTTCGTTTTTCTCTTTTTCGTAATCATGGTAAGAAACTGCACTACCGATGGAACCTGGCACTGGCTCGGCAGCTTTCAACGGATTTTTTTCTTGGTCTTCAAGGAATTTTTCATGTTTGGTCTTTTCGGTATCGTCGGTGTGGCCTTCTCTAGTAAAATCAACACTGTCAGAAGCAGAATCCTTAGTGGCCTCGGCAGACTTAATGGCCTCTGTATTTTCCGTACCGTCCAAATTCATCAGTGGCGAAAGTGGGGTATGGCTAGGTGCGGCTAGCTCGTCTGAATTTTTGGTTGTAGCAGAAGTAGTAGCAGTTTGATTCATGGAAGAAGCGAAGTCAGCGGATGGAGCAATGGTAACTGGCTGATTAACATCAGAAGCCGCATCAAGCTTATCTAAGCCAATAGTTGAAAAACCTTCGGGAGCTTGAGTCGAAGAATTAGTATTTTCAGATTTATTTTCGGGGGTGTAATTATTTAATTCTTCCATTAAATTAGCAAAGTCTTCGCTGCTGTCTGCTTGATTCATGAAACATCCTTTTTATGTGATAACTCTTAAGTTTATTCTATCATAAATTAGCGTAAACTTTATCAATAAATCACGATATGCTATAATAATTAGGTGAGTAGTGCTTTCAAAATAGCCAAGACTTATAAGACGCTATATATTTTTAGCGCTTTTTTGCTAGTTTTATCCGGATTAATCTTTGGTTTTTCAAGAGTCCGCTCGGCTTTTGCCGAAACTAAAGATCCAGATACTGGAGAAATTTCGGATATGCATTATGTGACATTTTTTGCCGATAATAAAACCTTGACGATTAAAACTAACGCTAATACCGTCGAAGAAGCTTTGAAGCGCTCAAATATTGCCGTAGAAAATTATGATAAGGTGGAGCCTGTCCGTACGGAACGGATTAATTCTGATAATTATCGCATCAATATTTACCGTGCTAAACCCGTTACCTTGAGTGACGGACAGAAGACGGTATTTTTAATGACTGCGACTACGGATGAAAAAGCGCTTTTCAAGGAAGCGGGTTTCAATGTTTATGACGGTGATGTAGTGACCAAGGTGGCTGACCACGACATTTTGGAAGCTGGATTATCGACAAAGTATCGCCTGACCCATACGGGTGGCCATGAAGTAACCGTGGAAGAAGAAATTCCTTATGAAGAAAAAACTGAGAATGACGCAAGTATAGCAACGGGTCAAACCAAACTTGAAACTATGGGCGAGGTAGGTCGCAAGCAATCAATCTATAAGATTAATATGGTAAACAACGTGGAGGTTTCACGCGAGTTAGTTTCAACTAATATTATTAAGCAGCCAGTAGCTAGGGTGACCAAGGTTGGTAGTAAAAAATCCATTCCACCAGATTGGGGAACCTGTGCAAATTACGCCAGAAGTGCGGGCGTTTCAGAAAATGACCTTTACGTAGCTTTGACTTTAATTATGCGCGAATCAGGATGTCGTTATGATGCCACTAATGCTGGATCAGGCGCTTATGGTATCCCTCAGGCACTTCCAGGCTCGAAGATGGCTTCAGCTGGTAGCGACTGGAAAACTAATCCAGTGACGCAAATTCGCTGGATGATTGACTATGTGACCGGACGCTACGGTGGCTGGAGTCAGGCCTGGGCTTTCTGGAGCAGTCATCACTGGTACTAGGAGAAAACAATGTTACAGAACAAAAAATCCCTGGGACAGAACTGGCTAAAAGATCGTTTTACTTTGGAAGAAATTGCCGAAAGCGCGAGAAGTGAAGTGAATTTCTGCGTGGAAATTGGACCGGGCCTCGGTACACTGACAAGTTCGCTGCTCAGGCGTTTTCCGAAAGTCGTGGCGATTGAATTTGATAAGAAATTGGCCCACAACTTACCAAATTCCTTCCCTGGCAAAAACCTGGAAGTGATTAATGCCGATGTTTTGGATTTTGATTTTAATCAACTTGCTGGAGAATTTTCCGTAGTCGGAAATATTCCTTACTATATCACTAGCCCAATTATTCGTAAATTATTACTACTCGAGAAAAAACCGGTAAAAATCGTACTTCTGATGCAAAAGGAAGTGGCGGATCGAATTCTTGAAGAAAAAGGTCGCTACTCGTTTCTGACTTTATTCGTGCAAAATTATGCCGAGGTAGAAGGGGGGATTTTCGTGGAACGTGAACTTTTCACCCCACCACCAAAAGTTGATTCAGCTTCGGTAATATTTTATCCCCGAGAAAAAGCCTTAGTCTCAGAAGAAGTTTTGAAATTCGTGAAGCAGTGCTTCGCAAATCCACGCAAAAAACTTCAAGGGATGTTACCACATTTTACCGGGTGTAGTCGTGAAGAAATCGTGAAGATTTTTGAAGAACTTGGGATTGACTTAGATGCAAGGCCAGCAAACCTGGATTTATTAGAATATGAAAAACTACTAAATAAGATTAAAGAAAAATAATTGTAGAAAAAAATAGACCCTAGTAGGGTTATTTTTTTAGAAATCGATTCCCTCATCGTCGTAGAATATATCATCATAGAAGGGGTCGAATTTTTTGTTTGGCTGAGATTTTGATTTTGAATGTCCAGAATAACTATCATAAGAATCGAAAGGATCATTAGTGAAATCATCGTCAAAACTACGACTACGACCGTGATTGTGATTGAATTTATTACCGAAATTGTTGCCGTTATTATTACTGAAACCATTGCCGTAGCTGCTACCGAAGCTATTATCGGCAAACTCATTAAAGAGATCTGGTTGATAACCAAGCTCGGCCAGGAAGCGGGACGGTGTATTGACATTGGACTTGCCATGCAAGAATCTCACGGAGGTAAAAGTAAGGAAGAGACGCTTTTTGGCACGAGTCACACCGACGTAGGCCAGACGACGTTCCTCTTCAATGCTATCCTCATCGGAACTCATAGAACTTGGGAAAAGGCCTTCCTCCATACCAACGATGAAGACGACTGGAAATTCAAGGCCCTTGGCCGCGTGGAGCGTCATAAGGGTGACGGAATTATCACGAGTCGATTCATCTGAGGAAGACATCAGGGCGGAGTCGGCCAAAAAATCCTCGAGAGTATCAAAATCTTTAGTATTACCGACAAGAGCGTCGAGATTTTCCTGGCGCTCAGTAGTGGCTGGAGTGCCATCGTCAACGAGGTTGGCAAAATCGAAATAATTAATCACTTCGGTGATAATTTCCGAAGGATTAGCGGTGCGGTCGATAGTCTTGAGAAAATTTTGCAGACGCAAGAAACTATTTTTCGCCTTGCCAGTGAGAACTTGGTCAGCATCCAGGTCGGTTAATGCACCGTCTAGACCGAGGGCGAGATAGATTTTTTCCAAACTAGCTGGACCGATGCCAGAAATGACATTCTTCGTCACCCGCTCGAAAGAAACACGATCACGCGGATTAAGCACGAGCCTTAGAATAGCTAAAACGTCTTTAATTTCCTTACGATCGTAGAAACGAATGCCGCCGATAATCTTATAGGGAATATCACGCGAAATCAGGGCTTTTTCTAGGGCGAAACTCTGCGCGTTGGTACGATAAAGCACAGCAAAATCTGAGAAATTATTCACTTCATTTTTGGCATTGGCTAGGAGATTGATGATTTTCAGTGCCACAAAACTGGCTTCAGCCGATTCGTCATTGAGAGCCTGAATTTCCACCTTTTCACCATCGCCAGATTCGGTGAATAACTCCTTGGAGCTTCTAGTTTTATTATGCTCAATGATTTGCTGTCCGGCTCTTAGAATATTACCGGTACTGCGATAATTTTGTTCGAGCTTGATGACTTTGGCGCCCGGAAAATCCGCCTCAAAATGCAAGATATTACGAAAATCGGCGCCGCGCCAAGAGTAAATTGACTGCCAGTCGTCGCCCACCACGCAAATATTTTGTTCACGACCAGTGAGCAGCTTAATCAGACGATATTGGACATGATTGGTATCCTGATACTCATCGATCAAGATATGACGGAAGCGAGTCTGCCATTTTTGGTGCACGGCTGGATTGGTCTCAAAAAGCTCCACGGTCTTCAAAAGTAAATCGTCAAAATCGAGAGCAGAGGCAGCAGCCTTCAATTTTTCATATTCAAAGAAAACTTTGGCGATATTTTTCTGCTGAGGGTAACTGGCAGAAGCCTCATATTCCTCCGGCAAGACACCGGCATTTTTCGAACTGGAAATAGTACTTTGAATAGTTTTCGGACGGAGATTTTTATCTTCAAATCGGAGGTTTTTAATCGCACGCTTGATGAGAGCTTCCTGATCAGAAGTATCATAAATCAGGAAATTACGATCAAGGTGGAGATTCTCGGCTTCCATGCGCAAAATTTTGACACAGATACCGTGAAAAGTTCCCATGAATGGCATAAAATTACGCGGCACCTCAGTGGCGGTGAAAAGGTCGGAAGAGAAGAAAGATTTCAGGCTATCGGGATATTGTTCAGTTTCTTTTGAAGCTTGTTTCAAGAGATGAAAAAGACGTTCGCGCATTTCCCTAGCCGCCTTATTAGTAAAAGTAACCGCGAGAATTTGCGAAGGTAAAATCCCATGAGTAATCAGATTGGCGATACGATGAGTGAGAGTTTTAGTTTTACCAGAACCAGCACCAGCCAAAATCAAGAGCGGCCCAGAAAGAGTTTCGACGGCGTCAGCTTGGGCGGAATTTAATCCAGCGGTAAAAAGATTCATAGATTAATTATACGCTACTTAATGACAAATATCCGCTGAATCATTTGCTGACAGATAGACATTGAAGCGAGATAACTGGCGAGAAAAAGTAATAACGTGATAGTAAAAATAAAAATGCGCCATCCCATTAAATCGTAGAGGAAATAATTTAGCACAATTAGGGTAAGGAGACTAATCAAGATAATCAGAGTGAGAATATCCATGTATTTCTTGGTGATTTCAAAATTTTGCTTTATCTCATGAATGGTATCGTGCATGGTGAGTTGGCCCAGGTAAACTTGCACAATATAATGCGTAGTGGCATTTAACACGGCGGGATTAATCGATTGACCAGACTCCGCGAGAGAGTGATCAATCTTGGCAGAAAAATTATCCATCAGGGTTTGTTCGAGATCAATATTGCTAGGAATTTGATAAATATTATCGATGATGAGATTCTGATATTTTTGATATTCCTCTGGCAAAATCAGCTGGCTGAGAATTTTCGGAAAATTATTTTGCAAAGTCTGAAGATTATACATAACTTCGCCTGGCATGATTTGATTATCCGGAAGATTTTGCGCGAAATTAACAATCTCCGAATTCATAGTGCTGGTAAACTCCTGATTGCCTGAGCCATAAAAGCGATCGATGATGGCAGTTTTAGTTTGTGATACTTTGATCGCATAGTAAGTAGGGTTTTCGCTAAAATATTTTTTGACAAAATTGGCATTCATAAAAGTCTGGTTGGCTTGACTAATAAAACCAGCAAGCAGGGCCACGACAAACAAGAAAATCAGCGCCAGAAGATGACGAATTTTGAAGCGCTTGAAATTTTGCTGAATATTATTAAGCATTACCTTTATTATAGCAAAGAAATATCAGGCCACGCGGAACCTGATATTTTTAGACTGCAATGGGCCTGGTATTTTTAACTAAGAAGCACCTGACTAGGGGGCCTAGTAATAACCAAAGGCTGGACGTCAGAGCCTAGATGCCAACCAACGGTTTAACGTCGGCGCCCAAGTGATTGAGGCGACGGGCAAAATCTTGGTAACCGCGGTTAATGGAATAAACATTGCGCAAGATAGAGACGCCAGGGGCAGCCAACATACCAAGAAGTAGAACTACGGCTGGACGAAGAGCTGGAGGTGAAACGAGTTCAGCCGCACGCCAATTAGTCGGGCCAGAGACGTAAAAACGATGGGCGTCGAGTAATTCTACCTTGGCGTTTAGGTTGGTAAGGTAAGTGGAATAAATCGCACGATTTTCAAAAACCCAGTCATGAATCAAGGTGCGGCCTTTAGCCATGGCGGCGATCACGGTGAAGAACGGGAGGCTATCAATATTGAGACCCGGAAATGGCATCGGATGAATTTTATCAGCTGGTGCTACTAGGTTGGATTTCAAAATATGCAAATCGACTAGACGGGTACGACCATTATAAGAGAAGTACTCCTCAGAGCGTTCAATTTTCGCGTGCATAGAACGCAGGACTTCGAGCTCAATTTCGAGAAATTCAATCGGGGCACGCGTAATGGTAATTTCGGATTTGGTAACCAAGCCAGCTGCCAAGAAAGACATAGCTTCGATCGGGTCTTCGCTAGGATAATATTCCACATCCTTATCAATGCACTTTTGGCCACGCACCACAAGCGTAGTGGTGCCGATTCCCTCAATTTTAACCCCGAGGTCCTGCAAGAAGAAACAAACATCTTGCACCATGTAGTTCGGTGAAGCGCCAACGATGGTGGTTTGACCTGGATAAAGCGCAGCGGCCATGAGAATATTCTCCGTCACAGTATCGCCACGCTCGATCAGAACGATACGTTTCCCTGATTCATCGTGAAGCACTTTTTGATCTACCTTAGCCTCGTAAAAACCGGTATGAGTGGTGGCATCGACATTTAAGCCAAAAACTGAAAGAGCGCGAAGATGTGGCTCCACGGTGCGGGTGCCAAGAGAACAACCACCAGCATAAGGCAAGGCAAATTTCTCGTAAAAATGGAGGAGTGGGCCCATCAACATAAGAACTGAGCGAGTCTTACGGGCGGCAGCGAGATCCATTTGATCAAGTTTAAGCTCACGAGGAGGAGTAATCTCCAAATCTTTTTGGCGATTGACCCAGCGACACTTCACACCGATCGATTCAAGCACTTCGATAATACGAAAAACCTCTTCGATACGGGCAAGTTTCTTAAGTGTGGTGCGGCCACGATTAAGAAGCGCTGCGCAAAGTAGGGCTACACCAGCATTTTTAGAAGAATTAATCGTAATGGAGCCACTGAGCGTCTTACCACCATTGATGCGATAAGACTGAAAAGAGGAGTCGCTGACGGCCAAAATCTGATGACCGAGCGCAGAGGAAATTTTCTTAATCATTTCGAGAGAAGTATTTTGATCACCTTTTTCAATACGATGAACAGCAGACTGAGAAGTACCGATCATCTTCGCGAGTTCACCCTGAGTGATACCTTTTTCACGACGCAGATTGGTAATAATGGCGCCGATTTCTTCTTGGTAAGTTTTTTGTTTCATAAGAACCTTTCCTAATAAACCATAAATATTATATCATGGATGGTATATTTTGAAAATAAAATAAGACCCCTCTAGAGGAGTCTTATTCGGAGAATTTTTCAGTTTTTAGGCTTCTTTAACGCCACAAACGATGTTATTAGCGTGTACCCAACCTTCGACCGAGCCACCGTCAAGATATTGACCAGAGGTGGAAGCCACGCGCATGGTTTGACCTTGCTTAATATAGTCATGGATTGGGTCAGTAATCATGTACTCCTGATCGGTGGGGCCGAAGTCATGCTCATTGACATAGGCGACGATCTTTTGCAATAAATCGGCAGAAAGAATATATTTACTGACATTAATCAGGTTAGATGGGGCTTTTTCGACGGATGGTTTTTCGACCACGTTAGTAAGCTTACCATCCTGGACCTCGAGTACGCCATATTTATCAACTTTTTCTTTAGCGATTTCGACACCAAGAATAGCGGAGTCGGTTTCAGACTGAAGAGAATTAATCAGAGAAGTGGCAGCAGATTCGCCTTCTGGATTCCAAATAAAGTCGTCACCCATATAGACAATCACGGGTTCGTTAAGATTATATTCTTCGGCAGCCATGGCAACAGGGACGGCAGTACCATATTTACTATTCGCGTCCTGAGCGATGTAATGAATTTTAACGTGCTCTGGGAGAGTCTTCGTGAGAGCCACACGGTCGCCCTTACCACGCGAGATTAGATAATCGTTTAGTACGATATTATCCGAGTAGAATTCGCGAACTTGGCAAGGTTCAGTATTACTGACCACCATATAAATATCGGTAACGCCTGCCTCGATGAGCTCTTGCACGGAATAATCGACAAGCGGGCGGTTGCCAACTGGCAACATAGATTTTTCAATAACTTTAGTAATCGGTAGACGACGGGTACCCCATCCGGCCACAGGAATGATGGCTTTGGTAATTTTCTGCATTTTTTCTCCTTTTCTGCATTATACCATATTTTCCCCAGTGGTCGACTAGGGGTGGTTATTTTAGGTCAATCAATGAATCGCGCCAGCGCTCAGAATGCTCGCTAATTAGGAGGTCAGCAAGCGTAGCTGCGATGTTAGTGAGGCCGGCGTCAGGCAAATTATTTAGTCGATAATGTTGGCTAAATTCGGTATTATCATAAAAATAACAAGGGACGAGATTGGTGGTATGAGAGGTTTTAGCTTGGTGGGTGGTGGTATCAAAAAGCTCCTCGGCATTACCATGATCGGCAGTAATTAACATCATGCCGCTTAGTTCATCAACCTTTTTCGCGAGACGCTGAAGTTGTAGATCTATGGCTTCCATAGCGACCACGGTTGGTTCAAGTTCACCGAAGTGTCCCACCATATCACCACCGGCAAAGTTAATTCGCACAAAATCAAAATTAGCCATTTTTTCAATTACAGCGTCGGTAATTTCCGCGGACTTCATCCAAGGACGCTCGTTGTAAGGACGTGTATCGGATTTAATTTCGAGAAATTCTTCACCTGGCAGAGGTTCATAACTATTGCCGTTGAAATAATAGGTGATGTGGCCAAACTTGGCAGTTTCAGAACAGGCTAGCTGAGTAAGATTTTTGCCAGCCAAATATTCATGTAGAGTGTGATGAATTTCGACTGGTGCGACTAAGGTATGCTCCGGGAAATGACGACCCACATCATACTCAGTGAGACTGGCAAAATAAATCGGAAGTTTCTGATTATGTTCGGTGCCACGATTAAAACCCGTAAAATCATCGAGACAAAAAGCTTCGGCAATTTCAAGGGCGCGGTCGGCACGAAAATCAAAGTAGATGAAACTATCGTGTGACTGAACTAAACCAATAGGACGCTTTTCCTGGTCTGTCACCACGAAAGCTGGAAGATACTGGTCCTGGAGGCTAGGTTCAGACTCGCGGAAAAATTTAATTGCCGCATCTGCAGAATTAAAGTAATGAGCAGCCTGACCATGAACTAAGGCTTGCCAGCCACGTTCCACGATTGACCAATCAGTTTGATAACGGTCAGCAATGAAAACCATACGGCCACCGCCAGAGGCGATTTGAATATCGACGTCAAACTCGGCTTTGATTTCTGCGACCGCTTGATTGAATTGAGCAAGATATTTTTCAGCCGACTGCGGCGCCACATCGCGACCATCGAAGACCGCGTGTACGCGCATAGTTTTAACCCCAGATTCGGCAGCGCGTCTTAGCATGGCAAATAGATGAGATAGCTCACTATGTACGCCACCATCAGAGAAAATTCCGGAAAAATGGAGGGTGAACTGGTGGGTTTTGAGATTTTCGATAGCCCCCCGCCAAGCGCTGGATTGCCAGATTTCACCGGTAGCAAAAGCTTGATTAATTTTAGCAATACCTTGCTTAATGATTTGACCACTGCCAAGCGCATTATGGCCAACTTCGGAGTTACCCATTTGACCAGCCAAAATACCCACCGCCTCACCGGAAGCTTGGAGAGCTAACTTAGGATAATTTTGCTCCAATTGATGTAAAAACTCAGTGTAGGCTAAGGCTACGGCGTTGCCTTCGATTTCCTGACGAATGCCCACCCCATCCATCACCACAAGGACGACCGGACCGGTATAATTTTTATTTGATTTTGCTTGCATGACTCACCCTTTTTAATTTTTAATTAATGCGTTTGATTTTCGGCAGCAGAGGCCAGGACATTTTCGAATAGGACACCAATAGTGAGTGGACCTACGCCACCGATTTTTGGAGTAATAGCGGAGATATCAGTACGTGCGCGAATTTCATCGTTAATGTCACCGAGAATCACTCCACCTTCACTAGCGGTACCAGCATCGACAATTACGGCGCCTTCGCGAATCATTTCAGAAGTAATGAGATGAGGATTACCCGTGGCGGTAATAATGACATCGTGATTTTTAAGTTCAGAAAAATCAGAGCCACGATGAAAAACCGAAACGCGAAGATTGGAATTCGTGAACATACGAATGAGCGGTTCACCCACCAAACGTCCACGGCCGACAATGGCGATAGATTTATTATTCAGTTCGATACCGTAACCAGTGAGCAGCCAGTTAATCGCCGTAGCCGTAGCACTATCAAAGCGACTTTTGCCAGTCAAACCATCGACGTCTTTTTCGGGAGCGATCAGGGAGACCAGCTCCTCAGTCCACTCAGGATTTTGCAGTGGAAGTTGCAAAATTATCGAAGAAACCGAACTGTCTTGATTAGCAGATTCGATGGCGGATTGAATAGCTTCCTTGGTAGGATTTACTACTTGGTCAATCACCTCGATTTCAATATCTTCACCGTAAGCTTTCTTCAGACTGACATATTTTTCGATGACGGGATTATTTGAATCGCGAATAATGACTAATTTTGGACGGATTTTACGCGAACGGAGGGCCTTTACCTGATGAGCTTGACGCTCCTTAATAAATCCAACTAATTCACGACCGTTTAATTCTTTAACCATGGAGCTCCTTATTTAATTTCGTCCGGTTCTTGTTCGATCTTTAAGCCGAATTTATCGAAGACAATTTTTGCGATTTCAGCACGAGCGGCGGCAAGATCAGCATAGGTTTCGGCAGATTCGTTAATCAAAATTAGAGCGGCCTTTTCACTGACTTTCATACCATGGAAGACCTGGCCTTTAAGACCAGCATGTTCGAGAAGCCAGCCAGAGTTGACTAAGTTAGTGCGTTTCTCTGGAGAATCTGGACCGACTTCTTTAGCATTGCGCCAAACTTCGATACCACGCGCCTCGGCCTCGTCGGCCTCCTCGTCAGTGAGGTAAATATTTTTGAAAAAGCTACCGGCGCTGGCGATTTTTTCTGGATCTGGAAGCTTAGAGTTTCTCACTTCACGAACCATGCGTGCGATATTACTTGGCGAAAAATCAGTTTCTTGATGCTCATCGACGTAGGCCTGCAAGGAGCGGTAGAATGGTGGATTAAGTTGACCTTTTTTCAAACGAATGACGATGGAATAGATAAAGTAACGACCGACGCTTTCGCCAGAATTAAAGATGGACTTACGGTAGCTCATCTGCATATCTTTCGCAAGGATGGTTTTAAAAGTTTTTTCCTGTAGATCGTAAACATCGGCAGAAACAATCACCTGAGTAACTTCCTGACCATAGGCGCCGATGTTCTGAACTGGAGAGGCACCAGCGGTACCTGGGATACCAGCCATCGCTTCGATGCCAGAATAACCGAGGGCAGCGGTGAAGTTGACCAGAGAGTCCCAGATTTCACCACCATTAGCACGGAAATAACCATAGCCTTCTTTTTCAGCTTCAGTTCTTACCTCGGCGTCGTAAGCGGCTTCGATTTCTTCAGGGGAAAGCTGCGAGATGCCGAGAATTCGATCGAGCAAGATCACACCTTGATAATCTTCGTCGGTGGCGAAGGTATTAGCGCCATTACCGAGTATAGTGACTGGAAGATTTTTTTCAGCGGCAAATTGATAAGCTTCTGGAATTTCATCTTTAGACTTAATTTCAATGACATATTTAGCTGGACCACCAATGCGCATGGTGACAAGATTTTTAATCGGGACATTTTCAGAAATTAACATTTATTCTCCTTGTTTTTATTAAGTTTAGTAGTGGTTTAAAATTCAAAAAATAACTAAATCATTACTTTTATTTTAACATAAACAAATCCCGGCCTCCCATGTTAAAATAGATAAGTAATGTTTGAAATTCATGAAGTATTCAGGTTTGTAAGCTTCTGGTTTTTGATGTTCGTTATCTATTCTTTTATCGGCTGGTTTTTTGAATCTACTTGGATTAGCATTGAACAACGTAAATTCCAAAACCGTGGATTTCTCTTCGGACCAATCTGTCCAATCTATGGCGTGGGAATGATTTCATTCTTAATCCTGACACAAGAGATTCATTTCGAATGGTATACTGAATTCTTTATTTTTGCCTTAATCTGTACGGTGATTGAATATATCACTAGTGTGGTGATGGAAAAAATCTTTCGCGTGCGCTGGTGGGATTACTCAGAAACCACACGTTTTAACCTTAACGGTCGCGTCTCACTAGAAACTTCTCTTGGTTTTGGCCTTGGTGGTATGGTGATTAAGTATGGCCTACATCCATTTATTTTACATTTAGTTTCATCACTCTCCTGGCCAATAATCGAATCAATAAATGCTGTATTATTAGTGGTTTTAGTAATTGATATTATTTTTACGACCGTAGCCACCTTGAAATTACGCGATAAATTCAGCGCAAAATTCGGTTCAACCAAAATTGACTTAACTTCCGAAATTAAAAAGCTGACCCTTGAATATTATTCACGTGCGGCTAGATTTAAGCGCCACATGACAAAAGCAGCAATGGAAAATATCCAAAAAACTCAAGAAAATATTGGCAACAAAATCAATTCGATCACTAAGCTGAAGAAGTAACTTTTGCAGACTGCCTGAAATTTTTTGTAAAAAATCTTTTGCTTTCAATTATTAGCTTAGGGCGATAGATTATTCTAAATTAATATATTTTTCAAAATGCGAAAGATAGAAGGTGGTAAAATCCTGACGAAATTTTCGACGCAATTCTTTGATAAAACTTGATTCCTTGCCGTCGACGGTGAGTAGAACCACCTGCTTTTTGGCACGAGTGAGTGCGACATAGAAGAGGCGACGTTCTTCATTGACTGAGACCTGATCTAGACTTAATTCTTCTGCAATCTTTATTAGCTCAGTTTTAAGTGGCGGGTCCTTGACGTGAGCTGGAAAACCCAGCTTGGCATCGCGATTATTGAGAAGGATTACATAGTCAGCTTCGAGACCCTTAGATTGATGTACAGTGAGAAAACGAATTTTTAAGTCCGGTCGCGGGCGAAATTCTACGTCGTTAGAGGTTAAATTAAACTGCGTGCAGTGCAGAAGACGAAACTGATCTACCTGGAAACGACCGAGCAATAAAATCGAACTGTCTCGTGGGAGAGACTCAATATAATGCGTGAGCACTTCTAAGTCGAGCCGCTCCGAGTCGCCACAGATTTCTACGGCCGGTTCCGAAGAATCTTCTTTTTGGCTTTGAATTTGTTTTCGAATCTGTGCGCGGTCCTGCATGATGAAGCTCGAACTTAACCTTGCAAGGGTGGGACCGAAACGATAGGTTTTCGAAATGCGATGCAAGGAAAAATCACCCCAAAATCGACGGAAGTTCAAAGTAAAATCGACACGACTGCCACTAAAGCCATAAATCGCCTGCCAATCGTCGCCCACGGCGAACAGGTTGGCCTGGGATGATTCGATGAGAAGACGAAGAAACTCCTGACGTAAGGCTGAAAGATCCTGATATTCATCGACAATGATGTAGCGATACCGAGTTTTAATCTGGCCAGAACGAAGATATCGAATTGCCATTTTGATTAGCCCAGAAAACGTAGTCTGATGCTTCGCTAGGAGTTCTGATAATTCCCTTTGATATTGCTCGAGGACCGTAAGAAATAATTTACGGTATTCCTCTAAGGAGAATTTGCTAGTAATCTGCATTACGATCTCGGATTCCAATTCATGTAGGTCGAGAAATTCGCGGATAATTGACGTAAGTGTAGTCTTATCATCAGAGTCAGAGCTAGGGTCGTCAACTGGATATGTCTTGTCTGCGACTACGGAAAAATCTGGCCAGAGACTGCGAAGCAATTTCAGAGCCAAACTATGAAAAGTCTCAATTGTGATGTTCGGTGGCGGAGATTTTCCGAGCAAAATTTGCTCGGAAAATGTTTGATAGTATTCGCGCAAGAAACGTTCCCTGAGTTCCGTGGCGGAATCATGTGTAAAGGATAAAACTAGTATTTCTGGCGGACTCGCAAAGCCAGATTGCAAGAGATAAAGAATTTTACCGAGAATAGTAGTAGTTTTGCCGGAACCCGCACCAGCCACGGTTAGATTAAATCTGGCGGGATCATAAATTGATTTGCGCTGCTCTCTATCGAGAGGATGATTTTCAACTCGAAAATCTAGTGGTAGAATATCGAGGGATTTACTACTAGATTGACGAGCAGAAAGTCGCGCCAATGAAATATTTGATATGTGGTCGATTTCGGCTTTTTCGAATATGTTTTTGACTGTTAGGTTTTTTGGCATACTTGGCTCCTTTTTGATTTAAGAGCCAAGATTATTTTGAAAATTAAGGTGATCGGATCAGTAGTGGTCAGAAGTTTTCGTGAAATTACTAGAAGCTGACATATAGCTAAGACCAGTGCATAATCAGGAACTAATATATAACTATAAGCTAGCGTGCTTCGAAAAAACTAACCTGCCTCGAGTGCCCTAATTTAACAAAAAATCATAGCTCTCACTATGATCTAATCTTGTGGTGCCCGAAACAGGACTTGAACCTGCACCTAGAAGCTAGACTAGCACCTGAAGCTAGCGCGTCTGCCAATTCCGCCATTCGGGCTTGAGATAATTATACCCCAAACCCGACGGTTCGTGAACTAAAGATTTTATATATTCCTTATTTGTTCGCCTGTAGAAGCATTAAAGATGTCGCCTCGGTCATTAGTGTAGAAGATTTGACCAGCTGCATCTTTAGTTTGCGTGTATTTACCAAAATCTGCAGGGGGATTGTAAACCTGAGCAGCACCACCACTTCTGAGATTAATGGTAGATTTCTGAGATTCATCGACATATTTATTTTGAGCCTCGAGTATTTTCTGCTGCTTAATACCGTCAAAATCGGCAATAAGGTTCGGGTCTTTAATCGAAGCCGCAGCAAGCATATTGAAAGCATTATCGAGATTAGTTGTATCTGCGCCTGATTTGTACATTTGTTCAACTTCAAACTTAGTAATTTTTTGTAATTTATCCGAATTCATATCTGTAAGAGTTTTTCTAATACCATTGGAGAACGAACTACCCATAAGCCCAGCCCGAACCTCAGTACCAGAAGTATCGCCACCGCCGTCAACGTAGCTACCAAACTGATTATTCATAACTTGGTACTTATCAGCCAGGCCAGGAGTCTTAAGGGCGGCATGAGCAATCTGACCAAAGGCACGATTCGAAAGCCTCATGTTTTTATCGCTAGCAATTTGCGACTCAAAAGCTTTTTGACCGGCCTTAGTCGACATAAGACTTTTAGTAAGTGAGCGAATTAGACTATCATTGGCATTCTTCTCTGTATCGGTCATCTTAGTATAGTCTGCTGCACTGGCATCTTTGAGCATACCTATCATATCGTCTGGTGTATATCCTTTACTATCAAAGAGCATCATATTATTCTTATCTTCTGCTTCCATAAGTTCATTCTGAGCAGCCGCTTGAAGACCAGCAAAACCAGTACCCTCATAATTACTAAGGGCAATACCTGCAGCAGATCTTCCGCCTGCACGCATTTTAGCATCTTTCATCAGGATATTAGCCGACTCAGACTGACGCCTCTTTTGAGCAGTAGATAAGGTGCCACCACCCTCTTCAATATCCCTATAGCGCCTTAATCTTTTTGCTGCACGATTGATATCCTGGTCAGCACGATAATCATTTTTAAGATTTTTGTAGGCCTCTGTCGCAGCAATAGCCCCACCAGCCATGCCAACCCCCTTAAGAGCCCCACTACGAAGTTTATCAAAGCCTGAAGTAATAGCACCCAACCCTGCAAGAGATTTAGAAGTCATGGACGGAATAGCAAAATACGGAAGGACATTTAAGAGACCGCCGACGATTAGCATTAATATATCTTGACTCGTCCCAACAATGATCGAAGAAGCAAGGGCTCCGGCAGAAGTTGCAAGAATAAACATGGGATACAACATTAAAAGTGCTTTTAAGGTTGACATGTATTTCTTTGTTATCGCGGCGGTATTTGGAAGAGCATACAACACCATAGCAAGAGGGGCTAAAACTATTACCATAATAATAGCTGCCTGGCGGATAGTAAGCATAATAAAACCGAAAAATACTGAAATTGCAGCTGAAACAACAAACATTACAACTGAGAGAATGATAGCAGGACCCGTAGTTACAGCAGTCGCCACCGCAACGCGCAATCCAGCGCCAGTAACGAGGCCGGCAATTTTGGAGATGGTAGCAGATGCCTGAGCCGATGCTTCTGCGCTCATGCTATCGCCAGCAATGGTTCTAATCGCTGAGCCAATGCCATTACCTATAATATGCGAAAGGTCAATTGCCACACCAAGAATTAGATATGAAAAGTTAACTAAAATAGCCGTAATAATTAGCTTAGGAAGAATTTTTTTAATATTGTAATTTGAAATACCTAGATTTGTTACCTGGGAAAACACAACAACCAGCAGCATGATTACGAATCCAATGTTTGCTAAATTGCGGAATGCCGACCAGGCCTTATAGATTGCTGAGTTCTGATCAGAAAATTGTTTGATGATCGAATCATGTGTAGCTGTTAATTTCGTAATAGTCCCTAAAAGACCACTAGCAGTAGCGGCACCATCAGCGATAGTAGGACAAAGCATCCAAGAAAGGAAACCGCCGTTTTCTTGACAGTAGCTCTGCTTCGCATCATTAGCAAGATCATTATCCGATGCTGCATCAGAATCATCGTCTGATGCTGTATCCTTTACACTAATTTTTAAATTTGCCGTATCAAGACACTTCTTACCTCCCTTTCCATCGTCTACGGTAAAATCTTTCTTCTGTAATGCTTCTGAAAGGATCTTATGCTCCTTTTTTTCTTCCTCGGTTAGAGGAACCCTAGCATTATACTTAGCACTGTAGGCTCTTACGATTTCACTAGCTTTATCGATAACCTCTTGCGAATTACAAGAGTCAGATTCTGCAACATTAAGGTTTTTTGCATACTGATCAAAGCTATTATTAATTACGTCTGCAAGTTCATTACACTTGAGTGCCTTTCCGTCTGCGTTCACAAAACTTGTGGATTTCTTACTACCATCTTTTTCGGTAGTCGCAATCATTTTTGGATACTTTTCAACAACCTTACCGTCTGGGCCAAGCATCTTGATTTTGAAATTATATGTAGAAATATCTATCTTATCCGCATAGGCAGCACCCGGTGAACAGTTTAGCTCAAAGGTAGTTAGCGCATCATTATAGGCCAGCGTAGGGTCATCATAATAGCCATCCAACTTATCGTATGGCACAGCAAATGGATTATTTTTAGCCCATTTATTGTAGATTTTTTTAATATATTCTTCACCATCCGGATTTTTACTGAATTGACCAAGAGCATCAAGGGTCCCCTCTTCACAGGAATTAATATTACCATCCTTTTTTGGCATTAATAAACCATTTTGCTTTGAGCCTTTATCACAGATTAGGTTACTAAGATCTTTAATTCCAAATTGGGACATGAAGGCCTTCGTAATGTTTGAGGAACCATTATCTTGGCATTCAATAACACCAGCATCATTGCCACTGGAAGCCTTACCAGAGATTTCCTTCTTTAGCTCAGCGCCAACCGATACATTATGGTAATTATCCCAATTAGTCGCCTTAAAAAGATTGCCATTATTTTTAGAAATCGCGGTTAACGTACTGTAATCCGTTGGAGCGGAGTCAATTGGTCCGAAAAATTTATTCTTATGGCGGACAATATACTGGTTTTTGAAGCAGTCTGCAAATGCAGATGCAATATATTTAGCACGAACCGCTTCGTGAATTTTACTTTTAGCATCACCAACAACAACGGTCGGTGGAGCAGCAAACACTATGGATACCGAAAAAAGAATTAAGTTTAATATGACAACCAAGGCTAACGCTGTAATTGATGCTCTGTATTTTTTTTCTTTCATATTATTCCCTAAATCTGTTCCATATATGCATTAATGTAATCACTTAAATCTTGCAAATTTGCATAATCTTTTAATTCATAGACGGCAGAGAATATCCTTCTTAATCCATTTACATTATTAAAACCATTGAAGGAATCATTTAGGTTTTTATACTGCAATTGACATGTTGGGCTACCTTTGCTTAGGTCTTCTTCAGTATCACAAGTTTTATTATCAATCAATTCCTTCATCTTTACAGATTGATTAATTATATTCGTAAATTCATGAGCTGCGATTTTATAATTCAAATTGCCAGAACTATATTTACTTAAAATTTCCACATTCATATCATTATATGCTTTGTAAAAATCGTCATAAGTAGCGATTGCTTCCATATATAGCTTATAGCGTTCATCAACTGCCTTTCGGAATAAATCATAAGCCTGGGCGGCATTTTTACTACCCGAAGATTTTTGTTTATTATCGGTTACTTTTTTCAATGTAACCAATGTGGCTTGCCCATCGTGTATTTTCTTATATGTATACGGATTAAATACGTCGTCAAAAGAAATATAGTTATTATAAATCTTAAAAAAAGTTCGTTCCAGACCATCGATATTTTTTATATTTTCTGAAGAAGCAATTTCGGTCAATTCTTCCTTGCTTACATTTTTGGAATCAATAATCTTTTTCTTAAAAAGAAAACTCAAGAGAAAAATAAAAAATAAACCGATTATGCCAAAAACAATATACTTCTTCAGATTCTTGCCCTTAGGTTTGGCGGCGTAGGCGTTCGGGATAATGACGTCGGAAAAATCACCACCTTGTGGAGCGGAAGTAAAAGAATTGTTTGTATTTTGGTCCATTTGCTTAAATTATACCATAAGAGTTTTAAAAATAAATCGCAAAAAAGTCAGCTTATTTTCAGCTTCGAGTATCATACTTAATTTAGATACGAAAAGTATCGAAATTCCACATTTTTCAAACCACCAAAAAACTCCAGTCGAAACTGGAGTTTTTGGTTGGACTTCGCAGGTTGTTTCAATGATAATACATTTCTTAACTCAAGACGTATTTTATTATCATCACGCAGTTTTCAACCATTTAGCCTGGGCCTCCTCGCTCGATATTAAGCGAGGAGTTTTAACTAGGCTCGTTATTGACGTCCTAAGAAAATCTTCGGAGCGGTCAATTAGCGAAGTTTTTTACGGCTAGAAAGGTAAAGACCAGCAGTCGTAACGATAGAACCAAGACCAAAGGCCGAGCTAATTACGGTTTCAGGACCGGTTTTTGGCATTTCCTTTGGAAGTTCTTGGTTTGGTTTTTCTGGGTTTGGAGTAACTGGAGTTACTGGTTTTTCTGGGGTATTTTCACAGGTTTTCTTAACGTAAACATCTGCGCTACCTTGGACAGCGAAACCATTAGCCGAAGCTTTAGCCCAGTTGATCAAACGGTTATTACCACAAGCGAGATCCTTGTCAACTACCTTAGCAGTAAAGCGGACAAAACCGTCACCGCTTACAGCATAGTTACCGATATTAAGACCTTCAGTTGCTACAGTGTCAGAATTTGCCTTAGCACCATCACGGAATGCAGAGGTGAAAAGTTTAGTAGTACCAGCAACATATTCCATATTCTTTGGAAGAGAGTCACGGATAATTACGTTTTCGACACGAGCAGCGTTAAGGTTCTTGTAGTGAATTTGATATTCGACAGAGTCACCGATTTTAGCGTCGACAGAAGTCTTCCATTCCTTATCACCAAGCATACGAACCTTCTTAGTAATAGAAGTGCTTTCGAAAACTGGTTTAACCTTAATAGTGACATAACCAGCATAGTTGTAACAACCAGGGAGGTTACCATCTAATTTGTCATAACCAACTTTCACACCACCATTTACGATAGAGTCAGATAAGGTAGTACCGTTCTTGAAAATGTTATTTTCAAGGGTTGCAGAACCTTCAACGTAGTCAAGATAGAAAGCACGACCATCAGCGCTCTTAAGATTCAAAGAATCCCAGTAACGAGATGGAGTTGCATTTGAGGCGTTAATGAAGCCAGAAATGCGAGCAGTCTTAGAAACCACAGTTGGTAAAGAAATTTCAGTAGTGACATCTTTAGCTACAGCGTTAACACCCTTAGGGTTATTGTTATGAACATAAAGACGAACTACGTAAGTTTTACCTTCTTCAACGTTAACATCACCGATGTTCCAAACGTTGTTTTTACCATTATTACCGGTAGCTTCGTCGCGAATACCTAAGAAACTACGTTCATCGTTTAATGGCATGATGACACCGGCTTCTTTTTCCTTAGCGGAAATAGAAGAACCGTCGTCCTTGATAGAGTTCATGACGATCTTGTCGCCAAGTTTACCAGCGTTAATGTCAGCGATAGTGTAAGTAGCGCGACCGCCAGCGTTATCGCCCCAACCAGATACAGTTGCAACAGTAGCAAGACCAGCAACAGTCACGGTAGCAGCGATGGATGCAAATTTGAATGCTTTTTTCATAAAAGCTCCTTTCAATTAAATTGTTCCTGTTATAAAATTTTGTTTTCGATTTGACTACACGAATCTAAATCTTTTTCTTCTAGCCAAATTGTTAATTTTCGTCTATGCCACTGAAATCGAATCGTCTCAAGAGTAAACATGAATTACCCCGGCGGCTTGAAGCCGCCAAGGTAATAGGGTGCGATAGATGTTTACAGATGCTTTATTTTGGTTCGTCATCATCAGATCCGACGAAGCCCACGTAGTCGTCTTTCTGGAGAGATTTTCCAGAATTATCGACTCCGTGGTTGATAGTCTCACCTTTATTATTAGTGTAACTATCATTGCGCTGAGCCTCCGTCTCGTAGTTCATCTTGATTTCATCAGTTTTTTGTGTTTCCACATTCTGATGACTCTGATCTGGAGTCGGAGTTTCTGGCTTTACGTTAGCGGGTTTTTCATGCCCACCGTCCGTCCGAACGGCCGGATCCGTAGGCTCAAAAACGTCAGTGCCGACGGTAGTGTTACTACCACCGATTTTAGCGCCGCCGTTATTGACCGAATCCTTTGCGGGATCCTTTAATGGATCCTTCTTGGGCTCGGGCTGAGGCTCCTTTGGCTTTTCACCATCACCATGTCCTGGCTGTGGATTAGGACTTGGCTTAGCTTCTGGATCTGTGCTTGGATGAATTTCTGGCTTGGGAATAGGCTTCTTGGGCTTTGGCTTGCTCTTCGTCTTCTCCTTTGGAACCTTTTTATTCACGATCAGCTCTGGACGCTTGTCGTGAACATTGATTCCGATCTTGAAAACCTCCGTGCCAGCTTTATTTACATAAGCTAGCACTAAGGCGTCACGAGTAAACTCGTAGTGCGCCTCGGTAAACGTCGTGAGTTTGGCGGAATCAGTATTCGCCAAACTCAGTGGATAATGGTGATTTGTAGTCACCAACTGCACTCCCTGGTTAATAAGCCGATCACGGAGCCACAATGTAGCTACTCCGAGTTTGAGCTGTCGGTCGTTGATATACAGCTTTCCGCCCTCCTCTCGGAGATAGTTCTGACCACCAGTTCCGTCCTTCATGAATCTGTCATACTCAAGTTGTGCCTCATTTAACCAGGGGTTAATCTGAGGGAGAGTAGTTCCATCACTCAAGGTTATACTCGAGAATATTTTAATCCACGATTGAGTATATACATAATTTGTTAGAACTTCCTGGTTATCCTCTGTAATCATGATAGCTACTTCGTCTTCGCTATACTTCTCGCCATCCTTCGTTCCGTGAGTCACGGAGAAAGGAACAGAGAGAGCGTCACTAAAGCCAGATCCTGCGACTCTTTCGGCTGCCTTATTCGGCATCGAATTGTCGCAGAACTCACGACTTAACTCTGGATACGCTTTCGCATACTCGTAAGCATCAAAGTCGAAAGTTAATTCTGACTTCTCAACTTCGGTATTCTTAGCGGAAGGTGTTTTTGCCTCTACCTTAGTGTGATTTCTTTGATAAGATTTCACACCAACTGCTAGAGCCAATACTACAAGCGCAGCTACAAGAATCCCCGCAAGGACCCTTTCCTTTTTTCCAAACTTTTTCATTTTTCACCTCTTTTTCTGTTTGAGGCTCCGTTCCCGATATGAGGAAATGCGGAGCCCAGTCAAAAATGTAACTAAAACACGACAACCATGCTCCAATACCATCTCCTCGTTCATAGGCATCCTCCTAGGCGAGGACTAGAACTGTCACATATATCACGAGGATAATTGCAGCAGTCAGGGCGACGGTTGCAGGACTAATCTTTGCGGATAAACCAGCGAAGATTGTATCATCCTCCCCATCATCAGAATCAACATGGTCGAGGACCTCTTCCTCTTCTTCAGATTCTTCTTCGAAGTCAACGAACTCTGGTTCTTGACTTGAAGTTTCCTCCTCCGGAGTGGTAGCTTCCTTAGCAGTAGCAGCTCGACGGCCTTTAGCAAACTCTTCGACTGCTTTCTTAATAGCAGCAGTTCGATAGCTTTTAACAAGCTCTTGGATTGCTGCCTGCTGAGCTTCAGGACTAGAGTCACTGTCTAGCCGATCGAGAATCTCAGACAGCTTTTGCTGTTCAATTCCGTTCATGCTAGAATTAGTAACTTTTACCTTCGTATCCTCTGCGTCAGATTTCGGCGCAGAGGTGGTAGTCGCCTCCTCAACCTGGGGGGTTAAGTCTTCATCAGTCTGAGTGTTTTTCGGCGGATTTTGCTCTGCTTTTTTATCCTCAGTTACTGATTTTGACTTAATGGTTCCACTTTGGATTGCATTTCGAAGCTTTTTGTTATCCTCCTGAAGTCGATTACGTTCATTCTGCATGCGCTCAATTTGCTCACGCAGCTTAGCATTTTCAGCTTCAGCTTTACTTTTCTTTTTGGCTCTTAATTTAGGGCCGTCAAGATAAGTAAAGGCAACTACAACTATTGCTGCTGCCCACACCATGAAAGGCACTAGTGTAAAACTCGGACTATTAAAAATACCCTGTTCCATCTGATAGTAGCTAAAAAGCTGCCACCAAACTAGAGCAATTCCGACATGTAGCGCTAAAAGGCAAAATAGCTTCACCTTTCGGTAATTCAGTTTACGCAGTTCTAGAAAACCAAACAACGCAATCAACGCTGACTCGACTATAAAAGTCACTGTAGCAAGGTGCGGTTGCGGTTTTGGAAACGCTAAACTTTCGAAGACTGGTAGTAAGAGTAAAACTAAACTTACTAGACAACCCCTCAAGAAGCTTTTTTGAAGCGCCAAGACCTCTTGATTGGACTTGGTCTTCCGAGCAGATTCGCCATATAAAATAGCGAAAGTTACGACAACAATCATCACTGCAATCAATGTCAGGTTCATGATTCCCTCCTCATGTTGCGCTCGATTTTTCGAGGCAAAAAATAGTTTTCTTTTACATCTCATCTATAATAAACAGGCGTGAAATTATTTTACGCCTGAGATGATTCGATTTTAATGGACGTCTTGGTAATTCAAGCGGTTAAGCCAGATTACAGACTGAGGTGATTATACTATAAATGCTTGAAAATGTCAATGTTTATATCACAAGCATTAGCGTTTTCTGCGTGTGGATTTCAATAGTTAGAAAATAATCATAAGTGTTTTAGATTTTTGAAAGCAAGTATGGAGGGTTTTCACAATAAACTACAGGGGTTTGCTGCGATTTTTAGCTTACTTGTAAGCACGAGTGGACTTGGTAATAGGTAGTGAATGTTGCAGCGCACGAGTGGCTTTATCGATAGTTGGCGAATTTTGCGGCAAGCTAAGATGGCAAAATTTGCTATAATGGAAGAAAATGGAGGTGAAATGGGCGGCATAATCGGCAGTTACGGACAAAGTGATTTAATGCGCGGTAATTCCGGTAGGCAACAAGCGGCAGGTGATTTATATCAGAAATCACGCGGACAAAATGGCATGAACGGTAGTTTTGACGTTCGAGGTGGCAGTTCGGAGTCTAGCCAGAATAATGGCTTCGGTCGAGTGGATAGCCAAGAGACCAATCATGGTTATGGCTACGTAAAAAACCCTGAAGAATTGAAGCGTGGATATGGAGTGGTAAGCGAGAGTGAGAAAAACCGCGGATATGGCGTACTGAGTAGCGGCGGCGAGAGGCGCGGATACGGCGTGACCCCTGGAGATGGGTATAAACGCGGATATGGAAGACTAGGCGGAGCTGGTGCTAGTGGTGGAACGTCTAGTGTGCGACGTGCCCCGAGTGAAACCATGCAGCGCGACAAAATGATGGGAATGGGCGGCGGACCTACTGGCGGCGCTGGATTCTCGGGCGGCGCTGGTTTTTCTGGAGGTAACAGACCTTCTGGCGGGAATATTAGGCCAGTGATTAAGCCGAATTTCTGATTCTTGGGGAAAATTAATAATCTATAATTGAAAAAACTAGTTGAGTTTGCTACAATTTAGGAAGCGTATAGCGCATTTTTGAAAATTTGGTGGGTGTAGCTCAGTTGGTTAGAGCGTCTGATTGTGGTCCAGAAGGTCGTCGGTTCAATTCCGATCACCCACCCCATTAGCGAGTGTAGTACAGCGGTTAGTATACAAGTTTTCCAAACTTGGGATGAGAGTTCGATTCTCTCCACTCGCACCAGGTTGTAAAAAGAAAGAGCATTTATGCTCTTATTTTTTGGTCGCCTGTACGAGAAAGATCACGTAGTGGGATTACTTACGCCAGGTAATAAAAAGAAAGAGTATTTATGCTCTTATTTTTATGACCGCCCATACGAGAAAATTTGCGAAGCAAAGTTACTCGCGCCAATTTCATTCCGTAAAATGTTGGAAATCGCCTAAAATTTGGCGGTTTTTTGTTATGATATTATTTTGTGAGTTTGTTTTTCTGTATTTTTGCTAATTTAAGTTAATTTAGGTGCATTGGTGTCAAAATTGGCATCAAATAACCCTTATTTTTAGCAAAAAGCGGACAGAACCTTAAAACTAATCGACCCCTATTTATATATCGAGGTCACCATATTAGATATTTACCGAACTCAAGTTTTCATAAAAGGCACACCTATTTTATAGGGAAAGGCGTTACAAAATAAGAAAAAAGTATAATTAAGATAAGATGAATGATTATAACAACCCATGTAATATGCGTAAAATATGCTTGTCTTGTGGTGCTTTGTTACCAGAAGGCAAAGATTATAAGTGCGATATTTGCCAACAAATCGAGTTAGGGCTTATAGATGAAGAAGATGCGCCAGTCGGATATATAGGATAAATATAACCTATCTAGAGTTTAGCCCATAACCGAGTTATCGTGCTGTTGTATCGTATAATACTTTTCCGTTTTCGCCAGGACATTTCTTTTCAAAGTCAGAATCCAATTTTCTAATATATGCTGTCATTTGGTTCGCTATACTATCAAGACTTTGCCGTTCTGCAGATGTTAAGTCCGATTTAGCATAAGGTTCGTTATAATATACGCCGCGGGCATCCCAGACCGCCGTTAAGGTATCGTATAGCATATAGTAGTTGATGTTTATTTTATCTTTGCTTATGCTCTTGACTAAACTTTGGAGTCCTAGACTTTGGAGCCAGCCGATATTGACCGCGTTGCCATAAATAATGGTCCCAGTTTCTGGGTCTGTTGTCCAGATGTGTGGCGTGTGGATAGTTTTATTGCTAATTCCATAAACATTATCCGCTACTTTGTTATTTAGCCTGTATTCTTGCCATACCCAAGATACATATTCTTGCCATGTATTTCCTCTATCAAAATAATAACCAACTGCTAAGGCTAAATCTCGCCCTCGTTCATAGTCGCCATTGTATGTTCCTTGTTTGCTTGGACATAGACCTAATTGGGTTCTGTAATATGCCTGTTCCTTTCCAAAGTCCCAAGGAATATCATTATTATTTCCGTTTGCTCCAGATGATGTTGTATTCTTGCTATTACTAGTATTATTGTCTTTCTTTTTTGTGCCAATGACAATAATCTTATCTATAGGTTCTTTGACGATTTCTTCGCTAATTTTCTCTCTAAAAATTTTATTACCATCTTTATTAAAAATAATCTTATACTTAACGACCTTTTCGCCAGCTACGCCCTCTTGTCTTGTTTCCGTTTCGCCTTCGTATTTATTCTCATCTTGTTCTTCTTTTTGCTCAAAAGGTATTTCTTCGGTTCCCATTATTTCTTGCTCAGTCTCTTGCCGCACGAATTGCCCAATACCCTCTCTAACTTCTGGGTCATTAGTAATAATAATGGCAGTCGTGCCACCACCTACAATAATTACAGTCGCTACAGACGTAATAACTTTAGCGGCTACACTCATGGTTTTAATTTTTACTAGTATTGATAATAGAAAGGCTTTCATTTTTTTACTCCTTGTGAGTTGATCTATAATATGGCGATGTTTCAAGTGATATATGAAACGGAATACTGACAGTATTGTTGCCCTCACTATACCTTAAAGACAAATTATCTATGTTTATGTCTCTATTTACTCCAAAATATAGTTTTGTAGCCATAGAGCCACCACTTAGCAAAAATGCACCGCCATTTAATGTGGTTGGCGTGAGTGATAAACCACCCAGCATAGCGCTTATAAAATGTCTATGAAATACATCCTGCCAAGATACCAGATTGCAATAGCCACCTTGAAGTACTAGATTGGCATACGAATCAACCACGTCATAGCCAGATATTAATTCCCATTTGTCGTTAAATCCACCAATAAACTCAAAATTCTTTTGGCTATTGTTCGTAATATTGATGTCTAGCGTTAAGAGTGCAAGTTTATCTGCATTATTTTTATTTGCGCATTCGCCAGGATAGTCTTCGAGCATCGCGCTAGAAATCGACACTAATATACCCTCCCGAATAGTAAAATTAGGAACTTTCTCGACAGTATTGGTTGTAGATGGAGTACTAGTTCCATCATTATTAGTCAGTTGATTTTGTAATATACTCCCAAACCTTTGCATTTTAATGAGGCAATAACTAGAGAGAACTAACGAAATAATAGTTAATGATAATAAACAGAAAAATGCTAGCCCAATTGAATTATCCCTTTGTTTTAATCCAGATGGGTTCTTCTTGTTCGGTTTGCTCATGGTCGTCCTTATTTGTTATATTTTCCGTTCACTAAATCGTATGTGGCTTGCGCGCTTTTAGCGCAGCTTTCTCTCGCGGCAGTATTATAGGCATCGTTGCCAGGAAAAACATCTCGACAATATGCTTTCCAATCAGTACTTGAACTACTAGAAGAACTGGATGAACTGCTACTGGAAGAACTAGATTTGCTGGATTTGCCAGATTTTATTTTATCAAGCCAAGAAGAAATGAATGACTTTTGGCTGTTGTTTAATGAATAATTTAAGGTTAATTCATACTTTTCCACTATTTCATGCTCAGGATCCGTTATGATGACAGAGGTGATATTATATGCTGGCCCATTATCAAATGTATAATCATATCCCCAATCGCCGTCGGCGAATATGGCCCTAGTAGCCTTCAGCGTAAAGTGCCCATTTTCTTTATTAAGCCTAATTGTACCACCAAACTTTTTACTACTAAAATTATAACCACCGTCCTCATTGTAAGTGCCACTCACTTCAAAATTGCAAGTTATCATGCCATAATCATCGTAGTCATTGTAATAAGAACCGCCGCTTTTTACGTAACTACCATCGGATTTAATTAGATAACCATTGCTATTAACTGAATAATTGTCATCAAAAACACATTCTAGGTTTCTTTTGGCACGATGAACTATTACTCCATCTTCTTCAGTGGTTTCGACCGAGCTCTCGTCGATGCCATCGATTTTTATGCGATAACCCAATGTATCATCTTTACTTGCCTCTTCAGAATTTACAGGGCTACTTTCTTTAGAACCATTGATAGATAAAATAATAACTAACCCGATAATTATAACGACGGATATGGCTACCGCAATTATCAGAAGCATGCGTTTGTTAGAGAGAGCGTTTTTTGTGCTTTTTACAATGCTACTATCTTTCTGCTTTAGTGCAGTTTTCTTGCTTTTGTTAGTTTTTTCGCTACTCTTTTTGGTGGACATAATGCCTTTCTGCAACTTTCGGACACTGCCCTGCCCTTTAAAACCAAAAGGACACTGCTCTAGCAGTGTCTTAAGTTGCTTTTGTCGTAGCGAGTGCTTGGTGCACCCAACCAAAGAGCAATGCCCTAGCTGGGGGTGCATAACCATCATTTTCACGATAGTTTGCTACGACTTTATTGCTAACTTAAGACATTTTAATTATACCACAAAAGGCACACTTTTTAGAGTAGAACCTAGAGGGGTCAGCAGCTTTGCAACATTTGAATAGGAGTCATTCTTAATTGTTTAGCTGAACCGAGCTATTACGGACCATGGATGATCCTCTTGCCAAATGGTATAATAGTCTCATGAATATTGACGAATTTCGTATCTACTCAGACGAGTCTTCACACCTAGGTAAGTCTAGTGATTTTATGATTATCGGTGCTATTTGGTGTAGTGTAGATGAAGTTCGTAATTTTACCGATAAAATAAAATTACTTCGGGAAAAACATGGTATTCCTAGGCATTGGGAAACAAAGTGGACAAAAATATCTGGCGCCAAAGAACAATATTATCTTGATCTTGTACGTGCATTTTTTAGCGAAGAGGGCGTGAACTATCGCGCCATTATCATCCCAACTGAGGGGTTAAATCATGATCTACATAAACAAACTGAGGATGAGTTTTATTACAAAGCACAATACATGATGCTGAAAAATGTGGTGGAAAAATTATCTACAAAAGAAAGAAAAATTTTTAGAATTTTTCTAGATTACAAAGATGCTTGGTCTGACACTCGTAGTAAAAAACTTGCAGAGTATCTTAAGCATACTCGTAACTTTACGCAAAATGAATTTACCTGCCAGCCGATTCGCTCTGATGAAAGCATTATGATTCAGATGGCGGATTTTTTAACTGGCGCTATTGCGTCGGCTAATAATAAACCAGATACAAATGTTCAAGCAAAACGAAGTGTTATTGGTCTTATGGAAGAATTATCTGGACAAAAATTAACTGATAAAACACCTTACGGGATAGATAAATTTAATTTGTTTAGGTGGCATAACATAGAACCGAGGGAGTAATGCAACCAGATTGGCTACCAAAAAAGCTTGAAATTGTCGGTTTGTCGGTTGAGCAAAATTATAGAGATTTGCATGCAATTTTTATACGCGATTTATTAGACTTAAGCGGAATTGTAATCGATAACAAAAGCGTTCGCATAGATTTGACTAAAGATAAATTTTATACCGAATATGAGAGAGGATTTTTACATTTTGTAACCAGAGAAAATGGTAGTCAAAGAATTATTGACTTTGAGAGAGCGGAGCGGTTAAATTGGGTTTTACCGGTATTAACACATTATTTAGAGCCAGAAGTGTCGTGTTTCTGGCATATTGGCCCGAAAGATGAGGCTCTTTATTTATGGTTAAAAGATTTTGACTTTTTGGTAATTCTCAAAAATCAAAAGAGTAATAGATATAAAGATTCGCGTATCATGGTTACATCATATCATGTTGACAGTGGTTATCGTAGAGTTCTACAAAAACGGCTAGATAATTCATCTAGAATAATTACTAAATAATAAAAACAATCGGCGCCTCTGGGAGGCGCCTCAAGATATCATCATACCAGATGGCTATGTGATATTTTTATTATAACACATAATTATAGAATGTATTACACTATCTCAAATTACACAAATACAATATTCAGAAGTTGACCTTACGTACTACAAAAAGTTTTAGCTTCACATCTTATTGGAAGAAGGCGAAATAGACAATAGCGCCGACTAGCGCACCGAAGATACTCATAGCGATAAGGGCAAAGACTAGTGAAAGATTGGTCTTACGCATGGAAGGATCGTCGATAATAACAGCCTGTTGCTTGGCCTTGGTCTTTTCAGATTTATTTTTTGCATAAATAGTTTTACGAGAATTATTTTCCTCTTCGAAAGTGTAATCCTTAATTTTAGAACCCGGACCAAGGAGTTCGGAAGTAAAATCAGAGGAGATGAAATTCTCTTGTCCGTTAGCGAGTGGACGCTTTTGCACCTTATCAGTATTGATGAATGGACTGCGGCCACCGAGGACATAGTTGGAATTGTTATTAGCAATATCAGATTCGGTGTAAAGCGAAGAAGATTTTGGTTTTTCGCTATCGGAGAAAGAATAAGGTGAACGAGCGGGAGCGACCGTAGCCATAGCCTCAGATCGTTCAGTCTGATCGTCCAAAGCGAAGGCAGAATCAATAGAATCCGGTGAGAGCATGCTTCCCTGATTTTTAGGCAGAGTAGAAATAGTATTCGAACGGCTGGCGGTCGGATAATACATGGTAGCCGATGGATTACCAGAGGTAGGGGCGGATTTTTCACCATGGAGCTGGTCGCTATCGACGGAATCAAAGAGAGCCTCGAGATCTTCTATTTCATCATAATTGTCATAATTTTGCAAGGCATCACGCACACTTGAGGAGACAAGGGTGGTTGGAACTGGAGCTTTGACTGGGTGAACCGGTTGAGCTTCGGAGTTTATCTCAGACTCAACTTTTTTAGCCGGACGAATGCGGCCAAAAAGAGTGCGACTTGGGCTGGCAGTGATTTGAATACGAGAGACTGGTGAAGGGGCCTTGAATTTCGAGGCAGCGGAAGCGGCGGAAGTAGCGGAGCCGGCAAGAGAATTCACACGACTAGAAGCCAAAGTTACTCCAATGGAAGCGGCAGTTGCCCCAGTGGAAGCGGCGGAAGCGGCGGAAGCGACTGAAATTGCGGTAGGAGCAGGCTTCATCCTCGGAGCCAAGCTAGCACTGCCTACCGGAATTCGACCAGTAGCACGTGGCAATTCACCAACTTTGCGTTTGGCGAGTTCTTCCTTGGCGCGTTGTTTTTCGTATTCATAGCGTCTTTGCTTAGCCTGATTTTCACGTTCAATAGCCTGGCGTCTTAGAAGAGCTTCCTGTTCAGCCTGTTTTTTGGCAATAGCCTGCTGTTTTTCTTCGATTTCACGTTGTAATCTAAGCTCGCGATTACGCAAAGATTCTTCGGCCTGGGAGCGAGCTAATTCCTGCTTCGCGGCCTCAATGCGGCGACGATTATAGTCCATGGTTTGATTTTGGAGTTCAATCTGGCGCTGAATTTCTTCACGACGTTCACGCTCTTTTTTTGCCTGCTTCTTACGTTCTAGTTCACGTTCAGAAAGCGAATAAGTGTAAGCCGAAGTGAGAGTGCGAGTGCGAGAGGGGCTAGCGATAGCGGAATTCGCGGTAGTGAAGGTAGAAGTACGATTACCGGTGCCGGAACCGCCGGCGGAGGAATTGCGACCATTAAGGCTGGTGGCCCCAGAATTCGTGGCAACAGAAATAGTGCCAGCAGTTTTGCGGACAGGAGAAAAATCCATCATGCGACCTTTGACAGTGGTATTTTGGGTGTTTTTTCCTTGCATATTCATGTTTAATTATACTCGATTTTTTGATTATTCACGAACCTTTTTTGCAGTTTCGATAATACTAACAAACGACTCAGAAACTAAACCTGCGCTGCCAATAAGTAGACCATTTACGCCTGGCACCGTGAGGTAGGCACCGGCGTTATTTGGATTGACACTGCCACCAAAAAGTACGGGAATTTCAGCGACGGTTTCCTCACCATAAACAGAAGTAAGTTGATCGCGAATAATTTTCACGGCGTCAGCAATTTCATCTGGACTGGCGATATGAGCAGCCTTAGTACTAGAGATAGCCCAAACTGGCTCATAGGCAATAATGCATTTTTTAATATCGTCACTATCGATTTCTGAGAGACCACCAAAAATTTCGTCACGCAAAACATCGACGGTTTCACCAAAATTACGTTGACTTTCAGTCTCACCGACACAAAGAATCGGAGTGATACCATTACGAATCGCAGCGGCAACCTTCTGAGAAATTTCTCGGTTAGTTTCACCGAAGACGAAACGACGCTCTGAATGACCAATGATAGCGTAAGAAACTAGACCGCGGAGCTGAGCGATAGATACTTCACCGGTATAGGCGCCAAAATCACGGTAGTAGAAATTCTGAGCAGCAAGCTTAATCTTAGATTTATTACGTTCAAGTTGAAGTGAAAGACTAGAGAGCGAAGTAAAACTTGGAGCAATCACAATTTCAAGGCCACGACTAGGTTTGATTTTTTTAAGTAATTTCTGCAAAAAGATAGAAGACTCACCGATGGTCAGATTCATCTTCCAGTTGCCCACAATATATGTTTTCATAATCTTATTATAGCATAATCAGTTTGAGAATTTTAAGGTTTTGGTGAGGTGTGGATTTTGATTTTAACCACAAAAAGTGAGCGTTTTTGCTATAATAAGCAAAAGAAATACCGCAGAGAGGAATAGAGATGAAGAAAGTATTATCCTTTGATATCGACCAAACTTTAAATATCGCCAAGACCCCAATTCCAGATGAAATGGCCTTTTTACTCAGCGAATGTTTGAATGAATTTGAAATTTGTCCAATTTCGGGTCAGAAATTTGAGCAGTTTTTGATTCAAATCGTAAATCGCTTAGTTGAAGTCGCCGATGTCACTCCAGCGCAACTAGCACATCTTCATCTTTTTGTAGCACAAGGTACACAATACTACCGCTACCAGCCAACCGCCAATAACAACGACGGGTCAACTTATGATGAGAAGAACTGGGAACAAGTTTATAATTATCCATTAACGGAAGATGAGGTGGCAAAAATCACCGAGGCTCTGGAAAGTTCGGCCAAAGAAGTGGGGTATTGGGAAGAAGATAAGCTCCAACCGGGTGACGAAATTATTGAAAATCGTTTGTCACAGGTAACTTTCTCGGCACTTGGGCAAAAAGCGGGGACTGAGGCGAAATACGCCTGGGATCCAGACTGCAAAAAGCGCAACTTGATTGCTAAGCTGGCCAAGGAAAAAGTGCCTGACTTCTCTTTTGAAGTGGCAGGAACTACTAGCATTAATGCCTTCCGTGATGGGCTAAATAAATCTTTCGGCATGAACCATTTGATGGAAGAGTTGAATGTCGAAAAAGATGATATTCTCTATTTTGGTGATATGACACAAGAGGGTGGCAATGACTATCCAGTGGTACAGATGGGTATTGATACGATTACGGTGCGTAACCACGAAGATACCGAATATGCTCTAAAAGGAATCTTGGGAGTACTATGATTTTAGAGGCTTCAAAATTAATCGGATTTCGCATTTTAAGCTTAAGGTCCGGTGGGGTGATTAGCACGATTGAATCGATTATTGTCGATCCGAATGATTTGAAGATTTTGGGATTTTTTCTTAACAAAAACACCGTGAGTTTTGACTCGGGAGTAATTTTAGACGTTCGAAGTATACGAGAATTTTCACATCTCGGGATGATTATAGATTCAGATGAAGAATTACTTAATGTGGGCGATGTAGTCAAAATCGATGAAATGGTGAAACTTAATTTTCAGCCAATAAACTTCAAGGTAAAGACGCAAAGCAAGAACAGCGTAGGGACAGTAATAGATTACACGGTCGATGTAAACGATTTTTATATTCAGCAACTAATTGTCAAACGTCCGATTTTGAAATCATTTATCGATCCGGAATTGATTATTAATCGTTCGGAAATTCTGGAGATTAATGACGAGGCAATCATCGTAAAAGACGAACTGGCTAAGCAAAAAGGACGCGAAAAACTAGAGCAGGAAGAGTTCGTGCCGAACTTCGTTAATCCATTCCGCCAGAATGACTAGAGACTAGATTTGACCAGAAACTAGATTGAGCTACTCAAACCGAATAATTAACTTCTAGATTAAATTAGTTTGTTTTACGCTGATTTTGACTTGTACTAGCTTTTTGATTGGAAATTTTCGGATTCGATAGCGGAGAGTTTGGATTTGATTAGATCATAAGAAAAACCTTGGCGAACAAGATAGGCCATCAGTTTTTCTTGAGTGATCGGACGACGCAATTTCTTCTCGATCATTTTGTCTATTTCAGTGTCATCTTCGCGCTGAGAAAAAAGCTCATCACTTTCGAGAACTTCGCGCACCAGAGATTCAGAAATTCCCTTGCTTTTAAGTTCGTAGAGCAATTTTTTGCGACTAATTCCCTTAGATTGATTGCGATTATCGATATAGAAACGCGTAAAATTATAATCGGAAAGAAATTTTTCCTGCTTCAAGCGCTCGACTACGAGATTAATCTGCGTCTCAGTAATTTCTGCACCGGGTTTGGTCGGAAGATTAAGAGATTTTCGACCAGTATATTCATAAGTGTTATTTTCCGTGAAATCTATTTCACGAATCTTTTTATTCTGGGCACGAACATT
Organism: Nanosynbacter sp.; assembly: GCA_015257485.1. GTDB lineage: Bacteria > Patescibacteriota > Saccharimonadia > Saccharimonadales > Saccharimonadaceae > Nanosyncoccus. The sequence continues at coordinate 6,165 of JABZKC010000002.1, read as the reverse complement.
TTTTTGCAGCTCTTGAATCTTAGTGCGATATTCCTCGTCCTCGGCTAGGCGTTTTTTGAAATTATCATACTTTATCTGCGACTGACGACGACGAAGTTGCTTGCGATGCAAATAGTCGCGAATTTCCTTTTCAGAATGTGGACGTGACAAACAATACTCTAAGGTAGATTGATAGAGCTTATCTAGCGAAGAAAGAGCAACTAGTTCGGCGATACGTTCTTCCGTGAGCACGTCGCCGACTTTGAGATTTTGCTCAGAAAAAACTTTGAAACTGAGCGAGCACAAAAATTTATGATTAACAAAAATATTAATACGATTTGGATCTTTGACTCCTGGCTTTAACTGTGAGATTTTCTGAAAAGTTTCCAGAGATAGGGCAGACACTATTCGCTCGCTTCAGCTTTTTCGCGAACTTTTTGTTCAATTTCAGCGAAGAATTCTGGCTTTTCTTTGAGTACGCGCTTTACAGCTTCACGACCTTGACCGATAGTTTCACCATTATATTTAATAAAGGCACCAGCCTTATCGAAAACGCCATATTGTACGGCGAGATCAAGTACGTCTCCAACCTTGGAAACACCTTCGTTATACATAATGTCAAATTCAGCGGAGCGGAATGGGGCGGCAATCTTATTCTTCACGACCTTAATCTTGGTGCGGTTACCAATGATATTTTCACCGTCTTTAATCTGACCAATGCGGCGAATATCAATACGGACAGAAGCGTAAAACTTTAGAGCATTACCACCAGTAGTGGTTTCAGGGTTACCGAACATCACACCAATTTTCATACGAATCTGGTTAATGAAGATGACGGTAGCCTTAGACTTAGAGATAATTGCAGTGAGCTTGCGCATAGCCTGAGACATCAAACGCGCCTGAAGACCCATCTGAGCATCGCCCATATCACCATCAATTTCAGCTTGTGGGACGAGGGCAGCCACCGAGTCGACTACGATAAGATCGACAGCATTTGAACGCACGAGGGTTTCACAAATTTCGAGAGCCTGTTCGCCATTATCTGGCTGAGAAATCAACAGATTATCAATATCAACACCGATACGCTTGGCATAAGCTGGATCGAGAGCGTGCTCAGCATCGATAAAGGCAGCCTGACCACCAGTTTTTTGGATTTCAGCAATGGCATGGAGCGCCAAGGTGGTCTTACCTGAAGATTCTGGGCCGTAGATTTCAATAATACGACCCTTAGGATATCCACCACCTAGAGCCAAATCAAGTGAAAGCGAACCTGACTTCAAGAGTTCGACATCGATATTGCGATTATCACCCAATTTCATAATAGAGCCATCACCGAATTGCTTGGTAATTTGAGCAATAGCAAGTTTTAAGGCTTCGGATTTTCCGTTTTCAGCATCAGTTTTTTTAGTTTCTTTTTCTTTGACCATAATTCCTCCGTTATTTATCGAATTTCTGTAAAAATTACTCTGTAAAATCGTTCTTGGAACGAGAATTTAATGGGTATACATATAATATTCTCCTTGCATCTCGGAAAAATAAACTTTACCTCACTTTTTCTATTTTAAGAATACGCTAGTCGAGAAGTAAAATCAATGGAAAAAGCAGATTTGACAACTATTTGACAATAGCAAATTTATTTTTGCCACGTTTCAAAATGGTGAAAGAAGAAATTTGATAGGCGGGGTCTTGAATTTTCTGATTATTAACAGAGATAGCATTACCCAAAATCAAGGTTTTAGCTTCGGAACGAGAGCTCGCTAAACCAAGCTCAACGAGAGCGTCGATAAGATTAATCTCATTACCCTCGAGATTGAGGTGTGGCAGAAGTATGGTAATATTTTCGATCTCAGATTCAGAGAGGGTTTCAATCTTACGGCCACCGAAGAGAAGCTCCGTGAGGGTAATCGCGGCAACAGCAGAAGCCTTACCATGAACTACCTCAGTCGCACCGCGAGCAAGGGCTTTTTGAGCAATGCGAAGCTCTGGATGAGCTTGATGTTCGGCAAGAATCTGATCGATTTCATCTTTCGAGAGAATGGTGTAGATTTTAATCAAAGATTCGACTGCTTGATCGGATTGATTGAGCCAGAATTGATAAAAATCAAAGATAGAAGTGTAATTACCGGAACCATTATCCTGACTAGCGAGCCAAATAGCATTTCCTTCAGATTTACCAAACTTACGACCAGTCACTGGGTCAATCACCAGAGGAGTAGACCAAACATCGGCGCGACCGCCCTCGAGACGCTTAATTAAATGGACACCAGAGGAGGCATTGCCGAATTGATCAGCGCCACAAAGTTGCAGGTCAATTCCATAATGACGATAGAGGTGAAGAAAATCATAACCCTGAATTAAAGAATAAGAAAATTCCGCATAAGAAATACCGGAGCCGCCTTCACCGATACGATTTTGGATAAATTTACGATCGAGAAGCTGCGTCATGGAGAAGTTTTTACCGACCTCACGCAAGAAATCCAAGAAATTAATATTCCTAAACCAGTCATAATTATCGACTAGACGTAATTCATAGTGGTCATTGTTCGGATCGCCATCATTTCGCGTATCGGCAGCACCGTCAAAGCTGATCACATTAGCCATTTGACGACGAATACATTCCTTATTATGTGCAACTTCCTCGAGAGATTTTAATTCGCGTTCGCCATTTTCCTTTGGGTCACCGATTTGACCAGTAGCACCCCCAACGAGAAGAGTTGGTTCATAGCCATGACGCACAAAACAAGCGCACATCATGAGGGCGGCTAGATTACCAATGGTTAAAGAGTCAGCTGAAGGGTCAGCGCCAAAATAGAAGCGTTTATTTGCTTTTTCATCAAGTTCGAAAGGATTAGTAAAGCTATTTTCGGCGGCAAAACCACGCCAGATGAGTTCTTCGGATAATTTCATAAGTATATTTTAACATTTTTTCTTGTGTTATAATTAAATTCTGAACAAATAAGTGGAGGGCTGCGTGACAGACTCAAAATCCAATTCAAAAAGTGCGAACATAAAAAATAATTCTAAACAAACTGCAGCGAATAAAACTAATTCCATGCATGAATTTTTGTCGAACAAAAATTCTACTCGTTTCGTAACAAACAGACAGCCGGTAAAATTAGTTTCTCCAGGCGAAAAACTACGTCAACCGATGAAACGTGAAGCTACGCCAATGAAAGAATATTTAACAGCTCGCGAAGAAAAGATTTTTACTAATAACAGAGAGAAAAAGCTTCCACTAGGTGGGATGTCCAACCTAAAAACCGAGACTAAATTACGCGAGGAGAATACCCCAAAACCAACAGAAAATGCTACAATAAAAGTACAAAGCAATAATGTTAATTTAGTTACAGAATCCAAGGAAATGAATAAAACTTCGGCAAAAAATAACAAGGATAAACCAAAGGCACCAAAAAAATCACCTTTTATGAAGAGTGATCGTAAGATGAATGTCTACTCTAGCTTGGTTTACAAAAATAAAATGAAGCAGGAAGCTAAGGCAAGACGCGAAGCAGAAGAGCTCGCGAAACTACCAAAAGAACCGGTCAAGCGCTTCTTTGCCAAACTCGCACCAAAACGCGTATTACGCAATCTCTTCTCGAAGAAGGGTTTATTCATGGTTTTGAAATTTGGCGCCGCGATGTTCCTACTTGCAATCATTGCGATTGGCGGTTTATTCCTTTACTTTAAGAAAGATCTTGATGAAATTCGCCTCGACCAAATGAAAGTTACAGGTACAGTTAATACCTATTTGGATCGTAATGGTCAAACCCTCTGGGAAGATAAGGGTGACGGTGATTATCGCTTGGTAGTGGAAGGAGATAATATTTCTACTTATATGCGTCAGGCGACAGTAGCGATTGAGGACCGTGACTTTTATAACCACCCAGGTGTGAACTTCTCAGCCTTAATTCGTGCAGCACTTTCAACCGTAACTGGCCGTGGCGTACAAGGTGGTTCGACCTTAACCCAACAATTAATTAAACAGGTTTATTTCGCAGACGAAGCCGGCAACCGTACAGTATCTGGCTTGCCTCGCAAAATTAAGGAAATGATTTTAGCGCTCGAAGTTGAGAAGATGTATTCCAAAGAGCAAATCATTACCATGTACCTCAATGAATCACCTTATGGTGGTCGTCGTAATGGTGTCGAAAGTGCGGCGCAGGCTTATTTCAAAAAATCAGCTAAAGATTTAACCCTCGGTGAATCAGCTTTACTCGCTTCAATTCCAAATAACCCAACTTTGCTTAGTCCGTATAATACTGCTTACAACAAATCTCTGATTGAACGCCAACACAAAACTTTGGACGTGATGGTAAAGATGGGGTACATCACCGAAGAGCAAGCCAAGGCCGCCAAAGAAGAAAAAGTTCTTGAGTCGATCCAGCCGGAATCTAACCGTTACACTGATATTAAGGCTCCTCATTTCGTACTCGAAGTGAAGCGCCAACTCGAAGAAAAATATGGCGTGAAGACGATGCGTGCAGGTGGTTTTACGATTAAAACTAGTCTGGATTTGAAAGCTCAGGAATATGCGGAAAAGGCAGTAGCCAATGGTACGGCATTAATGTATCAAAACGGTAGCGACAACATTTCCCTCTCTTCTGTCGATGTGGAAACTGGACAAGTGATTGCAATGGTAGGTTCTGCTGACTGGAGCAAACCGGTATACGGCGAAGTAAACGCCTCCACTTCACTACTCGAACCAGGTTCTTCAATTAAGCCAATTTTGGACTACGCGCCATTATTTAAGCAACGCGAAGGGGCAAACTACGGTGCTGGCTCGATTTTGAAAGATGAAAATATCGATAATTTCTACTGTGCTGGCTTTACTGGGAACTGTAAATTACGTAACTACACCGGAGCTTTCTATGGAAATATTTCAATTCGCAGAGCCCTAGCTAACTCTTTGAATATTCCAGCGGTAAAAGCTCTCTACATCAATGGCATCGAAGATAGCATTAAAACCGCACATGACCTAGGTGATTTATCCTACTGTACTGACACCTCCGGTGGTCTCTCGATTGCGATTGGTTCAGGTTGTACCGTTAAACCAATTGAGCACGCGAATGCTTATGCTTCCCTGGCCCGTGGTGGCGTTTATAAACCACTTTCATACATTCTGGAAGTGAAGAATGGTTCTGGTGATGTACTAGAAAAATGGGAAGATGCCTCTGGTAATCGTGTACTTGACTCTCAGGCCGCCTACATGGTTTCTGATATTCTCAGTGACACTTCCGCTCGTTCAATGGTCTTCGGAAGTCTCGGTGCGTCGTTTGGTTTCGTAGTGCCTGGCGTCTGGACTGCCACTAAAACTGGTACAACTACCACTAACGTTTCGACCGTCACGAAGGATTCCCTAATCGCTTCCTATTCACCAGTGGTCGCAACAGTGGTTTGGAACGGCAATCACGATGGTCGCGGCCTAACAAACTCTTCAAATACAATTGTGCGTCGCGTGGTCAATGATTATATGGAGCCTGTGCATAAGGATGTTTATGCCAATGCCGGGAAGTGGAAGTCTGGCGACAAGGTACAAAAACCAGCTGGAATCCAAACCCTTACCGTAAGTGGAATTACCGATATTTTCCCAAGCTGGTTCAACAATAAGACCTCGGGTGCTCAGACCGAAAAAATGAAATTCAACCGCATCAACAAGCACAAAGCCTCTGATTGTACAGACCCAAGCTTAATCGAAGAAGTAGATATTAGCTTCACAATTGATCCAATTTCAAAGAATAAGAGCTTTGCCAAATCTGCCGACGGCTATGACCCATTTACCACAGATGATTGTTCTTATCGTGCACCTACGGTAAGGATTAAAAATAGTACGATTAATAGTGGTGCAGTACTAAAGTTTGAAGCAAAAGCAGGTTCTGAGCAATTAGACAGCTACACGGTCTCCGTAGATGGCACAGTGGTAGCTTCCGGGACGGCTCAAGCTGGCGACAATACCACAAGCTATACTATGACAGGAAGTGAAACTTCTATCGTAGTAACATTAAAAGATAGCGCAGGCAGCACCGTTACTAGTAAATTAGGCTCATAACCTAGATTGTGCTTCAGATAAATTCTAGCTCCATCATTTGTGGAGCTAGAATAATTAACCAGGAATTATGCAAGAATTACGAAATTTCTGGTTTAGTTAAACAATTCGGAACAAGCTGTTTTTAAGTAGTTATCTTCATT
>JABZKC010000016.1 GCA_015257485.1 Nanosynbacter sp. | reverse complement strand
CAGGATTGTTCCTTTTTTGTTTTAGGTGTCTTTCTTAATTGTTTAACTGAACCTAATAGCTCAAGAAGTTTTAGATAAAATACAATATAAGAAGATGACACATAACCAGAAAAAGCCACTATTAAGATTTTACGTAGACTCCTATGGCTTCCTCGTGAAGTAACCTGGGCGGCCGTGGGCTGGATCATCAATGCGAAGCCAGGTTTTATCCGCCGTAAGAGGATCAGCGAGATAAGAACCATTCCCTCCGCGGAGCTTCCTGCGGTTCGAAAACATTAGATAAGTATCTGTAAGGTTAGTGGTATTAAAATCATTATTTACATAAATTATTTCTAGTTTATCCTTAGGTATTTCATCGAGATAAAACATGGACATCATAGTCGTCACCTTCGAAGTGTCGAAGTTGGAGAGATCGAGGGTAATGAGATTAGACATGCCAGAAAACATACGGTTCATATCCGTCACCTTCGAGGTATCGAAATTGGAGAGATGAAGAGAGGTAATGTTACGTAAGTCGTAAAACATACGGCTCATATCCGTCACCTTCGAGGTATCGAAATTGGAGACATCTATCTCTAAGAGATCTTTATTATCCCATTTTAAAAAGAACATCCTACTGCTATCCGCATTTAAATACACTTTTTCCGGTTCAGCATAATAGTAGGCGGTCTTATCTGCTGGGTCTAACCAGAGCTTAATTTCATAATCAGATGCTTCATCTTCAACATTCACGGCATCCATAGAGATAGCTGGCGCAACATTGCTCTTCTTAAAATGCTCGATTTTATTCGTCGCGGTTTCTAAGGATTTTAGTTTTGTATTAAAATCTGGGCCTTCGGTCATGATGGCGATACGATTATAATTATTGGTTAGAATTGAAAATATTAGCTTATTCGTGTATCTGCCACTTTCGAGATTATCGCTTAGTTTCATGCCAATACTTAGCTGGTTCGATTCGTTGCCGTTTGTTTTTTCTGTAGTCTGTAAGATTTGCGCTGGGGTAGAAAGAGCTGGGATTGGCGTATAATTCGTAGACGTACCAAGCTTATAGCCCCAAGTATTATTAGAAAAACCTCCCAGTGGCCCAGCGGACGAAATCGAATTAATTTTTGCACCAGCAGTAGAAGTTGCATTGGTTAGTGCAGTGTTTTCAGTTTCGGAGCTTAATGTTGCCGTATAACCAGTCTTATTATTTGTATTTACCGTAAGGTTTAGTGGGATTTCTGTAGTTTTACTAGTAGAATTTATTACTCGATTTCCATTCACTGAGGCTGCTGTATTATCTACTGAGGCCGAAAGAGTCGGAGTATATAAGGCAAAAGTATTATTGCCGAAAATTAAATTAGAAAAAGATATTAGAGTCAGAAATAATACGAAAATCTTTAATTCTCTATTAAACCACCCCCCCCCATGCGGGTTACTTGAATTAGTTTTTTGCCGTTCATAGTTTTATTTTAGCATAAACGTGATAGAAATATTCACTATTTTATTAAGAAACCAGCTCGAACCACATCTTGAGATCTTCGAGGGTGGAGTCGAGAATTTTGCGACCGTCGGCAGTCTCGCCGGTGGTTTGGTAATGTTTCAATAGGTCATTCATCGCTTGGATAAAGCCAGGGGTCTGACGGGCGATTCTAGCGGCACGGTATTTCTCAAATTTCGCGATTTCGTCTTGGCTGAGCGCGTTTGGAAAATTTCGCCCCTTATAATTCAGCAGTAATGAATCGAGTCGCTCATCCTGAAAAAGTGGATGAAAATCAGCCAGCTCATTAGCGCGAAGATTCGGCACCATGGAGGCTTGTCTTCTATCTTCATTATTTAGGAAGCCATCATAGAGTCTAGCTTCGGCCTCTTCGAGCTTATCAAAATTACGCTCACGAGTGAATAATTCCCGCATTCGCTCGATGAATTCCGGGTGATTTTTTAGGGTCTCGAGATTTTTCTCTATCTGGGATTTTTCGAGCTTAATTTTCTGCCATCCGGAAGTGCCAGCTGGGAACTCTTCGATGCCATTGGAGCTCGGCTCTGAAGTCTCTACATCGAGCACAGAGAGCGGCGCAACTGCCGGACATTTACTCGGAGTTAATTCTTTGACGTATTTAGAGAAATCGAACCAAGTTTGATATTTTTTACCAGCTCGACTGACTTTTTCTTCGGGTTTGAATTCCTTTTCCGCCTGCAAAATTTCCTCGATATTGTAGCGCAAATCGAAGACTAAAATGTTTTGATTTTTCCCTGGCGCAATCGGAATGGCAACCGTGGTATGATTAGTTTTACTCGAGTAATGACCACTGGTATAGACAAAAGGCGTCGCGGAATCGATGGAAAGGTTTGTGGCGTTAAGAAAACGCAGAAGCTGTTTTTTATCACGCAGCTTTAAGAGAAAATCCAGTAACTTTGGTTGCTTTTCATGAATAATTTTTGCTACGGCGATCGTGGCATAAATATCTGAAAGCGCATCATGGGCATGTTCGTGAGTAATGCCGTTCAAAGCAGTGAGGACCTCGAGACGGTTGGTCGGTTTTTTCTCGCCAGTCTTAGGATCTATAGCAACTGGCCAATTAATCCCCTCTGGACGCAGCGCCCGCACCATGCGTACAACATCCAAAATATCGAACTTACTGCGACCATCGAGATATTGCCAAGTATATGGATCATAAAAATTGCGCCAAAACAGATAGCGAATAAACTCATCATCGAAGCGCACAGAATTAAAGCCACAAATAATAGTATTCGGAGTGAAAATTTCTTCCTGCAGGATTTTGCAAAGCTCAGGCTCCGAAAGGCCATCCATACGCGTATCGTTCGGAGTAATATTGGTGGTGACGATAGCGTAGGGACTCGGCAAAGTATCTTCATCGAGACGTACGAAGAGATTAACCGGATCGCCGATGGGGTTAAAATCGAGATCAGTACGTTGCCCAGCGAACTGCATGATGCGATCTTCACGCGGATTAATGCCGGAGGTCTCCAAATCATAGAAGAAAAAGGTAGGTGGGTGATTTGCGTCTAGGTAGTCCGGATCAAAATTGCGATTCATACTACTAGTATATGCCTAAACTAAGATTTTAGCTGCTGATTAATGGCTTCGCGGAGTTTTTCTTTGAATTCTTTTTCCTTGGCGGAAGGGAGCTCGAAGGCCTTGCCATTGATATAGATGGTTGGGGTTTCGTTGACGCCGAGACGTTTCGAGATAGCCATATCGGCCTTGATTTTTTGCTTCACCGCATCGGAATTCATATCCTTGAGGAATTTTTCGGTATCACCCTTACCTTCGGTAACTTCAATAAAATATTCACGGAAGTGATTATCGCGGTCAGAAGCAGAGAGTGATTCCCAATTTGACTGCTCCTTAAAAAGTTTCTTGGCGTATGGTTCCCAGTAGCCCTGCAAAGCAGCCGCATTAGCCGCAGAAGCCGCAGCGGTACCATTTTGATGGTAGCTCAAGATATAAGAGCGGAAGACTAGGCCGACTTGGCCGTCATATTCTTTCACAATATCAGAGAGGTATGGAAAAACCGTGGAACAGAATGGACACTGATAGTCAGCATATTCAGAGATAATCACCTTGGCGTCTTTATTGCCTTCGTAGTTATCGCCCATATCACCATTACGAGAGTCGGCGGCGATATATTTATTGGTGTCGAGACCCTTAATCCAATTGTCATAAGCAAGATTTGAAGAAATCGCGTTACCGCAAAGCCACAAGAATCCAACGGCCAGCACCCCTAAAAGTCCATAAATCAGTTTTTGCATTTTCCTCCTAATTTCTACTTTTGGTAGATTTTTTGTATAATATAAATATTAGCATATTTTGTCTAAGTTGTAATATTTTAGACTAAAGGAGGAGCCGTGTCAGAGGCGAATATGACAGATACAACAGAAGATAGGACCGATTTTAACGGCGAACAAGAAAACGCGACTGGGGTATTCAGTGGTGAAGAATCTTCCCATGGATTAAAAGTCTGGTTTGAAAAAATCGGTGTGAAATTAGCCGCCTTTTTCGGTGCGATTAAACAATTTTTGAGCCGCAAAGACGGAGATGAGGAAGCGGATTCCTTTGAGGGGCCAATGAAACGCGGATTTTTCGATCGTAAATTTAATAAAGCAGAAAATGATTCTACAGAAACCGCATATGGGGCCAGCACACTCAGCCAATTTAGTGGAGCTAATTTAGTCAACAATCATTTTTCGAATTCTGAGCTCGAATCAACTCGCGCTACCGACACCGATGGCGACGGGATGATTGATCACGAAAAAAATGAAGAGACCTTAACTAGACGAGAGGAGGCAACGGATTATCTGAAAAATACCAATTACTATATTGGCACTGCCGAGACAAAAACTACCGCCATGCCAGAAGTGTTCATTCCGGAGACTACGGAAGATTTTGTTTGGCTAATTAATAAAATGCCAAGCTCGGTGCTTTCAGATAGTCAGAAAGAAACTCTAGGCAAGGTCATGAGTTTCGATAGTAAAAAGGTTTCTGATATTATGACACCAAAGGCGGAATTAAAGTTCGTGGGCGAAGAAGATTATATGGGACCGCTGACCTTATCTGGATTATATAAATCTGGCCAGAGTCAGTTCCCTGTCACCGATCGCCGTGGTGAACTATCTGGAATTTTACATGCTAAAACACTTTTCCAATTAGATATCAAGGACACCGATCAGGCTTCGGCTTTTATGGACCGTAAAATTGTTTATCTTTCGGAAAATTACCCACTCTATGAGGCACTCTTCACCTTACTACGTTCACATGCGCAGGCTTTCGTAGTGGTAGATGAGATAGGAAAAGTTTCAGGCCTGCTCGATGCACGTGTGCTACTAAATTCCCTCCTTGCGATTGACGATTCAGCTGATTTTACCAAGGATGAAGATTTGGCTTCGGTAGTAGAATACGCCAAGCGCTTTAAGCAAGATTGATTTACAGATTAAGCTATTTAGGCTAAATCATATCAGTTAACTTAAACCCTATTGGATTAAAATAGATTAGATTGAGGACTTAATGCAGAATCGACGTTTATTAAAAAGAAGAATAATAACCGGCCTAAGTTTGCTTGGTTTGTTCTTGCTGACGGTGGCGCTAAATCCAAAATCCTATAATTACACGCCGGTCCATTCTGAACAGCAGGGTGAAAACACCGAATCGATTAAAGATGATAATTCTAGTATCACTAGTCACGCAGAGAATCATGGTAATACAAGTAAGCCTGGCGTTGCGGCGCCGCTGGACGGCTCTGAGACTTCGAGCTCTAAGCCATTAGCAAGCGAAGTATTATCTAGCCTCGAGGTTAAGGGTCGCGCGCCAAAGACTGGCTACAAGCGAACAGAATTTTACAAGAATTGGCCAGAAATCGAGGGGTGCAACTTGAGACAACGTATCTTGAAGCGGGATTTCGGCGAGACGGCGAAGACCGACCAAAAGTGTAATGTAATTTCGGGCAGTTTTTATGAACCATACACCGGAACTTGGATGAGTTTTTCGAGTCGTGAAGAGATTGGTAAGAAAATCCAGATTGATCACATCGTGGCGCTTTCGGACGCTTGGCAAAAAGGGGCACAGTATCTCAGCGGCGACATCAGGTTTCAAATTGCAACTGACCCCTTAAATCTTGCCGCAGTGGACGGACCAGCCAACCAACAAAAATCCGATAGTGACGCGGCGAGTTGGCTGCCGAAGAACAAAAGTTTTCGCTGCCAATACGTGGCACGCCAAATTTCGGTGAAGAAAAAATACAATCTCTGGGTCACGGAAGCGGAAAAATCCGCGATGAGCAATGTCCTGGGTGGATGTCCGGAGCAGAGAAGCTACTGAAAAAAGAAACAAGACTTCTCTAGGATAGAATTCCTAACTTATGACGAGGGTTTATGTGTCCTATGTATGCATATTGGTAATTACGATGACGAACCAGTAACCGTAAATAGTATCCACTTGGACACAACCGGGTTTTGAAAATTATTGTGCAGAAAATAAGGGTGGGATTTTTTCTTGACGAGTAAACGCCGGAAGAATATCTACGTCCCGCAATTTCATATCAATATTATATCACAACCATAACGGCTTTTTCAGTGGTAGAAGCGTAAGAATAGATCTAGTATCATTCTAGATTTGGAATATAATAGTTAGTGTAATAAGTGAGGTAAAATGAATTACATTTCAGCAAAAGAAGCTGCTGTAGAATGGAATATTTCTCAAAGGAGGGTAGCTACTTTATGTTCTGAGGGGCGCATAATCGGTGCTATGTTTGTCGGAAATTCGTGGGTAATTCCACGTGATGCTGCAAAACCAGTAGACGCGCGAACAAAAGCCGCAATGTTAACTAGTACAGAAGCAAAGCCTTTCTTAAAATGGGTTGGTGGAAAAGGCCAGCTACTTAAAGAAATTGAACAATATTATCCTTTCGCCAAAGACACGTCTATAACAAAATACGCTGAACCATTTGTTGGCGGCGGCGCGGTCTTATTTGATATTCTGAATAAGTTTGAACTCCAAGAAGTCTATATTAGCGACATTAATGCAGAACTAATAAACACATATACGATAATTCGAGACGATATTAATGCATTGCTAGATGTTTTGAGGCGATTTGAAAGTGATTATCTAGCATTAGAAAATGATGAACGCAGAGAAGCTTATCTTGCCAAACGTGCGCGATTTAATGAGCTTAAGAATAAAAAAGAAAACGGAGTTGAACTAGCCGCCTTAATGATATTCCTTAATAAGACCTGTTTTAACGGCCTATATCGTGTTAATCGCAAGGGTGAATATAATGTGCCAATGGGTGCTTATAAGAATCCGCTTATTTGTAACGAGCGCAATTTGAAATCAGTATCCAATAAGCTACAAAATGTAAAAATAGCGTGTGGTGATTATAAGAAATCTGATTATTTCATAGATAATAAAACATTTGTCTATTTTGATCCGCCATATCGCCCACTAACGCCGACCGCTAACTTCACTTCCTATACTGAGGGGATGTTTGACGATAAAAATCAGTTAGAGCTTGCAAAATTCATTCAGGAATTAGATAGAAAAGGCGCCAAAATAGTTGCGAGTAATTCCGATCCAAAAAACACTGACGAAGATGATAGCTTCTTCGATGACGCCTACGCAAACCAGAATATCAAACGTGTATCTGCAACGCGCATGATAAATCGAAATAGCAACAAACGCGGAAAAATTAACGAATTATTAATATCAAACTTTTAAAGAAAGGAGCAAAATGAAAAGAAATTTTAATGACTGGCTAGGGAAATTTCGGGAAAGTATTGCCGACTATGACTATTATATCGATTTCCCAAAGATTCATAAAAATATAGACACTATTAGGGTAGAATTAAATATTTTAAACACGCTTGTTGGTTCTCAGAATATTGAGCAGGAATTCGACGGCCTCATCACAAAATATCCAGAGATATTAAAATGCATTCCTATTCTACTAGCAGTTCGTTCTAAAGAGATATATGCAATAGATGAAGATGGTGAGTATAGCTATAATTTTAATAAGATGAATTATTCTACTGAACAATATAAGGTCTTTATGCGTAAGACCGGTTTGTTCGACCTTATCGCAAACCATATAATTAGTAACTTAGTAGATTATGCCACTGGCGTAGAAACAGGACTAGATTCCAACGGCCGCAAAAATCGCGGTGGTCATTTAATGGAGAATCTCGTGGAGGGGTATATCCAGAAAGCCGGTTACGTCAAAGGAAAAGATTACTTTAAAGAGATGAATCTTAGTGAGATTGAGAAAAAATGGAACATCGATTTATCTGCTATTTCTAATCAGGGTAAGGCCGAAAAGCGTTTTGATTTCGTAATTAAAACCGATAACGATATTTACGGAATCGAAACTAATTTTTATGGCAGTGGTGGTTCCAAACTCAACGAAACGGCTCGTAGTTATAAAACACTTGCGCTTGAAACTAATACAATAGATGGGTTTAAGTTTGCATGGTTTACTGATGGAAAAGGCTGGAATAGCGCTAGAAATAACCTTGAAGAAACTTTTGATGTGATGGACGATATTTACAATATTAACGACCTTGAAAGTGGCATAATAGGGAGATTTTAGACTATATGTCTGATAAAAAGAAAGAAATAAAAAAATGGGGTCCAGACGATTTTGAGTTAGAAATGACTAGTGTCTGGAGTTTCCCTAATCGCGGTAATTGGGCTACTCACGACGCAAAATGGCGCGGAAACTGGTCGCCATATATTCCGAGAAACATTCTACTTCGCTATTCAAAAGAGGGAGACTGGATATTAGATCAATTTGCCGGCGGCGGTACTACATTAGTGGAAGCAAAGCTATTAAACCGCAACATAATTGGAATGGACGTTAATCCAACCGCGCTTAAAAGGTGTCGTGAAAAAGTCAAATTCAAGCATGATGGTGCAAATGGTGCTGTAAAAGTATCCAAATGCGATGCGCGCAAGCTCAAGCCAATACCAGATGAGAGTATTGATCTGGTTTGCACGCATCCACCATACGCAAATATTATTCACTATAGTGAAGGACAGGATATTCCACAGGATTTATCAAACTTTAAAGTAAACGAATTTTTGGAGGAAATGAAGAGAGTAGCATCAGAAAGCTACCGTGTATTAAAGTTCGGCAAATACTGTGCGATTTTAATGGGTGATACGCGTCAAAAAGGCCACGTAATTCCACTGAGTTTTAAAACAATGCAAATATTCGAAGATGCTGGCTTTAAATTAAAAGAAATTATCATGAAAGAACAACACAATTGCCGAGCGACTGGCTATTGGAAAACTAATAGTATTAAATATAACTTTTTATTGCTTGCACATGAATATTTATTTATATTTGAGAAAGGAAAATAATGGAACCAATTGTTTCAGCGCTAGGAACAAGATGAAGAGCTTGCTAAGAAGCTTGATTTATCTGATAAAGTCGTAAGACACTCAGACGGTTTATATGTAACATTGAGAGGTGATCCAGACTCTATTAGATATTGCATCAGGTGAGAAAAAAAAGAACTCCGTAAGGAGTTATTTAGGCGGCCTGACTAGTCGATATTTTTCTCTTTGAGAAAAATATCTGTTCCTCCTCGCTCGGAAAGAAAAAAGCCAGCTTTTTTCTTTCACTCACTTCGTCATCCAGTCGAACTACGTTCTCGTCTAATCTAGGTACCAACTAAAAAAGTCTACCAAGGTAGACTTCTTTAGTTGGTGCACCTGTTTGCCCCTTGGGACGCATCGGGTGCAACAAAAAAGAACTCCATAAGGAGTTATTTTTTGGTGCACCTGACTAGACTCGAACTAGCACACCCGAAGGCACTACCACCTCAAGGTAGCGTGTATACCAATTTCACCACAGGTGCATGCGTTTATTATAACATATTTTTTCGCTATGGGGAGGAAAATCTTGAAATTATTCCGATTCTATGGGGTGCGATTTTTGAAAGTCTTCTTCACCGACCAATTAATAATATCGTTAAAGCGGTCTTCGCCCGAGACTAGGTGCTGATCCGCCGAGAAGGCACGCACGTTTTTATTCATAAAATATGGCAAACTAGATTGATAGAGTGCAATCGACGGCACTTCATCGAGCCAGATTTCAAGGAATTTACGATATTTGGCGTCACGCAGTGAAATATCAATCGTATTTCTAGCACTGAGAATCAAGTTCGAAACCGTGGCATTCTTATAATTACTGAGGTTATAGCCATTTTCGGTGGCTTCAGCCGAGTGATAATAAGGCACCACATCTGGGTCGGCACCCATGGCGATTTCATAAATCAAAATATCATAATTGCGTGGGCGAAGGACGTTAAGAGTAAAATCCTGAGAAGCTTCGTAGGCTGCAACTTGGTTTGGCACGCCGAGAGATTTTAGTTGTTCGCCGAGACGATTAGCGATTTCTTCCATGTATTTATCACCCTTGACCGTAACAATACGGAGGTCGGTGCCAAAATATTCGGGTTTATTAGCCTTAAAATTATCAAGCTTAGACTTAGCTTCGGTAACATTAGTAGTAGCGGCCTCTGGGAAAGACAGGGTCTTGGCCTGCTGTTCGGTGATCGGGAATTTGAGTGCCTGCTCACCGTTTAGTCCAGATAAGAGATTACCATAATTCAAACCTTGACGGAGCGCTTGACGGAAGGCCTTATCTTGAAGCGCGGTATTGGAAGTGGAAGTAGTATTAAGAAAGGCAAAAACGCCATAATTAACGGTAGTTTGTTGCTCCTTGAGGCTTTTTTCATTGAGAAGCTCCGTAGTGTAACGAGACGGAAGACTACCGGTGGCAGTAATGGAGCCGGATTTTAGAGAAGCTTTAATCGCGTCGGTAGTAAGAAAAGCATGTACGGAAAAACTATCAAGCAGAGTCTTTCCCTTGTAATAATTTTGGTTACGGTTCAAATAGACTACTTTTTCGCCTTCATTGCCGATGGTTTGGGTGGCCTTAAAGACGAACGGACCAGAGGAAATTGGCTTAGTAAATAATTTATGCTCATTCAACTGCTCCGGCTTCACGTCTTTCAAAATATGAGCGGGAAGGATGGGGAAATTCAAATTACTTTCGAAGAAAGCATTAGTATTTTCGAGCTTAAAAACTAGTGAACCGTCTTCGGATTGGCGTACGGTGACACCATTTAATTTATTACTGAAGTTCGATTTTAGAGAAGCACTCTTAATCGTATTGACCGTATAAAGCACGTCATCCGTAGTAAGATCGTCACCGTCTGACCATTTCAAATTCTGGCGCAGGCGCACCGTCCACTCATCGCCAGTAGTATTACTAGTAATCGTTTCGGCCAGACCTGCACCGGTATGACCAGAGTAATCTACCTCAGCGAGACGAGCAAACATCAAACGAGAAAGAGCCTCCTCTGAGAAAGTAGTAGCAAAAAGCGGATTCATGGAGTTAATCTTTCCCAGAGTACCTTCGGTAAAATTACCACCATCGGTGTAGGTTTCCACAGCGTAGGATTCGGAATACCAAACTGATTGCACGGTGGCAAAAAGCAGAATAGCTAAGATTAAAAGCACCCATTCCAGCACAAAGAGACGGACATTTTTCACATGCGAAATATGACCGATCAAGTTCTCCTTGACGTGCTCTTTACTATTTTCGCTGATTTTGCGACCAAAGAGCGTAATTTTTTTGGAAATTTTTTGACTACGTTTTTTGAGGGTCTTATTCATAATTTAACTAATGGTAGGCAGCAAAAGCATACCTAAGATTGAGGCGACGAACATCACAACCAATACCACAGTGGCATTAAAGAGGGATTTTTCGAGGCCTCGACGGGTGGTGTACAATTCACCACTTGCACCAAAACCTGCACCGAGAGAGGCGCCGCGTTGTTGCAATAAAATAAGGAGCATGGCGAGAACGGCCGAGATAAGACTTACACTTTCGAGGATACTTCCAATATTCATAATTTAATTATAGTCTGGAATGACGAAATTAACAAGACTTGTCAGGACACTCATGAGTAGCCATGACCAGACCAGCTGAATACCTGAGATGGAAATATGGGGCACCAAGTGTACGACCAACCACAACATTGCAATGTTGAGCACCAGGTTAAAAATTCCCATAGTGAGTAAAATCAGAGGTAGAGCGAAAATAGTTAAAATTGGCTTGACGATGGTTTGAACCACAGAAAGCACGAGGCCGGCAGTAACAAAAACCCCAAAAGTATCAACCCCTTGATCGACGCGACCAAAAAGTTTGACACAAACCCACATTAAGAATGAGGAAACAATCCAACGCAGGATGAAAAACTTAATTTGCTTTTTTATCATAAGCCTATTGTAGCACGATTTGACGCGATTTTATTTAAACATGCGCTTATTGCGGAGCTGACGATGAAAAGTAATAGCAAAACGATGCGCCTCTTCATCGATGCGTGCGATAAGTTTGGCGAGATGCGATTCATTAGAGAAAACCTGACTGGAAAAACCCAGAATCCCCTGATTGACGTGCGGGATAATTAAATTAACATCGGCATTTCTAGTGTGGTCACCAGATTTATTGCGTCCAATAGCGGGAATTTTAGCCTCGATTAACAGAGGCAGTACGGCGCGAAGTTGCAAGTCGGAGCCGTCCAAAATAATCAAATCAGGATATTCCCATTCCTGATGCTTGAGACGACGCGTCACCACTTCACGCATACTGGCGGTGTCGTCATTTTTACTACTTTTAATCTTAAATTTACGATAATCCGCGCGGCTCGCTACACCATTTTTGAAAACTACCATGCTAGCTACGGTGTCGGAGCCGGAAATATGAGAAATATCATACCCCTCGATGCGTCGCGGCACAGAGTCAAGATTAAGGAGTTTTTGAAGTTGTAGTAGCGCCTGATCAGAAGACAAATCGAGAAATTCTTTATCGGAGAAAATAATTTTACGCTTCAGACCCTTCAAACCAAAATACTCATCACGGAGCCTCGCGGCCATTTCGAATTCACCGAGCGAGGCGTGGCGGTGCATATCGCGCTCAATTTCTGTGAGCAGGTTGTCGCGGTCGCCGTTCAGATAACGGATGAGGCGACGCAGCTCAGTTTTATAAGCTTTTTTGGTAGTTTTACCAATTTCGATACCTGGCGTGAGGCCGAGGTCAGTATCAAGTGTTTTCTTGCCGTTATAAGGTTTATCGTAGTAAGGAAAAATCTTTCTTAATACTCGCAGCGCCTTAATGATAGTGGTTTTGGCGTAAAACGGGCCGATATAAGTCGCCTTGTCATCTAAAGGGTTTCGCGTAATCGAGACATCCGGCACCGGCTGATCCATATTAATCCGGACATAACTGACAGTTTTATCGTCACGCAATAAAATATTCCACTTTGGCATGTAGCGCTTAATCATTTCCGACTCAAGAAAAAGCGCATCCATCTCGGTGTCGACGATTAGCCAATCGGTGTCGTGAATTTCCGCCACTAAAGCTTCAGTTTTCGGATCTTTTTCGGTATTTTGAAAATATTGGCGGACCCGATTTTTTAAGACAGCCGCCTTGCCCACGTAAATCACTTCCCCTTCGCGGTTTTTATGAAAATACACCCCAGGGCTACTGGGGAGGGTTTTCAGTTTAGCTTTGAGTTCTGCCGAAATCATTATTTTAATTATAAAATATTTCTGATTTTTTACAAAATCCGCATCCGAGTTGACATCTCAAAGTGTTGCACTTGAGGGGTTAGAGTAGGACACCTGTGTTTGATATCTTAGACCGTGATGCTTTTAGATTATTAGATGAGATTGGCGCCTTTTAAGAGTTTTTCGGCATCGGTGGTACCCTGAAGTGGGTTTTGGAGTGGGGTCTTTTTCATGATTTCCTCAAATTGATCGAGCTTCAAAATCTTACTTAGACTATCAAAGATTGGAGTGGACTCAGCTGGGGTTTTAATTTCCTTTTTCTTAGAATCTTTGAAACGCACCACAGCGTGGGTCTGGTCAAGCTCTTTAGGATTCTTCTGGTTAGGAGTGGCAAAGATTAGCCCCTTGATATCGCCCGTAAAGGTATCGATACCCACGACAGCATTAGCAGTGCTCTTAATTTCTTGGATATATTTATCATAATCCTTGATGGTTTTATCCTTCAAAACACCCTGCTCTTCCTCTTCATAGGAGTTTGGGGCAAGAGAATAGGCATTCGAGAGACACTTAGAAATCTCGGTATTTTGAGAGGCTTTATTGGCGGCCTCGAGGAAACGACTGAGTTTATTATCATTAAAGGTAATGCGATAGAGTTTACCGAGATCACCCGAAAGCTTAGCGTATCTAGCAGACTCTTCGCTATTTAATTCAGTAAAATTAGCAAATTCATTGTCGCGGTAAAGCTTAGCCATGAGGTCGGATTGCTGGTCA
This sequence comes from Nanosynbacter sp., assembly GCA_015257485.1. Classification (GTDB taxonomy): domain Bacteria; phylum Patescibacteriota; class Saccharimonadia; order Saccharimonadales; family Saccharimonadaceae; genus Nanosyncoccus. The sequence goes on along the minus strand of JABZKC010000016.1, from coordinate 1,881 downwards.
AGGGTCTTACCGATATTTTGAGTCACACAAGATAGAGTGCCGGCAATACTGCTCTGCAAAACCTTTGGCAAGGCAAAACCCATTGCACTACCTACACCCGCGACTACTTCCTCAGCATCGATACGCTGCCACTTGTTTTCAATTTCCATCGCAAAATCATCGAGCGATTTTTGCGTTTCCGGGTCAATTTCTTTACCAGACCCCTTAAGTACAGCGGTCAAACTATCCTTCAAATGGTCGAGTTTCAGGTAAATTTTGCCATCTTCGGCCAAAATCCCCTCTAAACCTAGCAAAATTGGAGAATTGTCACCCTTCATAGTGAAATTCAGGGTGGCATGGACGGCGGCAGAATTTTCCGTGCTACCGCGACTTAAGCTAACACGGAGGTCAGCCTGCTGAATGGTATCGCCAGTGACAAACTGCTGAAATTCGATATCGGAACCACTGACTTTGTAGAAGATTTTAGAAAAAGTGCTGGCACTAACATTCGCGAAGAAGAAAAAGTAAATAAAGAGAGCAATACCGGCAGCGATAAGCGCAGCAAGGAGACGGAGGAAGATTTTTTGAGCTTTGGTTTTTTCTTTTTTGGCCGGAGTTTCGACGTCGGCGTTAGCTTCGGTATTTTCGGAAGCGGAATTAGAGTTAGACTCAGTGGTAGACTCATGGGTAGTTTCAGAGGTAGGCTCAGCGTTAGGTTCAGAGGCAGAATTAGAGGTAGAATCGGAGACGGTGACCGAAGCGGAATCTTCAACTGGCTCCTCGTAATTATTTTCTTTTAGAACCTCATCAAGAATGTGATTTTTATCTTCTGAGACTTCATCATTTTCAGAGATTGCATGTTTTTCGGAAATTGCAGTATTTTCGAAACCTGCGTTATTTTCAAAAACTGCAATATCTTCATTAACTTCGTCGGCCAGAACAGGATTTTCTAATGACTCTTCGGCGATGGAGTCGGCCATATTATTAATTAGATCGTCTGACAAAACATTGGATTTTTCGGTTCCTAGGGCTTCCGTACTTAGGCCTTGCGTTTTAGCTGGCTCCGATGCCTGGGTATTAAAATGCACACTATTCGCACTAACTCCAGTTTCCTTGTTTTGATTTTTTGGGCCTGTTTCAATCGGATTGACCTCGAGGTCAAAATCGAATTTATCCGCCATACTTCCCTTTCTCGTGATTAAGTTTGCTCAAATATTCCTCTATATTTTAACATAAGTGCAATAAAAATATAAACCACAAAAAATCTCCACTCGAAGTGGAGATTTTCTAAGAATCCGTCGATTAGGCGACAGATTTTTTGCGATTGAGATTCAAACAAACCAGGTAGACAGCTACACCAGCGAGAAGTGCAGTGAAGACGAGATCTTCTGGGCCAGTACTTGGAAGGTCAGAAGTGGTCTTAGTAGTACCGTTGGTAGTATTTGACGTAGCGGTAGTTTTATTGTTTTGATACTGATTGGCTGGAGAAGCGGTAGAAATCTTATTAGTTTGACCTTGATTGTTGGTCTTCTCAGATGACTTAGCTTCAGATTTAGCCTCAGTCTTATTTTCGGCCTTAGTTTCAGTCTTATTAGTTTTTTCTTCCTTAGACTCTTCGGTAGCAGCGATTTCTTGTTGGCGGGACTTTTCAGCAGATTTGATAGCTGAAGTAATAATCCAAGCACCGAAAATCACTACGATAAAAGCGATGATGGTAGCGAAAACGATAATACGAAAACGTTTAGCGCGATTAGGTTGATTAGTTTGCATGATAATCTCCAATTAACTCTATGATTTATATCAATTTGATTCATTATACCACTTTTTATGTTTTTTGTAAATAGCTTACCTGAGTTAACATCTCAAGTGCAACACTAACCAATAAAAAGAGACATCAATCGT
>JABZKC010000015.1 GCA_015257485.1 Nanosynbacter sp. | reverse complement strand
TATAATGAAGATAACTACTTAAAAACAGCTTGTTCCGAATTGTTTAACTAAACCCGGAATGGGAGATTTATTTTTTGGAAGGAGTAATGTTGGCCGGGCGACCGTAGTTAGGCAGAATGATTGACACCACTTCCCCATCCTGATTTTTCAAAGGAATTTGAAGCTCGTCAGCCAAAGTATTGACCACGGCAGCACCGATGCGGAGTCCGGTGAAAGAACCTGGACCGGAGAAGAAAGTGATCTCTGTGAGATCTGTCCAGTCGGCCTGATTTTCGACAAGTTTATCATGGATAAAGGTGAAAATTTGCTCAGCTAATTGATTTTTGAGGGGAGCAGAATACTCCTTATCGTCGAGCTTGAGGATGGTATTTTCAGTGGAAGTATCGAGATAGAGTTTCATATTAATGCTCCGAAGTGAGATTTTTGGTTAGATTAAGGGTGCGACTACCATCATCATTGATGAGAATTTCGAGACGCAAATGATTAGCGGGAAGAATTTCACTGACCGTATCGGCCCATTCAATTACCGTAACCGTGTGTGGGTCCTGTAGGTTTTCAAATAAATCTTCCACCATGATGCCAGGATTTTCTAGACGATAAAAATCATAATGAACGAGTTTCTGACCATGTGAATTTTCATAAACTTTCGAAATAGTAAAAGTCGGAGAAGTAATTTCTTCGGTGATTTCGAGGCCACGAGCGAGACCTTTCGTGAAAGTAGTTTTGCCAGCACCGACATCACCCACTAACTCAATCACGCAAGGCAAAGCGTCTTCTGATTGCAAAATCTCGCGCATTAAATTTTCCGCGAAGTCAATCACAGCGGCTTCATTTTTTATGGTGAGATTTTTGGTATTCATGTTTATATTATAATTCTAGGCGGCTAAAAATGAAAATTCTTATGCTATAATTTAGTTATGAATATCGACCGTCGTGGCGCCAGGCGCAGACATAAAAGGAACGCGACCAAACTTAGTCCTAACTTCAAAAAACTCTCCAATCAAATTCGTCTGGAAACTCTGAATTCGAAAATTATTCGTGGGCTGATGATTGTGGTGGTCTTGATTTCGGCTTGCAGTGTGGGATTTTCTTTGATGGTAAAGAAAAATGTGACGGCCGAAGCTTTGGCAGAAAAACAATTTCAAGAACTAGCGAAGAGTTATTACGAAAATTTCTTTTATGATAACTTCGTAAACGGCCATAAGGACGAGATAACAGCGAAAGGTGCGGAATTTGTTTTTAAGCCATATCTGAAGACCGGCTTTCCAATGGTAAAACTGCGCAGATTACTGAGCTATAGCGACGAAAATAATCTGGACAAGCGCATCTATTTTGAACACAAGAAATTGACTTGCAATAAGGATTTATCTTCGGTGACGTTTAAGCCTCATGCGCCATTTGGGAAAACTGATTATACGACGGATCCGATTTTGAGCTGTCAAAAGGTCGAGGAATAAATTTAGCCAGGTTTTGAGCCTGAAAAAATTAATAAATTAACCTGGTCCAACACCGAGCCGTGAAAAGATGGATTTTTATAAAAATAGGAGTTGCCGATTTTTTTAAATCTGTTATAATAGAAAAGTACATTTTGAAATTGGTCTCTTAGTATAACGGTTAGTACAACGGGTTTTCATCCCGTCAACGCGGGTTCGACTCCCGCAGAGATCACCAAACATAAAAAAACCCTGCGGGTCGTTTTTTTATGTTTGATTATCTTCATGAGATTGCGGATATAGATGACATTCTCATTGGCTTTTATTCCTTCATTAACTTTAGTGATAATATCGCTATCGTATTTAAAGAATTCTGCGTGATTCTTGCCGACACATGCTTCTTACATATCCATTACAGGTAATGCTTTACTTATTTTAGCCCCTTAACGGTGTTAGTGACTATTTCTGCTAGCTTATCTTTATTATCAACATCTTCCACAAAATACATTGGCTTTGCGCCGTCGTATGGAATTTCTTCTGCCATTTTGTATTGTTCATTTTCTGGAACAATTTTTACTAACAGACGATCGCCGTAAATACCGCCAAATAAGACGCTATCAGAATATAGCAAGAATCCGCCCATCATTGGTCGACAAGTAATGTTTGGTGCTTCTGATAGTTGCTCTAGGATAAAATCGCGATATTCTTTTGTGCTTGCCATACTATGCCTTTCTAATCGGGTGTCTTATTACGGTTTTGAGTTTATCCGCGTCGCATTTTCTAGGATCGCTTAGATAAATCTCGTGATGATATCTAGTATCTGTTATATCTAGCTTATAGCCGTTATCTTCGGCAAATTTATGCATTGACTCAACGGTTGCTGGTTCGTCATCGTAACTACCAATATGCATACATTGGACACATAAACCCTCGTCATAAGTTAGGAATTCTATCCTAGAGAAGTCTTGTTTCTTTTTCTTTGTAGCTTCGTCTATCGCCCAATCGAAGTCGACTTTCGTTACAAAATCTGGCAAGCGAATAATAGAGATAAAGTTTAATTGTTCTTTGTGGTCGTAATCTATGCCGCCGTCTTTATCATCTTGCCACCAAAGCCCCTCTAGTGGCGGTACGACATATTCAAAGAACCCATCTATTTTATGATCGCCCTTATAACTCATCTTTATCGTATAAGCAACTCCGTAAAGTAGCCCAAGCGTATTCTGGTAATCACCGTTTTCTTCGTTAGGGTTTCCTTTACCCCTAACGGCAATATAATTCATCTTCGGAACATCAATAATACTTGGCTTATTCTTCGGCAAGTAGTATTCTTTATATTCCTTTTTAAAATCAAAAGCCATAAGTTATCCTTTGTAATAATTATACCATCAAAGGCATATCATCTAGACCAGAAACTATTTTCCGAAAGATTGAGGATACTACCGGAATCATTACTGGCCTGCTTCTTTTTAGCCGCAGAATCCTTGGCGGAAAGAATATCCTCACACATCGAGACTTTTTGGTTGCTTTCCTCATTACAGAGATCTTCCGTGCGCAAACGATTAATCACTAACGAAGTAGTGTAATAGCCGAGACTATTAGACGCCGTGACCTTCACGATATTTTCACCGTATTTCAGAGAAAAACCTGGGCCAAAAAGTGTCGAATCGGAATCAGTCGGGAGATTATTTCTTTGGTATTTTTGCCCATCCAGTTCGACGGTCCAAGTGAGATCGAGATGCTTATTTTCGGCCGCACGATTCGTGACATCGAAATGAATTTTACCATTACTCTCAAGAAAATTTGGCGAGTGGGGCGAATAATTTTTATCGGTGACAGTGAGGTGAATCTGGCCGTTTTTCTCTTCCCTGCGATAGAAATCATTTTTCACGGAGCGATCAACCCAAACATTGATACCGAAGGGCGATTCAGCCTGGCTATACCAACCAAAAAATCCGCCGTGCACTAAAATTGCCGCAATAAAAAGCACTACCATGCCGCCATTCATGGCAAAATTAAAGACAGCAGGATTGTTTTTCTTATTCAAAAATCCAGCAATTGGGAAGAAAATAAAAAGAATAATCAGAATCCCGAGCGGAATATAAAGCACCAGTCCGAGTAGGATAAATGAAATCCAAAACCACATATGTTTATTATGCCATAAAAACCAAAATCTTGATAGAAGCTTATGGCTATTTCAGGTATGCGGATAAAAAAGTACCCCTGTTCGGGGTATTTTTATTTTAGAAATTAGCGAGTGTATTTTTCGTTCAAATCTTCGTAGTCGTAAGTCTCAGCTTCAGTAAACCAGAGTGCGACTTCTTGCTTAGCTTCTTCTGGATTGCTGGAAGCGTGAACAAGGTTAGGCACTGGGCGAGCATGAGAATTAGCGTGGCCAAAGCTCATGTGTGAAAAATCACCACGGATGGTACCCATCTCGGCAGATTTTGGCTCAGTGGAGCCGACAATCTTGCGAACTAAGGCGACAGCTTCGATACCCTCGAGGCACATCGCGATAATCGGACCACTCATCATGTAGTCGAGGTTGTAGCGATAAGTTTCTTCGCCACGACGAGAAATCAACTTGCCGATACCTTCATAATGTTGCTTAAATAATTCCTGATCTGGGCTGACCATTTTCATACCGACGATTTTGAGGCCAACGCGCTCAAATCTTTGTAAAATTTCACCGACGATACCACGTTGAACGGCATCCGGCTTCAAAATTACCAAAGTACGTTCAATATAATCTGTTCTTGTGTTTTCGTCCATGTTTTCTCCCTTATAAAATCTTGATATTTCCCCCAGTATATCACAATTTCAGAGGTTACTCACAACGAACTGAGTTAATCAATTCGCGACAACCGCCGGCACGGAAATTATAGTTTTCTTCGTAAGTTTTACGAATGACTTCATACAATTCTTCGAACTTAGCGTAAACCTTGGCCAGGTCGACAAATTTTAAAGGGAATTCGGTGAGTAAATTCGGGCGTTCATTACGCTCAAAATCGTTAAAAGCGTTTTTCGCATCATCGGCAGCACGACGCATTTCCACGAAATCGACTGAGCCATCATCTTTGCTGGAAGAATGTAGCCAACGATAAGTCGCTTCATTGGCCTGAGCCTTGAGGGTGGCCCATTTTTCACCGTAATCTTTCAAACGTTGATTACCAGATTCACGTAAGATTTTGGTAGCATTGAGAATATCGGCTTCAGTCCAGTCGGAAGTCTTATTACCTTCGATCACACTCCATTTATGCCAGACGGCGTAGAGGTCGAGAGCCTTATTAATGTCTTCATCGCCGCCATTCGTAGCATTAAAAACTGTACGGAAGGCATCAAATTTACGACCAATTTCTGGGTCTTTCAAGACGCCGGCAGAGTCGCCGAGCTTAGTAACTAAATTACTATCGATACCAGCCATATTTTGTTTACAATCTTCGATGTATTTTTGGTAAATTTCGTTCGAGGTAGCAGAATTCGAAGCATATTCGGAAATTTTATTACAACTAACATCGCCGCGAATTTTGGTAATCTGATTCTTGATCTCCTTCGCCGTGGAATAAGTCACAGAATAATCGGTCTTAAAGGCACCGGTGGCCTGGCCAATGATGGTGACGAGAATAACTAAAACAATCAAGCTGACAGGAGTGGCAATCATGATAATTTTTTGGCGTTTGGTGGCATGGGTGAAAAAATCTTTGGCGCGCTGAATCAGATTGAGTTTAGTACGCTCTTTTTTGGCTGGAGTTTCTGGAGTGGCATTAGGACCGACACCGGCTGGAAAACCGTTCGGAAGCACCTCACCAGAAGTTGGAGCTTTTTCTTCAATCACCACAGAACTACCGGAAGTCGGTTCGTACTCGACACGCTTTCCCACCATATCAATTTGACTTTTGACAACCGCTTCATCATATTGGATTTGCTTGGCGTTTTGGTTGTTTTGGTCACTAAAGAGTTCACTCACAGAATCAGTTTTATCCATAATCACATTATAGCATAAGGTGTTATAATTACTCTTATGGATATTTCTGAATTAGTGGCAGATTTTCTGGAATCACTGGAAATTGAAAAAGGCCGTTCGACGAAAACCATAGAAAACTATGAGCTTTACTTGGCGCGTTTTATTGGTCTAATTACGGAAGATTTTGAAAGCCAAGAAATGATTAAACCTTCCGATATTACACCGGAAGTTTTACGTCGCTTTCGTTTGAAGTTAAATCGTTTTTCGGACAACCAAAACAAAGAGCGCTTATCCGCACTGACTCAGAGCTACCACTTGATTGCGCTAAGAGGATTTTTTAAATACCTGGCCAAGCGTGGAATTAAAAGCTTGGACCCTTCCCTGATTGATTTGCCCCGTGCCGCGAAAAAACAGGTGACATTTTTACATTTCGACGAAATTGAAAGATTGCTGGCAGAAATTCCGCTGGATACCGAGTCGGGGCTAAGGGACCGAGCGATTATTGAACTACTTTTTTCTGGTGGCCTACGCGTGTCGGAACTCTGTAGTTTAAATCGCGATTCGATTAATTTGGAACGTCGAGAATTTATGGTGCGTGGTAAGGGTAAAAAGGATCGGCCAATTTTTATCGACAAGTCCACGGCGGAGTGCATCGAAGATTATTTGAATATGCGGACCGACACTTTGCCGGCCCTGTTCCTAAACAATTCTGCCAATCAACAAATTCCATCTACGAGTGGTGATTTTCGTAGATTAACGCCACGCTCAATCGAACGAATCGTACAAAAATATACAAGGCTGGCCGGTATCACCAAACACGTAACGCCGCACACCATGCGTCACAGTTTTGCCACTGATCTTTTAATGAATGGGGCGGATATTCGTTCAGTGCAAAGTTTGCTGGGACATGCGAATATTTCCACTACGCAAATTTATACCCATATCACCGATCCGCACTTAAAAGAAGTGCACGAAAAATTTCATAGTGAATCAGAAGATTAGGAGTTAGGAAAAAATCTGCAGCAAATCAGAAGATTAGTGGTTAGGAAAAAATTCTGCAGAGAATCGGAAGATTAGTAAACGAGAAAAATCTGCAGCAAATCGGAAGATTAGTAAACCAGAAAAATTAGACGCAATATTTCAGTCTGGAAAAGCAGCGTAAGCATACAAGCCAAAATAATATAGGGAGCGAAACCGAAAGGTTGACGATTTTTAGGATTTTTTAACATGCGGTAGTTAAAGATAGCGGCCAGTAGATTGGAAAGGCCAAGCTCAATAATGCCAAGTTCCCAACGACCAAGGAGTAGCGCCACAGAAATTAAAAGAATAAAATCACCACCACCAACTAGAGTTTCGCGAGAGAATTTATAGAGTACAAAGTAGATGCCTGGCAGAACTAACATGGCACCTAAGAAACACGAAAAATCACGCAGTAAATATTGCCAAATATCTTGTAGGCGGAGAGAATTTTTTGCCAGAAGAATCTGGCCGCCACGACTTTCAATTAGCAAATTGAGTCCGTATTTCGTGTATAAATTAAATAGAAAATAGACTCCAGATAAAACAATCACAAGACGAAGTAGATTGACTGGCAATTCTAACCATTTCTTATCATAAACCAGCAGTATCCACATAATAGTAAAAATCGCAAAGAGAAGCAGAAGTTTGATGACTTCAAAAATAATTAGTGGCGTAACAATTAGTGGACCGGCATGTTGTAGGATTTGTTGGATTAATGAGCCAGTGCGAAAAGCAAAACTGGCGAAGATTATAGCCATCATAATTTCGGAAAAAATTTCAATCAGGCCGATTTTGGTCTTACATTTTTTACATTTACCGCCAAGGAAAAGCCATGAAAAAATCGGAATCAGCTCAAAACGGCCTAGATGATGACCGCAATGAAGGCACACGGAGCGATTCCCTAGTTTCCTACCTTCTGAGCGCAGGCGAATGCGCCAAGCCTGACAGCAGGCAAAAGAACCGAGTACCGCGCCGAAAATTGCGCCGAAAATTAGAAAAATCCACTGAAATCCATACATTTTATTTATTTCCCGATAATGGTTTAGCTTTATTTTAGCATAAACCTCTTGAATTTTTAGGGCTTAAAGCTTATGATTGGGGTATAGATAAACAAAGTCCTAGAAAGGAACAGACATATGTTTAAACAAAATAAAAACTTTAAACATGGTTTTACCATCATTGAGGTAGTGCTCGTCCTAGCTGTCGCAGCATTAATTTTCCTCATGGTCTTTATCGCCATCCCGTCATTGCAGGTAATGCAAAGAGATACCGCACGCGCTAATGACGTGAACCGTGTCACTACCCAAATTAACTCGTATCAATCTAACAATACTCAAAAGATTCCTAGCGTCGATAAGGATACCTATGTGAGCGGTCACGCCGACGTCGATCAAGATGTTTTCAAAGCAGCTGAACGTTCTTCCTGGGCTTATTTCTATGATGCATACCTTATCGGTGTAGATACCAAACAGAAATTCTCTGATCCAGATGGTCAACCATATAGCTTGGAAATTAGCTCCTGCAAGGCAGCTGATAGCTATGATCCAGAATCAAAAGAATGTAAAAATGGTCAACGTACTCACTATTCCTTCACTCAGCAAGCTGAAGGCACTGAAGACAATACTTCAAATGACCGCTACGCATCTAAGGGTACTGCTGGTCATACTATAAGTATTGTAGTGAACTCTACCTGTGATGATGAAACTGCTGTTCATTCAACTGGTGGTAATAAAGTTTCCGTCCTTTATAAGCGTGAAGGTGGTGGTGTAATCTGCCGCTCGATCTAATCAATTTAGATTAAGAAAATCTCCCAGTAATGGGAGATTTTTTATGTGATGGGAAGTAAGAGTGAATAGCTTAGACTATTTTAGATTTTAGATTTTATTTTATAGTTTCACCATTTAATTTCTTGAAGATGATGCGATTTAAGAAATTGGTTGGCCTTGGAAAATGGCCTGGAGCCGAAAAATCCACGATAGGCAGAAAGCGGCGAGGGGTGAGCCGATTGCAAAACTAGGTGCCTCGATTGATCGATAAATTTGGTTTTAGTTTGAGCATCAGAACCCCAGAGAATAAACACGGCGTGTGGGAGTTTGGAGCTAAGCATCTTCACACAGTCTTCGGTAATTTGCTCCCAACCGATTTGACGATGTGAGCCAGCATGACCTTTTTCGACGGTTAAAACATTATTGAGGAGAAAGACTCCTTGTTCGAGCCATGGCGTGAGGTCGCCGTTTTGAATAATGGTTTGACCAATGTCAGATTCTACTTCTTTTAAAATATTTCGGAGACTGGGAGCGAGCTTAGTGGTTTGAACCGAGAAGGCCAAACCATCTGCCACGCCCGGTGTATGATAGGGATCTTGGCCAAGAATCACTACCTTGATTTTTTCGAGAGGTAACTGGAAAACCCGAAAAATTCGTGCAGGGGCGGGATAAATTTCTTGATGGCTGGACGTAGATGAATTAAAAAAATCTAGCAAAGAATCGAACCTTCCGGCGGCAATTTCAACCTGAAAAAACTCACGAAACTCAGGTGATATATCGGTCGAAGTTAGCAGTTTCGTGAGATTAATCTTAGTCATATTACTCTGCTTCTTCGGAAAATTGGGAATTATAAAGCTCAGCATAGAAACCATCTAGCTTCATAAGCTCGTCATGGTTACCATGTTCGACAATATTCCCTTCTTTCATCACGAGGATAATATCGGCATTACGAATAGTGGAAAGGCGATGCGCAATGACGAAAGAGGTACGCCCTTCGGTGAGCTTGTCGAAAGCACGTTGAATAATTTGCTCGGTACGCGTATCGACATTGGAAGTAGCCTCATCGAGAATCATCATTTTCGGATTAGTGATAATCGCCCGGGTGATAGTAAGGAGCTGTTTTTCACCGGCGGAAATATTATCAGAATCCTCAGAAATCTTAGTTTCGTAACCATCTGGTAGAGACTTGATAAAGTGGTCAACTCCAGTCATTTTAGCAGCGGCTTCGACCTGCTCGAAAGTAACGTTAGAGGCACCGTATTTAAGATTTTCTAAAATAGTGCCGGAAAACAGCCAAGTATCCTGAAGTACCATACCGAAGAGACTGCGCACTTCACTGCGCTTCATTTGTTTAGTCGAGACGCCATCAATTTTAATTTCACCGCTCTGAATATCATAAAAACGCATGAGAAGACTAACGATAGTAGTCTTACCGGCACCGGTCGGCCCAACGATAGCTACCTGCATGCCTGGCTCAATTTTAATAGAAAAATCTTTAATAATTGGATTCACGCCGTCGTAACTAAAATTGACATGCGAGAATTCAACTTCACCACGGAATTTGCCATCTTTAATAATCGACTTAAATTGACTAGTAAAATCTTCGGCGGCTTCTTCTGACTCTTCAAGGAAGTTAAAAACACGATCCGCGGCGGCCAAAGTTTGCTGAATAGTAGAGGAGAGCTGTGCAGTATCGGCGATTGGCTGAGTGAAACGACTAACATATTGTAAGAAAGCCAAGATACTACCGACCGTAAGAGCACCAATTAGAGCATAATAGCCACCGAGCAGACAAATTCCAACAAAAGCCAAATCGAGGAAAAGGTGGGTGATAGGGTAGGTGAGTGAGCCATAAAATTCACCCTTAAAAGTTTCCTGATAAAGTTTTTCATTGACGGTGGCAAAATCTTGTTTGGATTTTTCGGCATGATTATTAGCCTTGACGATGAGCTGTCCGCCATAATTTTCTTCGATTTCAGAGTTTAATTTACCGAAAGTTTTGCGTTGCTTTTTATAATATTCTGAACCCTTCTTTACAACTTTAGAAACAGCTAGCATGGAGATTGGCACTACAATTACAGAAACGACCGACATGGGGATAGAAATATAAATCATCATACCAAGATAGCCGATAAGAAGAGTGAGATTAGTAATGACCTGAGAGATGGTTTGCGCAAGTGAAAAAGAGATAGTTTCCACATCATTAGTCATAATCGACATAGTGTCACCATTCTGAGTTTTATCAAAATAGGACATCGGTAAACGCGAAAACTTAGCTAGGATTTGGCGCTTTATTTCTTTAGCATATTTAGCTGAAATAACTGCGGCAACATAGCCATTAACATAATTCACAATAGCAGAGATAAGGTAGAGACCGACTAGGGTTAAAAGTAGTGAGCTGATACGAGTGAAATTAATTTCCTGACCAGCACGCAAAGCATCAAAAGCTTCAGTAGTAATGAGGCCCAAAAGATATGGACCAGCCACTACAAGCCCAGCCGACATGAGGGCTAGCAGTGCCGAGCTGAGCAAGCCAAAACGGTATTTTTTGACAGAAGCGAGGAAGCGCTTGATGGTCTGTTTAGAGGCTCGAGTGGTTTTCTTTTGAGTGCTTTTTGAATTTTTTGACATATTATTTTCCCTCCTTAGCCTGACGCATTTCCTCAGCAAATTCTTCTTCTGAGAATTGAGACTTCGCGATTTCTTGATAGACTTTACATTTTTTCAAGAGCTCCAAATGCGTCCCTTTCCCTACCATCTTGCCCCGATCGAGAACGATAATTTGCTCAGCTTCTTTAATGGTACTAATACGTTGCGCCACAATCAGCACGACAGTATCCTGAATTTCCGACTTCAAATCTTCTCGGAGCTTCTTATCAGTTTTCATATCAAGAGCCGAAAAAGCATCATCGAAAATCAAAATTTCAGGTTGCTTAGCCAGAGCACGAGCGATGGCGAGACGTTGCCTTTGACCACCGGAAACATTGGTACCACCCTGGGAAATTGGCGCATCATACTGATCTTTTAGTTTGGTGACAAATTCCTCAGCTTGAGCAATTTTAGCAGCATGACGCATACGCGCATCAAGTTCAGATTTTTTAAGATTTTCGACACCATAAAGAATGTTGCTGCGCACGGTGCCAGTGAAGAGATAACCACGCTGCGGAACGTAACCGATTTTATCCATGAGGGCATTTTCGGTATATTCCTTGATGTTGAGATTATTAATTAAAACCTCACCCTCGGTGGCGTCGAAGAAACGTGGCACGAGATTAATTAAGGTAGACTTACCGGAGCCAGTGGAACCAATGAAGGCGGTAGTTTGCCCAGCCTTAGCCACAAAAGAAATATCCTCGATAATGGCTTCGGATTTTTCGCCATAGGAAAAAGTTACATGCTTAAATTCCACAGAAGGAACCTCGCTAGACGTTTCAGTCATTTGATTCTTGAAAGTGATTTGACCCTTAGTTTCAAGTACCTCAGAAATACGCTTACTTGAAACATTGCCACGAGGGATCATGACAAAGAGAAAAGTTAAGAAGAGGAAGGACATGAGAACCTGCGCAGAATATTGTGCGAAAGCAAGCATGCGACCGAGATAGCTCATATCGGTGCGTAAACTAGAAACACCGACGTAAAGAATGAGAACCGCGGAAAGATTAAAGACTAGATTCACTACTGGCTGTTGAAAAGCCATGACCTTGGAAATATAAATATCGGTAGTCTTTAATTTTTCATTACTATACTCAAATTTATTTTCTTCGTATTTTTGCTTATTAAGCGCACGAATCACCTTGATCCCGGTGAGATTTTCACGCGTAATGGAGTTAATTTTATCCAAGATTTTTTGGTAAACCTTAAATTTTGGAATGGCAAGACTGATTAAAATCGCCGCCTGGATAAAGAGGATAGCGACAGATACAGCAATAATCCAAGTCATATTCGGTGCAGTGCGGAAAGCCTGAATAATCGCCCCGATTGCCATAAACGGTACACGCACCATCATGGTGAGACTCATAATCAGAGTGCGTTGGACGGTCGAAATATCGTTGGTAGTACGAGTAATGAGCGAGGCGGTAGAAAATTTTTCAATATCAGCAAAGGAGAGTGACATTACTTTAGCAAAAATACTCTTACGCATATCCATGGAGACACGACTACTCACCTTGGCGGAAAAATAAGATGAAACGATACTACCAAGTGAACCCAGTGCGGTAATACCGAGCATGAGAAGACCGGTTTGAAAAATAAAGCTCATATTAGATTCGGCTACGCCTTTATTCATAAGATCTGAACTGAGGGCTGGAAGTTCAAGAGCAGTATAAACTTGGAGTGCAACACCTAAGACAATTAAAAGGCATTGCCAAAAATAAGGTTTTAAATATTTGATAGATTTTAGCATGTTTATTCCTTCTGAATAAATAATTATAACAAATAATCCTAAATTAAGTAAGAGAACGCGTAAGAATGTCGCATGCCTTTTATCGGACCGCTCAAGGGCGCTTGCCCAAGCCTATGTCCTCAAAAGGCAAGACGACATTTTTTTAAAAATCATAAAAACAGGCTAATGTAATATTTAATATACGGAAACTACTAAATTATGGCATCCTCGTAAAATAACCTGGACGGCCATGAGCTGGGTCATCGATACGGAGCCAGGTTTTATTCGCCGTAGAAGGATCGGTAAGATATGAGCCATTTCCCCCTCGCAGCTTCTTGCGGTTTTTAAACATTTGGCAAGTCCGTAAAGAGTCAACTGTATTAAAATCATTATTTACATAAATTGTTTCTAGCTTATCATTAAGTTTATCTTCATCTGCAAGAAGAAACATATTGCACATATCCCACACATTGGAGGTATCGAAGTTGGAGAGATCAAGGGTAGTGAGACTATGCATGCCATAAAACATAAAGTACATACTCGTCACCTTCGAGGTATTGAAGTTGGAGAGATCAAGCGAAGTAAGATTAAACATATTAGAAAACATCTCGTCCATGTTCGTCACCTTCGAGGTATTGAAGTTGGAGAGATCAAGCGAAGTAAGATTGCGCATATTAGAAAACATATATCTCATATTCGTCACCTTAGAAGTATCAAAATTGGAGACATTGAGCGTGGGGAGATTAAACATGCCAGAAAACATATAGCTCATATTCGTCACCTTAGAAGTATCAAAGTTAGAAAGATTAAGGCTAGTGAGAGACATGCCCGCAAACATACCATTCATATCTGTCACCTGGGAGGTATCGAAGTTAGAGAGATTAAGAGTGGTAAGATTAGACATTCTAGAAAACATATTGCTCATATTCGTCACCTTAGAAGTATCAAAATTGGAGACATTGAGTGTGAGGAGATTAGACACGTTATCAAACATATAGCTCATATTCGTCACCTGGGAGGTATCGAAGTTAGAGACATTAAGTGAAGTGAGACTAGATAGGGCACCAAACATTCTACTCATATCCGTCACATTGGAGGTATCGAAGTTAGAGACATTAAGTGAAGTGAGTTCATGCGTGTCAAAGAACATACCAATCATACTCGTCACCTTGGAGGTATCGAAGTTAGAGAGATTAAGAGTGGTAAGATTAGACATTCTAGAAAACATAGTCTCCATATTTGTCGCCTTGGAAGTGTCGAAGCTCGATACATCAAGGCTAATCAAGTTAGACAGATCACGAAACATCCTGTTACTATCTTCATTCAAATAAATCTTTTCTGGCTCAGCATAATAATAGGCTGTTTTATCTGTAGGGTTAAACCAAAGTTTAATTTCATAGTCAGATGCTTCATCTTCAATATTTGTCGTATTCATAGAAGCAGCTGGCGTTACGGTACTCTTCTTAAAGTGCTCGATTTTATTTGTCGCGGTTTCTAAGGCTTTTAGTTTTTCATTAAAATCAGGGCCCTCCGTCATGATGGCGATAGGGTCGTAATTATTGGTTAGTATAGAAAATATGAGCTTATTCGTATATCTGCCACTTTCAAGATTGTCACTTAGTTTCATGCCAATATTTAGCTGACTTGATTCATTGCCATTGGTCTTTCCGGCAGTCTGTAAAATTTGTGCTGGAGTAGAAAGAGCCGGAATCGGCGCGTAGTTTGAAGACGCCCCAAACTTATAACCCCAAGTATTATTAGAAAAACCTCCCAATGGTCCAATGGAAGAAATTGAATTGATTTTCGCACCATTCGTAGAATCGTTATTCACTAGCGCGGTTTCATCGGTTTCTGAATTTAGAGTTGCCGTATAACCAGTCTTGTTATTTGTATTTACCGTAAGGCTTAAGGGGATTTCTGTGGTTTTATGCGCGCTATTTATCACTTGATTCCCGTTGACTGAAGCTGCAGTATTATCCACTGAAGCTGAAAGTGTCGGAGTGTATGAAGCGAATGTATTATTACTGAAAATTAAATTAGAAAAAGAGATTAAACTTAGAAATAATACGAAATTTTTTAATTCTCTATTAAACCACCCCCCCCCATGAGGTTTTGCGTGTGATTCTTGGCCGTTCATAGTTTTATTTTAGCATAAAGAATATGCTTTTTTGACAAAACAAGTAGTGGTTATTCTAATCTTGTTTTTTGAGTTTGTTCTGCAAGACAAAGATAATAACCAATCCAATAATTGAAGTTATGGCGATGAGATACATCATATTAAGTGGAACTTCGTGGGAGAAAAAGGAGATTTTATAGTCGAGGGCGATCTTGTTAGCATCGATAGCTTGAGCTGGAATTTCGGTCTTAGCCATTTCTTGGAATGGCGCAGTGAGGGCATGGTTTTTAATTAGCGACATAAAATAGGTACTTGGTAGAAACATAATACTATCACGGAGTAGGGCGGAGAAATTAGAAATCGGCATATAGGCACCACAAATAAAACCGTAGCCGGCACTCACGATATTGGCTACGGCACTGAGTTGACCTTGAGTTTTGAGGCCAAAATTTACCACAGAAGCGAGTGCAGTACCAAAGAAAGAAAGCAGCACTACGTCGCCGAATAATAGCAGAACATCCTTCAATTCGTAGTACCAACAATTTTGGATGCGAATATAAAGTAAGCAAAGAATGAGCGCCACGAGATTAATGATAATAGTAGAAATAAAAGTGGCGGCGAAATAAGCCAGACTCTTGGTGTGACTTTTAACTGGAGAAACATCGATATCTTTCATACTACCAGTAATCTTATCGTTAACCATCAAAAGATTCGAGGAAAAAGCCACCGTCATGCTACAGACTGCGAGAAGACAGGCGAGAATTTGACCGTTCACTACAGCGTTGATTATGTCTTCTGGGAGTGCGACCCCTAAGGCGTCTTGATCAAGGCTATTGTGGAAAATGCGACCAAGAAAAGTAATATAGAGGATTAGTAGAATCATTGGCGTAATTAGTGAAGCGAAAAACATCGACTTATCACTGAAGAAAACTTTGACATTGCGAGCCGTGAGGTTGAAGAATTTTTTCATGATTTACTCCGCTTTTGTTTTGCTATTTTTTAATTCCGAAATATCAGTACCTGGCTTACTTTTCGTAACTGCGAGAAAGACATCATCCAGTGTACTTTTAATTAATTCAAAATCTTGAAAGAGTTCTGGGTATTTTGTAATCAGTTTAGTAACAACTGCTGAATTTTTAACTTTGATTTGAAAATCTTTGTGGATTTTTTGATAAGGTAATTTAAGTTTTTTAACATCCGCTTCTTCCACACCATAGAGATGCAAAATATCGGTGGCGTATTGAGTTTTTAGTTCCAGAGGTGTGCCTTCAGCAATAATACTTCCCTTGTCTAAAATCGTAACATAGTCCGCGTCAGCGGCCTCCTCCATGTAGTGCGTGGTGAGGAAAATTGTCATTTTAAAATCTTCACGAAGTTTGGAAATAATACGCCAAACTTTACTACGAGTTCCCGGATCAAGACCAGTGGTCGGCTCATCGAGAATGAGAATTTTTGGTTGATGAATGATAGCACGTGCAATATCGACACGACGTTTTTGGCCACCAGAAAGTTTTTGGATTTTCTGATTCTTGATCTCCGCAAGATCAAAAAGTTTTTCTAATTCCTGATAACGCGCTTTAAATTCCTGACCAAAAATACCATAAAAGCCAGCTCGATATTTGAGATTTTCATAAACCGTGAGAGTCTTATCGAGAATGGAATCTTGAAAAACTACACCAATTTGATTTTTAATTTTATCAAGATGAGTGGCAACATCTTGACCACAAATAGTGATACGACCGGAGTCAATTTTCAGGCCACCATACATCATGGAGATGGTGGTAGATTTACCAGCACCATTAATGCCGAGGAAGGCGAAGAGGCTGCCTTCATAAACTTCTAAATTAATCTTACGAACGGCTTTAGTTTTACCGAAGCTTTTTTCAAGGCTTTCGATTTTAATGATTGTCTGCTGGGTCATTAAATATAATTATACACTAGTTTGAAATTCGAGGGAGACAACAAAAAACCGACAGTGAAGGCGTCGGTTTCAGGGTATAAGATGGTTATACTTCAGAGAATAAATGGGATAATACCAGTGAAAAAATCAGTATCGCGATTTTGAAGAAAGTATCTTGGGAGAGAAAAAGTTTTTCAAAACTGTTAACGAGG
>JABZKC010000031.1 GCA_015257485.1 Nanosynbacter sp. | reverse complement strand
TCGTAAGCTGAATTTTCTGACATTAGATAGCTCCTAAATCTTTTAATGCTTGTTTATAAGTCTCCAGGGCACGACGACTTTGATTATAATCGAGTTGGAAATTTTGCTCGTGAGCGATTTGATTGCGTTTCTTATGGACATACCAAACGGAATTCAACTCCGTAAAACGATGGCCGGAAGCTTTGAGGCGGTCGCCCATAGTTTTACCAGGGGCGCCAAGCTCCATCATGGCCTTATCGAGTAGTTTGTCGGCCTCAATTAGGGCATAATTAAAACTCAAGGGATTATCGCGCGAGAGATTATTTTCAATCTTGAGGAAGTTGGCTTGGTAATCTTCCTTATCGAAAGTATGGGTACGGTTGCCGAGCTGAGAAATTGAAATGAAAACCAAAATCCCCACAGCTAGTACAGCGATTAAGAGAATAAAGACGGGCGAATTCATGCGAAGTTCTCCTTAGCAAACTGTAAGAGATTACGGTCACTACGACGTGGGCCGATTAATTGCAAGCCGACTGGAAGTTCATCCTCGTCACGATTGATTGGAATGGCCAAACTTGGTAAGCCGGCGAGATTAATAGGCACACTCATGACATCTTCAAGATACATGGCGACTGGATCATTGATTTTTTCACCTAATTTGAAAGCCGGAGACGGTGAAACTGGCGTGAGAATATAATCACATTTTTCAAAAGCCTCTTCATAAGCCTTGATAATGAGGGTGCGAACTTTTTGGGCTTTGAGATAGTAGGCATCATAAAAGCCACTACTTAGAACGAAGTTTCCGATCATGATGCGGCGTTTGTTTTCTGGCATAAAACCATCGTTGCGACTAAGGCCAAAAACTTCTTCGATGCTTTTTGCCTCAGAGCTGCGATAGCCGTAGCGAATACCGTCATAGCGCGAGAGATTGGAAGCAACCTCAGCTGGTACCACGACATAGTAGACGGCGAGAGCGTACTTCAAAACCGGCATCGAAAGTTCGACAATTTTATGACCCTCGGCTTTCAGTTTTTCGATCTGAGTTTTGAGGCCTTCACGAATTTCTGGGGCTACGTTTTCGTTATCAAAATCTTTAATTACGCCGGTACGTTTCTTCGTACCAGCTTCGACGGTAGTTTCATTGTAATAATCCGGCAAGGAAGTGAGATCTTTTTCATCCTGACCACTAGTAATCGACATCAGGAGATCCAAATCTTCCGGATTTTGAGTAAAGAAGCCAATTACATCGGTGCTGGAAGCCATGGCTACCACACCATAGCGCGAAATTGTGCCGTAAGTTGGCTTCAGACCATAGACGCCGTTAAAGGAAGCTGGCTGACGAATCGAACCACCAGTATCGGTACCAGTAGCAAAAGGCACAATATCGAGAGCAACGGCGGCGGCGGAACCACCAGAGGAACCACCCGCGACACGCTCAAAATCCTTGGCGTTATGGGTAGGACCAAAGTAAGAGTTTTCGGTGGAAGAGCCGTGAGCAAAAGCATCGAGGTTAGTGCGACCAATCATAATCGCACCTTCAGCTTCGAGCTTGGCGACGGTAGTAGAATCAATCGGTGAATGGAGATTCGAGAGAATTTTCGAGGCAGCAGTGGTGTTTCCCTGCTTACTGAGGAAGTTGTCCTTCAAAGCGTAAGGCACACCAGCGAGACGACCAACCTTTTCACCATTTTGGATTTTTTGGTCGATTTCAGCGGCTTTTTTCAAAGCCTCTTCTTCGTTGAGCGAAATAAAGATATTGTGGTCAGCGTATTTTTTGGCTTTCTCCAAGGCTTCCTTGACGAGCGAAACCGCGGAAGTATGTAAATCAGCAATTTTCATTAGAGAACCTTCTGTACTTTAATCATATTTTGAGCTTGATCAGGTGCGAGTGCGAGAAGTTGCTCCCTGGTAGCATCCTGAGGTTTGATTTCGTCGGCACGCCAAACATTTTCCATTTCAAAGACCTGATAGGTTGGCTCGACTCCAGTGGTGTCTAATTCATCAAGCTGGGAGATATAGCCCACGATATTGGTAACATCCTGCTGGAGAGCGGAAATTTCGGCATCGGTGAGCTGCAAATTAGACAGCTTGGCTAAGTGTAAAATATCATCGCGCGTATTATTCATAAGATATATTATACCATTTTTTTGATTAGGTTATTTTATAAAAATTAGTGTATATTTATAGTATGGATTACTTAGAAAGAGCAAAATTAATTAATAAGGTCATCGAAGACGGTCACGAAATCATCGATAGGATGCGTCCTATCTCCAAACTTTCTGAATTAGAGAAGCTCAAGCCAATCATTGACAAATACGCTGATTTTGTAGATGAAAATTTTGGTGAACCATCCGATGTTGATGATGAGAAGGAAAGTAGTCTAACTATGTCACTTTATGTGGCGCTAGATTGGAAGAGAAAATCACTTTACCAAGAGAATTTAAATTACGAACCCACACAAATTCTAGCAAAAGATTTCATGGATGGCTTTATCGAAGAGCTTGATGGTGAGAGCTGGATATAAAAAATCGACCAATTAAGGTCGATTTTAGCAATAAGATTAGTGACCTGGACCAGTATAGTAATGATCATTTTTGTGTTTCTCACTATCTTCAATCCAATCTGGTTCATTTGGAAATCTGGTTTTATCATTTTTTCCATAATGATTATGATGACTATGAAATTCCCTCTTACTTAGAAATCCATCTGCAATAACGGTTTGCCCTTCTCGCTCATTAATTCCAATAGCAAATGTAACTTCATGATCGTCACCAATAATACCCCACTCCTTCTTAGTCCATTTGCTTTCTTTCTGATCAACATAATTTTGACTGCCATGTTTTTCGAATGCATCACGGCTATATGTCTTGTTCCCAGACTGGTCAAGCGCAACGTGTCCATGACCGAAACCATCACCAGAACCGAGACCACCGTGATAAACCTGAGTAGTTCCATCTGCCTTCTTAACGATTTTGGCATCTTGCCTATTAAGATAGCTAACTCCTGCCTTATCCAGAATGCGATCTCGCTCTTTTTGATTATTCGCTTTAAT
>JABZKC010000014.1 GCA_015257485.1 Nanosynbacter sp. | reverse complement strand
AGGATTGTTCCTTTTTTGTTTTAGGTGTCTTTCTTAATTGTTTAACTGAACCAATATATTTGTCTTGCTTGACAAGAGTAACTCAGGTTTCGCGTCTCTTTTTCTAAAAATATGCTATAATATACAAAATATTTTACTAATTCTGCATGGAGAAAATATGGCAGTTAAAAAGAAAAAGATTGTGATTTCTAAATTGAATCGTAATAACAATCACAAGCACAGCGAAAAGCGCAAGCACAATAAATAAGAGAATAACCTCTGGTGAGGTTATTTTCTTCTGGGATTCTGCTAGACTTTTCGTGGCTTTTCGGGGGGGTGATTTTGCGCCCCCTGAGCGTCGCGTGAGGAGCTTGATTTTGAAGTTATTTTTTCTGGGACTTTTCCGGATGAACGAGATATAGATAATAAGTACGATAAGTTTTAACTATTTTGTGGCCTGGAACTTCGAAGCCGTTCGAGATGAGATAAAGCGACTTATTCAAACGAGTGGCCTCGGATTGGACTTTTTGGACTAGCTTCGCGATATCTTTTGAATCACCGAAAACATAAACCACGGTGGTCTGCTCGGGGAATTCGGCGGTGTAAATATTTTGAGTTTTAACCTTGGCGAGATGACGAATTTTACGTAGCCTGAGTCGCGAAAGTAGCGAGAGGACTGGATGAATTTCATAGCCGAGCGTCTGGGCACCAAAATCCTCTGAAGCCACCTTGAGAACGACACCGTCGCCAGAACCGAGGTCGATGAGAAAATCTTTGCTGGATAACTTATAGAGATGCTTGAACATTTTGCGGAGCTCGGATTTGAGACTGGGGACGTATGGCGCACCAAAAATAACTGTGATGCCGAAAATTAGCACCACGGCCATGACAAAATAAAAGGCAGCCTCGAAGAAATTGATTTGGACAAGAAAGCTAGTCTGTGCAAAGTGATTCGTCTGGGCGAAGTAGTTTACCTGAGCGAGATTTTTGAAATTTTGGAGAAGGATTGACATGTACATGATTTTCTTTTAATCCAAATATGGCTTGTCGCTAAAATATTCCATGAGATCCTGACAAGGTCCGCCCTGAATAGTATTACCATTATCAGCAAAATCGTCACCACAGGCGAGCTCGCCGTCATCGAGATTGCAGGTGGTACCATCGGAATCCGTGAGATTACTGTTACTGATTTGCGAAATGTAATCGGCGAAATTTTGGTTTTCTGCATTCATTACTTTCATTATAACCTAAATTTTCTGAGTGGGACGGAAATAAAAAGGAGCCTGATGGCGTGTTTTATCTAATTTAATGAAAAAAGAGCCGACTGGCTCGATTTAGCTTGGTACACCCGGGGGGATTCGAACCCTCGACCCTCTGTTCCGAAGACAGATGCTCTAATCCACTGAGCTACGGGTGCAAGTGAGGAAGAATAAAATAGCTTGCTATTTTATTCTGATGAACGCCGCGCCCGAACATTTTTATGTACGGGTGCAAGTGAGGAGAAAGAAAGAATTTATTCTTTCTTTCGATGAACGCAGCACACGAACCGCCGTAGGTGGTACGGGTGCAAACGAAGGGATATAAAATAGATTTATCTATTTTATTTCGACGGGTGCCACACCCGAACATTTTTATGTACGGGTGCAAACGAGGAGAGATATAATAAATTTATTTATTTCCCTCTTTTTAATTTTATCATAGAATAAAAAATACGCCGAGAAAATTCTCGGCGTACCATATTTTTTCAAAGGGCAATTAACGTTTCGGTTAAGTACTTAAGGTTAGAATTTGAAGTTAAGTCTGGAAGTTTAGAAATTTCCTTGAAGACAGCTGTGATATGACCAAGTGGAATATACTTGATCTTGCAGCCAGAGAAAAGTTGTTCATTTTCAAGCTCTTGTTTTTGCAATTCTTCGGCATCCTCGATAAGGCTACCATCGGTTTCATAATTTAAAAATTCTTGATATCTTTGCTCGGCGAGCAGCATGCGCTTGTTTTTAAGATCGTTCTGAAAAGACTCCACCAAAACATGGTCAATCTTTTCGATTTGAGTATAAAACTCATTAATCAGCCCCCAGAACTCTTGGCGACGCGCCTCGGTACTCCTGACGTATCTCAGGAACATCGGTTGATGAATTAAGCAGTTGATGCTCGAATAGATACCGTTAAAACGCTTCCAGCTCTTGTCGTAGCAATCGATCACGTCCTTCAGCCGGCGAATATTGCCGGTATCAATCCAGCGGCGTTTGAAAAATTGGCAGGACTCGGTCGTGAGCGTGATGTAGCTGATGTCGCTAATGATTTGTTCAGACAAGCGGAAGAGTTGATCTTGATCAAGAATGGTTTCCTGACCATTGACTGTGGCTTTCTTTCTCTGATTTTCAATAATTTTTTTCCAGCGGGCATCTGTTATACCATTTATTTTCTCGCGATTAACATTGAAGCCGTTGATATAAAATTCGATGCTCTTCAGTACGTTTTTGTGTTCGAGAAAAATTTTCTCTACGTACTCCATTGTGTTACAAAGTGATCCGGCCATTAAGATAATTCCTTGATCCATATTTCCCTCCTTTGAAAAATGTAAATGTTCCATCTACGAACGTATAGAAAAATGATGCTACAATTCGCAGTGAGGTCATTATAATACATTTTGAGGGAAAAATGAAGAGGTGGAGGCATGAGACGATTTTTTATTTTTTCTACTGGACGAATTGCACAAAAAATGATAAAATAATAAATGAGTCGGGCCGGTAGCTCAGCTGGTTAGAGCACGAGCCTCTTAAGCTTGGTGTCGTGGGTTCGAGTCCCACCCGGCTCACCAGTTTTGAAATTATTTAAATAACCTTACGGATGTGGGGTTATTTTTGAAAGAAGATCACCATTATTAGCGAAAAGATCCTCTCGCCTTCTGAATGATAGATCCATTTCCAACTGCTTCAGCAGATCACCTAGATATTGACGGTTTATCTGTGAGCATATTTCAATTTTAGTCTTTTTATCATTTCCTCCATTTAGAACGATTGATATTTCGGACCATGTGCCACGTCGCGATTTATTTCTGCCACATCAAGCTTCCAGATCGTAGGATTTTTCTCCTGCCCATAAATAGAAATATTATGGATATTACCCTGATGTTGTTGAATAAATTTTAATGACTGAACAAGCATACCGCCAGAGCCGCATGTAAAGTCATAGTAAATATATCTATGGTAATAATTTTTTTATTATTTTTTCTACACTCTTTATATAAGCTTCCATATATTTTCTTTTATAAACATATATATAAGAAGGATGATGAATAGGCACATAATATATACCATTGTATTCTTTATAGTGATATTCAAATCCATCCCATTTCTCAAACTCAATTTTGAGATTTTCCGCGACCGATGAATACACTTTTTCCCCCAATAAAAAAACAATTTTAGGAGACATTGTATTAATTTCATTAACCAAATGTTCGAAACAACAGTTTATTTCCTTTCTATTTGGGTAGCGTAATTTTTTCTGTTCCGTCAATGGGAGACATTTAACCAAGTTAGTTTTATAAAAGCTAACATTTTCACATAATTTTTCTATTTTATGAATTAACATTCCTGTATTAGTTTCTGATGACAATGGGGTTTCTTGATACGACTTTATTTTTTTAGCTGAAAGCCCCGCCCAAAACACTTGACAGTCTTTTTCTAAATCCAATAATGGCTTTTGATTAAAACATAAACTACATTTTTGACATTTGCGTATTTGTTCAATCATAATAGTACACCTTACACCTCTACAACTTTTGTGTTTTAATAAGAATCCGTTACTCAGAATACTAATCTTTCTTTTTTAGGACTGCGCTTGCATTTAAGCGGTATAGCGTTTAATCAAAATCTTAGACTACATGCTTTCCTGCATATATTCCTCGACGATCTCAATCACAACTTTTACATTATCTGTACAGTTCTTAAAGTTTATTTTATCAAAAACAATTTCCGAGTATTTTCGAATTGGATCAGCAAGTAACGCGTGGATAAATGACTGCGTGGCTCCAGTTACCCCCTCAAAATCAATCGTTATATCTTCTTTTTTTTTAAGGCACGGCAAAATAATTTCTAATCGAATTTTTCTAGCAATATCTTTGTTTTCGCCATAATCACCGATATATTTAAACATCTTTATTATCATACAAACTTAAATCTCCTATATTGACGTTTTTGTCGTAGCCGTATAGCATCTCCATAACTAGTGCGTATTTTAGCTAAAAGTTTATCAAATTCATCCAAGTCATTATCTAATGTTAAATCAATTGCGACTAGTGTACCGTGAAGATATGGAGCATCAGCTCTTTCCGAATGGCGATCATCTTCTGGATTAATTGTTAATCGAGGATTTTCGGAACGTTTGTCTCGCAATAAAAGTTTATATATGCCTGACCCGCTGTATATCATAAAGTAATTTCTAGTAACTTTGACAATTGACTTAATGAAGAATAGTCCGGCTCCGGCATTGTCTCCGGTTCCACCCGCATTAGTAGTGGTTCCAGAAACTCCTGGAGTTAATGCCCATTTAATGGCGTTGACATCATTTTCTGCGTGATTTGGCCAAAATTTACTTAGACTCTGACGGATCCCAATTCCGTTGTCGCATATTCCTATACGAATAGTATTGGACTTCTTATAGTATTGAGCGGCAACTATTGCCCCAGTTTTACTCATGGAGTGCTCCAACACGTTTCTAATCAATTCTCCGACAACATATTTTATAGCATCTGCCTTATCTGGTGGAAGATGGAGTAGGGGAATCATTTCAGAGATAAAACGTGACTGTTCGTCTGGTGTTTTAATTATGGTTAATGGAACAAAACGACCGGAAGGGTCTTTCCTGTTTATCAAATATGGTGATTTTTGAGAAGTAAAGTTAAATAACCCCATACTATCAAGGTATGATCCGGAAGATGCGGTTAAATTTGGGATCTGTACGTTATCTTCTCCGACCTGTAGGGCGAGTGACGCTGCTAATGTTAAAATTGCAGGATGAACGTTAATCCACTTCGGATGAGTCTCTATCACTAGATTTGTTTCGTCTGTTAAGTCAAGTTTATTCAAAAAACCATCGAAATAAGCTAGGTAATCGGAATTGGAGAAATACATCTTCATATAACTATTGTACCTGTATAGCGTGTTTCTGTCAATAATCGCTATACAGGTATACTTATTCCCTGTATAGCGTGTTTATAAATAAAGACGCTATACAGGATTTATTACACTCTACTTCTTTTTCTCCATTGTCATTATTTTTTAATTCATTCGGCTCCAGTAAAACTAACCATGTACCCAGGAGAGTTTCAGGAGTCAGTCATCCACCACGTATAGCCGAGTATTTTGTACCAAAAAATATCAATCTTAAAATTATCTTTGTGTCTACTAATCTAGTAATCACATACCTTAAATGTATCAATTTTCGTTTGGTAATGGCTATAGTCAATACTTCAAACCTTTTTCTTTGACTAACTCCTTGAGTTTTTTGTTTGGATATTTATTATTTTCTTTTTCATTTTTGGCATACCCACTCTTCAAATAAACACTCCAACGACCTAAAATTCCATCCTCACCATAAGCTGAACCAACATACTGTTTTCCGGTGTTTTTATCTGTAATTAAATAGACACCTTTGCGTGATCTTAATGCTCTACACCAGTCATCAGCCAAAGATCTTTATCTATATCTATTCTAATAAAACCAATCGCAATAACGCCTTCCTTAAATGAAACAGATTTCTCACGATTATAGACTGAGGCATGCAAATTAATTTCGTCTTGTTTGACCAAATCTTCAGCATCCCGGTTCGGATTAAAGCCAATACGCTCACTTGGTGTCATAAAGCGAATTTTTGTATTTGCAATTTGCTCCTCAGTGAGCTGAAGTAAATCGTTGAGTTTGATGGATTCCATAATAACTTCATTATAGCGCCCAATCCTTGAAATCCTTCCCCACATTTGCTATAATAGTGGTAATTAATATTTCTTGTAACCCGAATCTCACTGAGGTTTTTGTGCAAAAATATTTTAATATTAACTTATCTACTTAAGGATTAAATGAATAAACAAGAACAAGAGCGTCGTGCGAAGTTGATGCGAATGCAGGCCGAGCGTTTGCCAGAGATTAAGCGCCGTTTTGAGGAAAATCAGAACCGCACTAACTTCGAAAAAGCCGAGGAAAAGCCAGTAGAAACTGGCGCCGCGGTAATCTTCGAACAGGCGCAAAAACGTAATTTTAATAGCAATTTCAAACCTGGTGGCAAAGATTTTCGTGGCAAAAAATCGGACCGCGCAAACGGTGCAAACGGTACAAACGGTGCAAACAATTCAAACAATTCCGACAACCAAAAATCTCGCAATAACCGCCAGAATAAAAACAACAAAAAGCGTGGTAACCAAGGCAACGCCGCCGAAAATAACTCTGTAGCGAGCGACAATGATTCTCGCAAAGTGAACCTTTCAGTTTCGACCCGTCGTGGCGAAATGGTACACCACCAGCGCATGCTTTCACAAGACGTGAACGCCCAGGCCACCCAGCACATCATCGGCGTGCCGGTAAACAAATCTCGTTTCAATGGCTACAACGGTGCCCAAGTGACAAACGCCCAACTCAAGGCAGCTCGTCCAGACCCAGAAGCGGTGCGCGTGATTCCAATCGGTGGTGTTGGTGAATTCGGCATCGGTAAGAACATGACCGTGATCGAATACAAAAACGAAATGATCGTAATTGACATGGGTGTACTGTTCGCTTCGGAGGATTACCCAGGCGTGAACTACATGATTCCGGATATTAAATACCTCGAGGATAACCTCAGCAAGGTGAAAGCCATTCTCTTTACTCACGCTCACCTTGATCACATCGGAGCCTGTAAGCATCTTTTGCCAAAGTTTGGCCCGCTCACGCCAATTTACGCGACCGATTTTACTATCGGGATGATTAAGCGCCAAATGAGTGAAATCGATGACTTGCCAGAACTAAATTACAACGTGGTTGACCCATTCAAGCACGAAAAAATTCAAGTTTCCGAGCATCTCAGTGTGGAATTTATTCACATGCTACACTCGATTCCAGGCAACTGTGGTCTGGTGATTCGTACCCCGAACGGTGTGATTTATCTCTCTGGTGACTGGCGCGCGGAAGCTAACCCAATTGACCGCCAATCCGACCTTGAACGTCTCGATGAAATTGTGAAGCACGAAGGCATCTCTTTGATGTTGAACGAATCGACCAACATTGATTCCCCAGGTCACCACCCACATTCTGAATATGATGTCGGTGACAATATCGGCAAGGTGATGGATCACTACGCAAATGGCCGCGTGATTATTTCCTGCTTCTCTTCTCAGATTAACCGTATCGGGATGATTTTGGACCAAGCTTATCGACGTGGTCGCAAGGTGGCCTTTGCTGGTTTCTCGATGATTAATAATATCGAAGTGGCGCTCCGTGCCAAGTGTATCAAGGTGCCAAAAGATACCGTGATGAAGATGGAAGATATTATCAAACTTCCTGATGATAAGGTGACGATTGTCTGTACTGGCTCGCAAGGTGAATTGAACGCCGTGTTGAATCGCATGGTGACCGGCGCCCACAAATTCATCAAGATTAAAGCTAGCGATACTGTCGTCTTCTCTTCTAACCCAATTCCTGGTAACGAACCACACGTGGTGAACACCGTGGACGGCCTCCTTCGTGAAGGTGCACAGGTGATTCAAAACGGTAAAACCCACCTCACCAATATCGGCCCACTTCACCTTTCGGGTCACGCCTATTACGAAGATCATGTCGATTTCGTGACGCGTTTGCAGCCTTTGAACTATTTACCATACCACGGTGAATTCTTCATGATGGAACATAACGCGGAAATGGCGGAAAATGTAGTAGGAATTCCACACGACCGCATCCTAGTAGCCGATGATGGTGATATCGTGGAACTTCTACCAAACAAGACTATCCGCAAAAATGGTCGCATCTCAGTCGGTAACAAACTTTACGACGATGCCGATAAACCGGTGCATGAAGCCGTGGTGAAGGACCGCATTCACATCTCGCGCGAAGGTATCTTCATGATCGTGCTGACTATTAGCAAGAAAACTGGTCGCCTGATTAAGACGCCAGATATCGTGTCGCGTGCCTTTATTTATCTCGATAATTCTGAGGAATTGATCGGCAAGATTCGTCACTATCTGCGCGTAAAAACGGACAAGTCGATCTCTACCGAACCAGAGGTGAAGGTCTTAAAGGAAGAAGTAAAGGAAGACATTACCCGCATCCTCTTCGATGCGACTGGACATACCCCTATCGTAATTCCAGTGATTAATAAAGTCTAAGGAGTGGCCTAGCGCAAGCTAGGCTTTTTCCTACTTTAGATTCAATTACCTAAAATCTTTCATAAAAAAATACCCAGAGCAATCTGGGTATTTTTATTTTATTCGGCGGAATTAGATTTATCGTAATATTCCTGAGATTTATCGAAGTCTTCGGCGAGACCATAATATTTGGCGACCAATTCATAGTAGAACTTCTTTAAATTCTTAGTCAGCGAATTTTCATCCACCTGATCGAGATAAATTTTCGCAACATCTGGATTATTCGCGATTAGATAAAGATGGGCGCGATAGAGGGTGAAGAGTTTTTCCAGAGATTTATTACCACTACCAAGCTTTTCTTCCAAGGCATCGAGGCGCTTCACGGCTTCATCTGGATCCTGCAAGACATTGTCCTTAAAATTTTCTCCTTCGATATTATTTACATCGGAGAAAAGTAGGTATTTAAAATTTTCAAAATCTTCCCGGGAAGAGATATCAAGATTGAAATTATTTACATATTCCTCAGGATTTGCCGTATAGTCGGACTTCTTCTTAATATAAGCTTCATCCTTATCTGGATCGATTAATCCATCATCAGCGGAAGCTTCAGTTTTCTTCACCGTGGAGGAGCCGTCTTTCGACTGCTGCGCTGAGTTGGATCCGGAAGCACCATCATGATTATTGGCTTTCGATTTCGCAATTGCCCAAATACCGACGCCAGCCGCCGCAACGATTAACACCGCAATAGAGACGATGATGGCAATAACTTTCTTGTCTAATTTAACTTTAATTTTTTCGTCTGTCATATCGGAAGTCATAGCAAGTTCCTGCACTGACGGAGTGTAGTTATCTTCCGCGGTGGTAGAATTTTCGTCTGTGGTAGAATTTTTCGATGAAGTAAAATTTTCAGCTGCAGTAGATTTTTCCACTGGAGTAAAATTTTCTGCTGAGCTTTCCTCTGGTGGATAAAGATTTGAATTTTCTGGGTTCATATTACTTATGATTATAATGCGAACACACAGAGTTTTCAACCAATTTCAAATAATAGAAGCGCTCGACGTTGCCGTTTTTGCCGGCGAGAAAATTATCACGTTTGTCCACCAACTTAAAGTGATTTTGTTTGAGCCAAAGTTCAAAATCTTTAATAATTTCACGACGGATTTTTTCGTTCTTCACGATACCGTTTTTAAGCTGAAAGGATTTGGCTTCAAACTGAGGTTTTAACATCATCAAAAAGTCGGCCGAGTGAACTTCGGACTGGAGCTTGACATGAGCGAGTACTTTTTTCAGAGAAACAAACGAGACATCAGCCAGCACCACATCGAGCGGACCAAACTGCGTAAAGTCAACGAAAAAGATATCGGTCTTCTCTAGAAGGGTAATCCGCGGATCGAAGCGCAGTGGCGCCTTCATCTGATTAGTTCCCTTTTCGACCGCAAAAACTCGCTTTGCGCCACGGCGCAAAGCATACTCAGTGAAACCACCGGTACTCGAACCAATATCCAGCACAGTCTTATCTCGAAAATCAAAAGAAAAAGCTTGCGATGCCCCAGCAAGCTTATTCTCCGCTCGAGAAACTACATCTGATGAAACTTCAGATTTTTTAGATTCTATCGCTTTTTTCATCTAATTATTTTTTACGTTCACGGTAAGCGTAAGTTTCAGTATCCACAGAAACCACATCACCTTCCTTAATAAAGGCAGGAACCTTGATCACCACGCCAGTTTCGAGGGTAGCATCCTTCATCACAGAAGTAGAAGTATCACCCTTAACGGCATTCTCAGTGTAGGTCACTTCGAGCCAAAGATTCTTAGGAAGAGTGAGGTTGATGGCGGTACCATTGTAGAATTGGATTTCCATCTCATCACCGTCTTTCATGAAATCTTTAGAATCGCCGACCATATCGGAAGACAATTCGTATTGCTCAAAAGTGGTTGGGTCCATGAAGTAGAATTTCTCTTCATCACGATAGAGATATTGCACCTTCTTGGTAGTAACCTCAGCTGGTTCAATCTTTTCCTGACCCTTAAAAGTCTTAGGGATAAGAGCACCAGTGATTAAGTTTTTGACACGTACGTTGACGATTGAGCCACCACGTCCCATCACTTTTTGAGAATATTCAATAACCTTGTATGGCTGACCATCAAGAGTAATTAGAGTATTTTTCTTTAAATCGGTAGGTCCGTACATAATTCTCCTTTTTAGTTATTTGAAACAAATGGTAGGAGGGCTAGATGACGGGCACGCTTAACA
This sequence comes from Nanosynbacter sp., assembly GCA_015257485.1. Lineage (GTDB taxonomy): Bacteria > Patescibacteriota > Saccharimonadia > Saccharimonadales > Saccharimonadaceae > Nanosyncoccus. Next base: position 6,733 of record JABZKC010000014.1, on the reverse strand, counting down.
GCGACAGCCAATTGGCGTTGTTGCTTAGCAGACAAACCAGTCTTAGCAATTGGTTCGATACGACCGTAAACATCGATGTAGCGTTGCATAGTTTTGACATCTTTATAATCGAAATAAAGATTTGGATCGTTCTTGATTCTTCTCATTTTTTCTCTCTTTTCTCGCTTTAATTATTAGAATGGTACTTCACTGAGGTCGATTTCGCCATCTGGAATATCATCCGGAATAGAATCTGGCATAGCCTGACTGTAATTACTGGTGGTAGATTCTTGGGATCTGCTACCGAGTAGGTTAAAGTCTTCCATGACAATTTCCACGGCGGAACGCTTGGCACCGGTCTTATCTTCATAAGTACGTTGAGACAAGCGGCCTGAGACCATAATTGGTGTACCTTTTTTTGCATATTGAGCAATCACATTACCTGGTTTACCCCAAGCAGAAACTTCGATGTAAGAAACTTGTTCTTTCTTTTCGCCGTTCATTACGTAATTGTAATTCACTGCTACTGAGAAGCTAGTGACCTCTGAACCTGAAGTGGTAGCTCTAGTTTCTGGATCGCGAACCACATTACCGATAATGATTGCTTTACTAAATCCCCGCGCCATAAATATACCTCACTTAATTATTTAATTATTCTTCGTCTTTAGACTCTTTTTTGTCAGCACGGGCTTTGCGCTTAGCTTCAAATTTAGCTTTGCGTTCGTCGACGGTGACTAAGAGATAACGTAAGACTTCCTCGGTGATATTAAGAGTAGAAGAAATCTTGGCTGGAGCCTGAGCTGGAAGTTCCAAATCGAAAGCATAGTAGACTGCGTAGTCTTCTTTTTCGATAGGATAAGCCAAACGCTTCTTACCTTCATTGACTTCTTTGACGATTTTACCGTCGTGAGACTCAATGAGTTTCTTAATTTTGTCTAAGGCTGGTGTCAAATTCATCTCGAGATCAGGATGAATTAAGACAGTAAGTTCATACTGTTTCACTTTGCACTCCTTTGGTTAAAGCAAGTACACCTTAAGTTACTTGCTGAGCTAATAATGTCTAGATTATAGCATGAAAATAGAGAAAAATACAGAGTTTTCCACAATAAAAATCATTGTAATTTTTCACGATGTCATATATAAACATAATTAGAAAGGATTATGTTTTTTATAATTTTTATTTCACTATTATTAATAAATTTTTAGGAGAGAAAAAGTTATCATGAATGATACTAATTTCGAGAATAATACAGAGATAAGTTCCGTACATAGTGAAGCAAAGGCGCAGGGTCATAGCGGATTAAAAGCTATGGCTATATTTTTTGCTATTACTACCTTAGCTTTAGGTAGTGCTTTAGTCTATGTCTATACTTCAAAGAATAGGGATAACAAGAAGCTGAATGAAGAACTCGTGGAATCGAAAGAGAAAGTAAAATCTGCGAACGAATCGATCGCCAAATATGAAGAAGCAACACAGACCAAGATTACTGATGTAAAGCAAGATAATGTGACGATGAAAGAGATTGTGAAGCCGATGATTTATGATGCTCAAATTGAAAAACTATACGACATCATGAAATCAACAACCTATTCAAAGGATCCATTCAACGGTGAACCAGACCAAGACGGTCATCGCATAATCGAATCCTGGAGGGAACCTTACTTTCAAGAAATTTTTACATCCACAGATGGAAAATATCTAGTTGCCCACATGAGCCCTTTGGCTGTGGGTGTATATAAAGATAGGTATAATCAAGATGCGCAAAAATTATTAGCTGCTGGCGGCTATTATTCGTATTGGTATCTAAATATTGCCACTGGAGAGTGGAAAGTAGGCATGGAAGGTCAAGCCGCTCCAGGGTGCAATACAATACCTGAAGAATTTAAAACCATCATCCACAACCTTAATGATTATAATGAAAAAAATGGGTCGTCAAAAAAGTCATTGGTCTGTTCTGATGGATCAAATAATAATGTAAGGATTTAATCATTAAAATCTCAAAAAATTAGAGCGTCAAAATTTGGCGCTCTATTTTTAATTTTTAACTGATTTTTATCTCTATAATTATGCTATAATATGTTTATGGCTAAACAAACACGAGGAAGACGTCGGACGTCTAGAGGTAGAGCAAAAGACCCCGCTCCAACCCATCAACTACCAGGGGGATTTTGGCGCCAAGTAATGGCCCTGTTAATGATTGTGATTTCGGTCGTTTTGATTATGACTTGGTTCGGCAGTGGTGGCAACCTACTGAATGATTTTCATAGCGGTTCACTCTATGTGGTCGGCTATGCGACCTATGCAATTCCAGTAATCTTGGTTTATCTGGCGGTGAAAATTTTTCTCACCGAAGACAATCGTCTACCGACCGTGATTTGGGTAACTTCTTTCTTAATGATTCTCTGGCTGGCCGGGATTTTCGACCTACCTTCTTATGGCACGAAAAATTTGACCGGTGGCGTGATTGGTGACGCGCTAAATCACCTGGTCACACAGCTCCTTGACCCGTCGGTGGCCGCCTTTATCTATATCGTGTTGATTTTCATTACGGGAATTTTCATTCTTCAACTTTCCCCGTTGACCGTGTTTAAGGATTTTGCGAATCTTTTCCGCACCGGTCGCAAGGCAGAAGATTCCGAGAATGCTCGGATAGCCCGAAAAGCCGAACGCGAAGTCGCGCCACTCGATGCACCAATTCGCATTAAAGCTAACGGCATTGAAATGTCGGCAGCAGAGCTGAAGACCCCGAAGCTGGAAGTAAAAAAAGCAAGTGCAGAAAAACCAGCGGAGCCAGAACCGGAGCGTGCTTTGACTGCGGCTTCTGACCCAGATTGGAAGATGCCAAGCGTGGAATTTCTTTCTAAGAAGCATATTCCACCAGATGGCGGCAATATTCAGCAGAATGCAGTAATTATTAAGTCCACCTTCGTGGATTTCGGTATTGACGTGGAAGTGGAGGGTGCCAACATCGGTCCTTCGGTGACCCAATACACAATTCGTCCACCTGCGGGGGTGATTCTTTCGAAAATTGCCGCACGTGATAAGGAGTTGGCATTGAACCTTGCTACCGAGAGTGTGCGTATTGAGGCGCCGATTCCAGGTACGCGTCTAGTCGGTATAGAAATTCCGAACGTTCGTAAAGAAAGCGTAAGCCTAAGGAGTCTTCTTGAAAGTGACCGCTGGAAAAAAGAACAGGCCGCACTTTGTTTCGCCGTAGGTAAAGACATTTCCGGCAACACAATTATTGCTAACCTGGCGAAAATGCCTCACCTTCTGATCGCTGGTACCACCGGTTCTGGTAAGTCGGTGATGACGAATATTTTGATTTCTTCCCTGCTTTATCGTAATGCGCCAAGCGACATGAAATTAATTATCGTGGACCCAAAGCAGGTAGAAATGGCACAATATAATGATATTCCACATCTCTTAACGCCAATTATTACGGCGACCGATAAAGCGCTTTCGGCGATGAAGTGGGCAGTGAATGAAATGGAGCGTCGCTATGCTTGTCTGGCGGAAGAACGCGTGAAGAAAATTGAAGACTATAACGAAAAAATGAAGGCGCGCGCGGAAGAAGCCAAGAAAAATGGTGACGAGTCGGAAGACGCTACACAGAATAATAAGATGCCTTACATTGTAATTATTATCGATGAGATGGCAGACTTGATGATGCAGGCAGGCAAGGATCTCGAACAGCTGATCGTGCGTATTGCCCAGAAGGGTCGTGCCGCAGGTATACACTTAGTACTTGCGACTCAGCGTCCAGAAGTAAAGGTGGTGACCGGTCTAATCAAGGCGAACATTCCGGGCCGTATTGCCTTCAAGGTGTTAAACGGTATCGACTCACGTATGATGCTCGAAACTAGTGGAGCAGAAAAACTGCTCGGTAACGGTGATATGCTGATGTTGACCACCGAGATGATGGGCAAACCACGTCGTATTCAGGGTGCCTTTGCTTCCGATGATGAGATTAATAAGCTAGCCAACTTCCTCCGCGAACAGAGACAACCAGAATATAATAATGAGGTGATTTCTCAGGCAGTGCAGATTAAGGGCATGGGATCTTCGGATGGTGGCTCCTTCGGTGAACTCGGGCGTAAATATGATCCATCGGATCCAGTAGTGCGCAAGGCGATTGAGATTACACTCTCTAAGGGTAAATTCTCCACTGCAATGCTGCAAACCTACCTCGGTAAGGGTCACGGCTTCGTCTCCGGCCTCGCGATTTGGCTAGAAGAAATCGGAGTGATTGGTCCGGCCAATGGCAATAAGCCACGCGACGTAATGATCAAATCTCTGGAAGAATTCGACCAGCTAGCCAATAGCTAAAATTACAACAGGATTATGCTGAAATTAAAATAACGCGGACAAGCCGCGCTATTTTTATTTATTCTCCTTATTGTTCGATATGCTTCATAGAAAGGGAGAGACGACCCTTATCGTCGATAGCGTCGAGGCGAACCTTCACCTCGTCACCCAATTTCAAGACATCTTCGACTTTTTCGACACGCTTGTCAGAAATTTGGGAGATATGTAGCATGCCATCGATGCCTGGCATGATATTGACAAAGGCACCGAAATCTTTAATATTGACGACTTTACCGGTGTAGATTTTACCAACTTCTGGCTCTTCGACGAGTGATTTAATCCATTCGACGGCACGTTCGATTTTAACTGCATCGGTACCGGAAACCGTAATTAAGCCAGAATCATCAATATCGACTTGCGCGCCAGTTTCAGAGGTGATTTTGTTAATCATTTCACCACCCTTACCGATGACGGCGCCGATTTTATCTTGCTTAACCATTAACTTTTCAATACGTGGTGCGTATTCAGAAAGCTTGGCGCGTGGAGCAGGAAGGATAGATTTCAAATGCTCCAAGATAAACATGCGGCCAGTATGAGATTGACTAATGGCCTGTTCGAGAATTGAAACTGGCAGACCGTGCACCTTCATATCCATTTGGAGGGCGGTAATGCCATTCTCAGTACCAGTGACCTTGAAATCCATGTCACCAGCAAAATCTTCTGCATCCATAAGGTCGGTGAGGACATGTGGAGTTTCACCATCGAGCATCAAACCCATGGCCACACCAGAGACCGGACGCTTAATCGGAACGCCGGCATCCATAAGTGCGAGACAGGAAGAACAAGTGGCCGCCATAGAGGTAGAACCGTTCTGAGACATAATTTCGGTAACTGAACGAATGGCGTATGGGAATTCTTCCTTATCTGGAAGCACTGGAAGAAGTGCACGCTCAGCTAGATAGCCGTGGCCAATTTCACGACGCCCTGGAGCACCGATACGACCAGTTTCACCAACAGTGTAGCTTGGCGCATTATAGTGATGCATGTAGCGACGAATACCATCGGTGACTTCCATAGTATCGACAAGCTGAGAATAGGAAAGTGGAGCGAGAGTAACAATGTTCATGGCCTGAGTCAGACCGCGAGTAAAGAGAGAGGAACCGTGTACGCGTGGCAAAATACCAACCTGCGAACTGAGTGGACGAACTTCATCCAATTTACGACCATCTGGGCGAACCGATTCTTCGACGATAGCGCGGCGCACCTCATGATGAATAGCTAACTCAAAGGCATCATGATAGGCAGATTGCAGATTAGCTTCATAATCGGCGATTTTTTCTTCATCAGTTTCACCTTGACCAAGCTCGAGAGCAAATTCGGCATCCATCTCGGCACGGAGTTCATCGGCGACACGCTTGCGTTCAAGCACATTACCACGAATCTTAGTGCCAAGTTTACCATCTTCGCCGACGAAGTGAACCTTAGTCCAAGCATCAACTTTTTCCTGAATGGCAGGGTCCGGCAAGGCTAATTCAAATGGCTTTTCGACGACATTTAATTCGGCCTTCAAAGCTTTTTGAAGTTCGAGAGCTGGCTGTACCATCTCAACCGCCCAACGCATAGCATCGATAATTACAGATTCGGAAACTTCGTTCGCACCAGCTTCCACCATCATCACCTTATCGTCCTTCGCAGCGACTACGAGATCAAGATCAGAAGCTTCGCGTTCTTCTGGGCTGAGGAAGGCCTTAAATTCACCGTTCACACGGCCGATACGTACGCCAGCAATCGGACCGTCGAAAGGTACGCCGGCATTCAAAAGAGCAGAAGAAGCAGCGACCATGGCGACCATATCTGGACGGAAATTTGGGTCCATCGAAAGTACGGTAGTGACCACCTGAACTTCTTGGCGATAGCCTTTCGGGAAGAGAGGGCGGATCGGGCGATCAATTAGACGACCGACCAGAATAGCCTCGTCGGCTGGCTTACCTTCACGCTTAATAAACTTTGAGCTAGAGATTTTGCCAGATGCGTAGAATTTTTCTTCGTAATCGATCGAGAGCGGGAAGAAATCTTGCACCACCGGTTTTTCACTGACGACTACCGAACCAAGCACCACAGTATCACCGTAGGTGACAAGAACCGAGCTGGTGGTGCGAAAACCGACGCGATTGACTTCAATCGTGAGCTTCTTACCACAAAAATCTCTCGACAAGCTAAAGGTTTGCTTGCCAGTAGGGTTGATAATATCCATATTTTCCTTTCTGGGAAAACACCAGATAAGTGCTTTGAAGGTTTCAGAAAACTTATCCGCCGTCTTCCCGCTTATAACTATTCCATTATAGCACAAATGACGATTTTTAGGTGGCTTCAGCAGCCCATCAGGGGTGCCTACTCTAACCCCTCAAGTGCAACACCTTGAGACCTATAGACCTCGAGTGGAGT
>JABZKC010000013.1 GCA_015257485.1 Nanosynbacter sp. | reverse complement strand
GACTCTTATTACGCTACATAGTGACCAAATCATTATGGCCAAAGCTGGCGAAGTCTACACCATTCGCCTTGATCACACTAATTTCACTCCACTTTCTCTCTGGACCGGCATGCTTCCCGCCAAAATCGCCGCGCTTGCCACCTGGAATCCGCAAAACCTTCTCGACGTCGCTACCGCTAGTATTAACTGGGACGTTCGTCAAATTTAAGACTCCCATTGCCAATATCAACTGGGATATTCGTCAAATCTAAATCTTATCACCACTAATGTTAACTGGTACACTCGTCGAATCTAATTGCAAAATATGTTAAAATAAGCATAAGCATTTCTATAATATTTTTAATTTCAGGGTGGAAAAACTATGTCGAACAAAGTAATGATTATTGGAACAGGAAACGTTGGTGCCAGCATTGGCTTTTCTTTGGTTTCTTCCCATAACGCCATCAATGAATTGGTTCTTATCGACCAAGACCAAGCCGATGCCGAAGGTGAGGCGATGGACCTGCGTGACACTTTAGCGGTTTCACCAAATTTCATGAAAATTCATGCTGGCTCCTACGAAAAGGACAGCAAAGATACCGACCTGGTGATTATCACCGCTGGTGCCGCTCAGAAAAAAGGCGGAGAAACTCGTACTGAACTCCTCGCCCGTAACGCCAAAATCGTCAAAGAAATTGTCGAAAATCTCGTAAAAAATGGCTTCCAAGGTATTTTTCTCATGGTGACCAACCCAGTCGATGTTTTATCCTACCTCGTCATGGAATATTCTGGTTTTCCAAGTCACAAAGTTATCGGCTCCGGCACCGTTCTCGATTCCGCCCGCCTAAAATATAACGTCGCTAATCGTCTCGGCATTTCACCAAAATCCGTTCACGCCTATCAAGTGGGCGAACATGGCGACAGCGAATTTGCTCTCTGGTCAAATGCTAATATCGGTGGTCAACCAATCACTGATTTAATTTCCGCTTCTGAGCTCAAAAATATCGAAACTGACACCAAAAATCAGGCCTATGAAATTATCAACAAAAAGGGCGCAACTTATTATGGCATCGGTGCCTGTGTCACCCGTATCGTGAATTGCATTTTTAATGACGAAAATCGCGTATTGCCAGTTTCTACTTATGATAATTTTTCTGATTGCTTCTTTGGCTTTCCAACCATTGTTGGTCGTAAAGGAATCGTGCGCCGTCTCGATACCGAACTTACCGAAATGGAAGCTATCCGCATGCAGTCTTCCATCAACGTAATCAAACGTTCACTGCGCGAAGTTCTCTAGTAATCAAACGTTCTCTACGCGAAGTCCTCTAGCTTTATGGTAAAATTAAACCATGAGGAAATTCTTTTTAAGGTTTATTTTATTACTATCAGTTTTTACTATTATTTTAGTTCCTGCCGAACCAACTTTTGCACGTAAAAAACGCAGTAACTCAAGCAGCGAAAATTCCGCCGTTAACGATTTTACTTTCAAAAAATTTCATGCCGATTATGAGCTAACCAAAGATGCCGAAGGCTATTCTAAACTAGATGTGACCGAAACCTTAGTCGCAAACTTTACCCACGAAAACACTAATCATGGTATCGTGCGCGTAATCCCAATTTTCAACCAAGCCGGCAGAAATCAAATTATTGACGATCCATACGCTTTTAAGGCCACCATCACTCGCAATGGTCAATCAGAAAAATTTGAATCCAGCGTTTCCGATTCTAATATTAAACTCAAAATCGGTGATGCTGACGCTTATGTCTCCGGCGAACAAACCTACGTGATTAAATATAGCTTCGACAATGTAGTCTCCGCTTTCAAAGATGTCGCAAATTCTTCAATCTCCGGCGCCTATCAAGAGCTCTACTGGAATATTAATGGTGTCGACTGGAAGCAGCCTTTCGAGCAAGTTTCCGGCACTCTTCATTTTTCCGATGAAATTGCTAGTACTATTTTTGGCAACCCAATTTGTTATTCTGGTGCATATCGCTCCAATGATACTGATAAATGTCAAATCGAAAAAGCCAAAAATTCCATCACTTTTTCCGCCAACGATCTCAAAGCCGGTGAAGGCGCGACTTTCGTCATTGCCATCAAAGCCGATACTTTTAAGATTCGTCCACCGAAATATAACTACATTGCGGTAGCAGTCTGTATTGCTATCGGTATTTCCTCTTTCTTTACGATTTTTAGTATCATTCGTAACTATCAGAAACATGTTCGCGAAAAACACCAATATTACAAGAGCTTAATTCGTGTGCCACAATATCAACCTCGAAAAGATCTCACCGTTGGTCAAGCTGGTTTCTTTAGCTTCACTCCGCTTAATCAAAAGACTGCCACCGTGCTTAGTCTAGCCGTCCATAAGAAAATTGGCATCATTAAAAATCCAATTGAAAAAAATTTTCTCGGTTTCAATAAGAAACAATCTTGGTCAGTCAAAATTCTAAATACCGACAATCTCAGTTCCGAAGAAAAATCCATGCTTCGTGTCTTAGCCCAATCTTCTACTCTGCCTGAAGTCGGCGAAGTCTTCAAGCTCAAACAAAATAATTCTTACTCGGTCAACCAACTTATTATGAGTTATGACACGAATATTAAGCTTGATATCGCCGAAAAAGGTTTAACCGAGGACAATAAAAGAGCCGGTATAATGGGCGTTCTCGATAGTATCATTGGTGTGCATTTTATTATCATTTTTGGCGGTATGCTCTTTGGTATCGCCTCATTCTTCCCATTCTTCCCGAAGCTCCTTTCTTGGCTCCTACGCATCGCCGATCGAACCATTCATATCACCTCTTTCTATATTTATAAGCCAGAACTTTTCATCTTAGCTGCCGCTATTTTCATCGGTACCTCCATTGCTGCTTCTACTTATAACCATTTTGCTAGAAAATATCACGATTTTACTAATGCTGGACTCGATATTGTAGTCTATATGCAAGGCCTCAAAGACTACATTAATCTTGCCGAAAGCGAACGCATTAAGTTCCTTCAAAACGTCAAAGATGTCGATACTTCACCAGAGGGAATTGTCCACCTTTACGAAGAGCTCCTGCCTTATGCCGCACTCTTTGGTCTCGAAAAAACCTGGATCCAAAATCTCGACAAATATTATGAAGAACTCGGCACCGATTACACCATTCCAACCTGGTATGCTCTATCGTATGCCGATTTTGGTAGCTTCACATCTAGTATTTCAAGCTCGTCCTCAACTTATTCCACCAGTAGCAGCAGTGGCGGTTCTGGCTACTCCAGTGGCGGTGGATTCTCCGGCGGCGGTGGCGGCGGTGGTGGCGGTGGTGGCTGGTAAAAACTAAAGCCCCAAAACTTCAAATAAAAAATATCAGCTTCGTAGCTGATATTTTTTTATTCTCATTCAATATCCCAAAAGTCACAGCCTATAAGATATTCGCCCCGGTTTTATTAATAAACTGTTTTATTAATAATTAACTATTCGATTTCTGGTAACTTATCAATAATTTTATTCTTTAGAATCTTAATCATCACGTTTCGATAAAGCCAACGCGACATATTTTCGATTGCCATCATTAATGGCACTGTAATAATTAAAATCGCACTAAAGATTGCCCATTCAATCATTGATAAATTAATATGCACGCTAAATAAACTTTGCAAGAAAATCATACAGAATAACATGCCGAAAGTACATCCTCCCACAATTAGCTTTTTCCAAATATTGTCATACGGTATACAAATTCGCGCGAGATAAGTGATTCCTACCACTTCCCAACCTAGCACGCAAAGCATACCGAGTTGCTCACGCGTGAGCCCCAACCATAATCTTAAATTAATCAGCGCAAGTACAATTATCACATTAGTCAGCGCCGCTGGAATTGCTTTCTTTAAGATATTAATCATGAAATTTCCCCGAATCAAATCTTTATTCGGAATCTGCGCCAAGAAGAAACTCGGCACGCCAATCGTAAACATTGTAACCAACGAAACCTGGGTCGGCAAAAGCGGATACATAAAACCAAAACCAATCGAGAGCAGTGCCACAATAAAAGAAAAGACATTTTTCACTAAGAATAACGAGCCTGAACGCTCTAAGTTATTCACCACTCGACGCCCCTCATCTACAATCTGCGGCATGCGTGAAAAATCCGAATCGAGTAACACCAATTGCGCCACCTGCGAGGCCGCCTGAGAACCTGAAGCCATCGCCACCGAACAATCCGCGTCTTTTAAGGCTAAGATGTCGTTCACCCCATCTCCGGTCATCGCTACGGTATGTCCCGCCTTCTGTAAAATTTTCACCATCTTACGCTTTTCTTCTGGTTTCACGCGTCCAAAAACCGTATTTTCTAGTACAATCTTTTCAAAATCACACCCCTCCGGCAAGCTCGAAAGATCGATAAATTTCTTCGCATTTTTAATCCCCGCTTTTTCCGCCACAATTGAAACGGTCTCAGCGTTATCTCCAGAGATCACTTTTACTTCCACGCCTTGTTTTGCAAAATAATCAAAAGTACGCTTCGCTGATTCGCGAATTTCATTCATCAAAAGCACAATATTAATCGGCTTAATCGGTGAAATCTCCCGCTCACCCGAAGCAAGCAATTCAATGTCTTTCTGCTTCGTTACTTCACCAAAAATTAAGACACGATACCCTTGCTTGGTAAATTTCTGAATAGTCTTTTCGTATTTTTTTAGATCCTCTTTTAAGACAAATTCCGGCGCACCAATCAAAAAAGTTTTATCTTTAAATTGCACACCACTATATTTATGTTTCGAAGAAAAACCGATGACTTGTTGCACGGAATCCTTATCGAATTTCGATCCCCTAACAGCCCGCTCTTCGGCAAACTTTTTCAGCGCTTTCATCGTATCATTATCCACTTCCTCCGCCACCATCGTCCGCCAAAAATCTAAATCAAGATCGCCCCTCATCTCAGATCCGGTCATTCCATAAACGCCGCTCACACTCATTTTATCGTTCGTAATTGTACCAGTTTTATCCACACACAAAACGTCCACGCGCGCCAAAGTTTCGATACAATGCATATCATGCACCAAAACTTTTTTCTGTGCCAAACGCACTGCCGAAAGCACTAGTGTCACGGAAGAAAGCAAGAATAGCCCCTCAGGGATCATCCCTACTATCGCCGCAATCATCGCCTGAATACTCATCTTTATCGGCGTCGCATAAATAAGATATTGCTGACCAAACATCAATAAGCCGATCGGAATAATCAAAATTCCGGCTAGTCTCACAAAGTTATTTAGTGATTTTAAAATCTCCGATTGCTCAGTGGTTTTAATAGCCTTCGCTTTTAGGGTTAGTTGTGAAATATACGATTCTGCACCCACGCGAGTTAACCTTGCATAGCATTTACCCGAGACCACAAAACTTCCCGACATCAATTCATCACCAGTAGTCTTTTTAATTTCATCCGACTCACCAGTTAGTAGCGCCTCGTTTACCAGAATTTCACCCGAAACCACCCCTGCATCTGCCGGAATCTGCGCCCCCGCCTCCAAAATAATAATGTCATCTAATACTAATTTATGCGTCCAAATCTCTTGCTCCTTAGCCTCGCGCACTACTTTGATTTTTGGCGTATTCAGCACGCTTAGTTTATCCAAAATTTGCTTCGCGCGTAATTCCTGCAAAATACCAATCAAGGAGTTGATAAAAATCAACGGCAAAAAACTCATATCTTTATAAGCATGTACTAAAAATAGCAAAGTCGCCAAAAACAAAAAAACAAAATTAAAGTAGGTCAGGGAATTACTGCGAATAATTTCACCAATGGTTTTCGTCGGCGCCTGAACCGCAGTATTCACCTGGCCTTTTTTAACACGCTCTTTTACTTCCTCCTGACTAAGTCCCTGAACCCCACCTAAACTCTGCTTATTTTTTATCACTTTTGTCTTTTCTTTCCGGAATTTCCATTTTTAATTTTGGTGTTTTCGGTATTTTCATATCCATTTTTTCGTGTCTATTTTTCTGCTTGGTTTTTAGCCAAATCGCCACCATCAACATGAGTATCAAACAAATACCCTTGAGCACCAAATTAATTCTTGCGTCCGTTCCACTTCGAAGATTCTTATAAAAATTACTTTCAACTTTATATTTTTCTTCTTCCAGATCCAAAATCTCGGCTTCTAGTGCATGAATTTTTTCTTCCGTCTCACGCACCGGATTTTGTTCCAACTCCGACTTCAGTTTTTTTACCGCTTCGTTTTTTTCATTTAGCTGACTCTGAATAATTTCTTTTGATTGCCCCACATAATTTCGCACAGGGTTATTTTGATTATCAATTTTGATCTGTTTACTAAACAAAAAAAGGCCCAAACAGCCAGCCATCAGAATTACCACCGAAATAATATTCTTTATTTGTTTATTCACCTAAAAATCTTTCTGTTATTTTATGCAATTTAAAATATCTATCTCTTATTTTAGCACAAAAAGAATAATAATTAAAAATCGACCCACCCCTTGATTCTTTTTAGCTTTTGATGTGTAATAACACTAAATAACGGAGCGCACCTAGTGGAAGGACTTACCTATAAATATTATAAAAAGAATAACAGTAAAAATATTTACCTAATCATCCATGGTGGAGGGCCAGTCGGTGTAGAGACAGATTTTATCTCCGCCATTTTCGATACAATCGCTAAGACCAATAATAGTGCGTTATGTTTTAATTTTCCATATTGTGAACGTAGGGAAGAAAACTCTAGTGGTCCCGATTTATTAGAAGAAGTATCAGCTCTCAAACAAGTCATAGATTTTATTCACGCAGAAGGTTATAACCGTATCACGATTATTGCCAAATCACTCGGCGGAATTATCTCTAGTTATTATTTTGCAAAATACCCAGACAAATCCATCGATCTCATTGTCTTAGGCTATATTCCAAACGAAGTAAAGCAAAACGCAATTTCAGACAATTTAAAACTGGTTATACAGGGTGAAAATGATCGCTTTGCGGCGCCATCCGAAGTCCAAAAAATTGTCGGCAATAAAATAGCCGTCATTGAAATAAAAAACGCCGACCATAGTTATCAAAATCACAACAAAGAACCGATCTATCAAAAAGAAGTGCTTAATCGTCTAGTTGATTGAATCTAATTTCTATCAAAATAAACTAACCGTTATTTTATTACTCTTTAATCACATTAAATCCATGGATTAGTGTGACTTTAAAGACGAGCTGTGATATTATAGCGACATAGAGTGAAACAAGGCACCGTATGGAGCTGGCGACACTCTCTTTTTTATTATCAAAGACAATAAAATATAAACACACCATTCACACAAGTGCATCCCCGAAAAGGAGTTTGCATAATAAAACTTCTCAAGCCTCTAAATTAACAATCAAAAAAGGTCAATCTCAGACAGAGAAGACCTATTAATATCATCTACAACCAATGTAATTCCGAAAAATACATTTGGTGGGCGAAGTGGGAATCGAACCCACACTCCATTGCTGGAACTAGATTTTGAGTCTGGCGCGTCTACCAATTCCGCCATTCGCCCATAGAGAAATTTTATCATATTTATAGAGTATTTCCAATAACTCTGTTATAATATTTTTATGAATTCTGTAACTGGTGGGCAATCTACAGAGGATAAGCAACGTCAAACCGTCGCTGATCTCGCTCGAAAAAAAGTCATGGAAGCCTTTCATCAAGGTGAAAATTCTGTTGCTAGCCAAAATCTAACCAACGTTGCCCCTACGCGCGTGATTTCTTCTACTGAATATAATCAAAAACTCGCAAGCACTTCACCAGCCACTTCCGCCAACTCATCTGCCATCAAACAGTCGAAAAACTCTTTGTTTAATTTAATTTCCAAGGCACAGAAAAAACTAAAAGGCCTCACTCAAACTACAGAAACTTACGCCAAAAATTCTTTTAAGCACCCCTCTACGAAAACTTCAAATTCACAAACTTCCACTAGCGCCACATATAATCAATCATCATCCACTGCATCTAGTCAAGCACAGTCCACCGATCGTCCAGTTTATCAAAATTTTGCCACCCAAAAATCTCCTGCCACGGGCAATCCTTTCCGCCACACTTATCAAATTCAAACCGGCACCAATCGTTACAATCCATATCAAAATCAAAGTTCAATTAGTCAAAATTTTAGCAGCCAAACTCCAACCAATTTAGGCAGCACCACAGGGAATTATGCGGCCACTCATCAAACTTACGCCGTACAGCCCAACACACAATATAACGCGCAAAATAACTCACAATACAATTATCAAACTCAACCTACAGGCGGCGAAATTGGTTCACTCAAACAAGCTCCAATCAATATGAATCAAAAAGTGGATTGGCAAAATTATCACAGCGCTTGGCAAAATTATTATCAAAAATACTACAGTGAATATTATGCTAAAGCCGCCAAATCATACGTAGAGACCGAAAAAACTGAGCTAAATAATCAGTACGAAAAACGCAACCAAATCGGCCAACTAGCTCTCGATAGTCAAAAGCGTCTAATCAAAAATCTCAAAAACCCAAAACCGAAAAATCCTGAAACTAGCGAAAAATTTTCCGAAGACACCCAAGCCAAAACTACCGAAACTCCCCCTTCACTCGAATCAATTCATATTAAAACCATCGAAGCTACACTAAAAGAGCGTATTCAGAAAAAAGCCAGCAGTAGCTTCCAGCTCTCTAAAAAACATCGCAAGTTCATCCCGATTTTCGCCGGAGTTTTCACCGTACTTTTCATCCTGTTCTTGCAATATAACCGCCTAATCTTCGCTCCGATTATGGCCTATATTGCTCCCGGAAATTCTAATGACACCGAAATCACCGCCATTGATCCGACTATTACTGCCGCCCCGACCGCCGAGCCAAAACTCATTATTCCGAAACTCAATGTCGATGTTCCAGCGCACTTTAATATCGCCAACGACACTGCCACTATTGATAACACAATGAATCATGGTGTAGCTCAATTTAAAATTCCTGGCGCCGATGCACTGCCAGGTCAAGTCGGCAACCTTGTAATTTCTGGTCACTCCGCCGGTGATATTTATAGTAACAATCAATACAAATTTATCTTCTCCGGCCTCGAACGTCTGCAGGATAATGACCTTATCTACGTCAATTACAATTCGGTTCGTTACACCTATAAAGTTATAAAGAAACAAACCGTCGAACCAACTGATGTAGCCGCATTAGTTTACCCAACCAGTAAACCAATTCTCACTCTCATTACTTGTACGCCACTCGGCTCCGACCGTTACCGCCTATTGGTGACCGCCGAACAAGTTAGTCCAACCTACGAAGAAAAAGCCGTTAGTACCCCAACTTCTACCGATTCTACTACCGCTTTACCAGGGAATAATACCTCCTCCAAAATGCCGGCCAACGAAAAGTCATTCTTTCAAAAAATCTGGGGCTTCCTCACCAATAATCATTAAAGGCCAATCAAAAAATAGACTCCACCACGGGTCTATTTTTTAACATTAATTTATGTTTAGTTAAACCAAAAAAGAGGCCCCATTCCATAAAAATCTCAGCCTCAAGTTCACGAATCTTCTTATCATAAAAAATAGACCTGCCTACAGGTCTATTTTTACTTAATCTTAGAATAATTTATCACGCTTAATCTGCAAGCCATTATCGCTCGCCCCCACATAATAAAGGTAACGGTTATTATGATTAATCACCGCATCAAAACCATTCGCTACATTTTCCAAAATCGTGCGCTGATTATCATGATCAAAATCATAAACTTGCATCTTGCCATCTACCACATCAAACATCAAATAATAATCCAATTGCCTGATCGTATTATTATTATGTTCGAATTGCAAAAGCTCCATCAACTCCAAATTCACCAACATTACCTTATTGTCGCTCACCCCCATAAAGAATTCACCATTCGCGGAGGTATAAAATTCTGACGGCGCCGCCTCCAAAGTTTTTTCCATGGCCAAATTCAAACTAGTATTTTCGCTGTCATGATTTGGGTAATCTTCCGTATTATAAACCCGGAGATTTTGCCCAATCACCGTATTGAGATATTTTTCACCATAAAATTCGGTTAGATTAACAAAAATGTGACTCAATTCCACCGTTTCATCGACTTCATCGATCTTAATTTCGCCTGTATCTTTCAATTTATAAATGCCAATCACGAATTTTTTCTCCGCATTCAGCTTCTTCACAAAAGCTAGTTCCGAACCGTACATCGAAAACTTCGCCACGTCCGAAACCATCGTTTCGTAAATAATTTTCTCATTCAAGTTTACTTCACGAATTTTCCCATCGATCAGCATCATCAAGCGTGTCGCCTGCCCGTCTGAAATTTGCACTTCCGAAATGAGATAACTATTTTTCGCCTTCTCCGCCTTAGTGAAATCCTCAGCTTCTTTAACTTCCAGCTTCTTTTCTTGCGCTAATTTCTCAATGTCTTTATCGACAAAACTACCAATCGTCTTAGTTAAATTCACACTCTTCGCGGCTTCCTTAAAATTCAACAGCAACCATTCTGCGGCCTCGCCCGAAACTAAATTCACTACTGCTTTTTCACTATTTTCATTCCAAATAATTTTCTTCAAGCTGCCAGTGAATTTACCGTTCGACACAAAACTCGAAACGCTCGTTATATCAAATTCCGAAGTCGTAATATCACCCTCCAGATTTGTCACATATTTAAATTTTGGTGATTCTTTCAAACCATACAAAATCGCCCTGTGATTCGTCGCCGTCTCAAAAAAGCTCAAATCTTTTTCCGTCGCCAAAACTTCCGTCTCGCGCGATTGCTTAAACAAACGTGGATATTTCAAACGCAAAAGTTTGCCAGAAGTAATCGAAATTTTTTTACTCCAGGTATCATAACCATCCTTTCTCAAAACAATTTCATGCTCACCAGCTGAAAGTAGTTTCGAAATATTCGTCTCCGCAATTTCCCGACCGTCTGCTATCACCTTAGCCCCTGTAGGTAAAGACTCCACCTGCACCATACCATATTGCTCAAACTCTAGTTTTCGATTTAATCGCCAACCTTTTACTACCGCTACCAAAACAAACACCATGAAAATCACGGCAATAAATGAAATTACATCTACTATAACTACGCGAATTAATTGATTTCGCTTTTCTTTATCAAAGTCCATATTGTCAACATTATAACACACCAACCTCTATCAAAAAATCAAACATAATCACTATTGATTTGCATAAGTATTATTATTATAATTAAACAAAATAAGCGAGGAAAAATGGAAAGAAATTTAACGAATCAGCGCGTTCAGAGTCGTGCCACCCATATTACTGTCAGAAACTCTGGCACTCTTAATCGTCACTTCGTTAAAGCTCCTCGCAAAATTGTCTTTTCTGAGGATTCTGATGATTCTGATGAATTTTCCGACGCCTCAGACATTCGCACTCCAGCCACCCCTGTAGCGTCAGCTCAATCCACCCCAACCTCATACACCACACCAGCTCCTGCCCCGACCGCGAAAAAAATAACCATTTCTTTTGATTCACTTCGCGAATCGCTCAAAAATAATGCAACCATGCGTCCTACTTCTAACACCCCAGTCACTTCCGTCCCGAAGCCTCGTCCTACCACTTCTCACATCCAAATTTCTACTCCGTTAGATTTTTCTGCGCCAGCTCCAGTCACTGCTCCGTTAGATATTTCTGCACCAGCCCCAGTCGCTTCACCACTTGATTTTTCTGCACCAGCCCCAGTCGCGAAGCCTACTCCTGCTTCCATTCCACGCCCCCTTAATATTTCAGAGCCAACATCTACCCCGATAAGCTTTACGACTCCGATTGCACCAGTTGCGCCAGCCATTCCAGTAGCCATGCCAACTCCAGTTCGCCCAGTGAGTACTGCTGTTACAGCAGCCAGGCTAACCACGACTTCCGCCCCTACCGCCAAGCCTCTTACTAATACCGCCCATAAAACTCGCTCCACAATCGCACCTCTGCAGTCTCTTGCCGAACGTCGCCGTGAAGCTGACACTATCTCGCATTTCTCCGCCAAAAAACTCACGAACCGTGCTCGTCAAAATTCTAAAGCCCTAATGTCCGCTATGAAAGAGGAGACGAAACCAAAATCCGCTCCAATCATGATTAAGAAACCAAAGGTTTCTAAAAAACATCTCATCTTTGCTGTTGCTAGCTCGATTTGCTGCATGGGCGTACTCTATGCCACTCTTAAATTTAGCATGCCAGACATTAGCGCCAAGGTCGCTGCCGCCCAAAACGGTGCCTCCTATCCGTCTTTTGTGCCACGCGATTTTATTGCCAGCGGTGCCTCTTTCCAGAAAAATACTTTTACTCTTGAATTTGTTGGCCCAAACAAGACCCATTTCACCCTTGACCAAGAAAAACTCCCTTGGGATAGCAATGCCTTATTAAATAACTACGTCAAGCCAACCTGGGGCGAACAGTATGATACAATTCGTGAACAAGGCCTCACGATTTACATGTATCAATCCAACGCTGCTTGGGTAAATGGCGGCACGGTATATAAGCTCAATACCACCTCTGGTAGCCTCAGTAAAAAACAGTTGAAAAACATCATCACCTCACTCTAAAATATCCAAATCAAATAGAATCTACTATTAACCAAGAGCTCAAATACTCAATCCACCCAGAATCTCAGCCGCCACGCTGAGTTTTTCTTCTCTTATCAGTAGTGGTATAATTAAGCCATTATGAATAAGGAAATTAGAACTCGTTTTGCACCCAGCCCTACCGGCTATATTCACATCGGCAATGTTCGCAGTGCCATTTATCCATATCTGATCGCCAGACAAAATCACGGTCAGTTTATTTTGCGTATTGAAGACACCGATCAAAGTCGTTTCGTGGAAGGTGCCGCCGAACTAGTTTTTGATACCCTTAAATGGCTCGGGCTAAATTGGGACGAAGGTCCAATGGTGGGCGGTCCAGACGAGCCTTATTATCAAACCGAACGCAAAAATATTTATTTAGCTTGGGCTAAAAAACTACTCGAAAAAGGTCTAGCTTATGCTGATGATACACCTTCCGAAAAAATCGAAGAGTATAAAAAACTCGATAACGAGCAAAAAATTCCTTATCTTTACCGCAATCATCGTCCAACCAACCCACCAGAATGGCGTGAAGGTCTGCCAATTCGTTTCAAAACTACCCCAAAGCATTACGAGTGGCACGACGAAGTGATGGGCGACATGCAAACTGGTCCAGAGGTTCTCGATGACATTATCCTGATTAAAAAAGACGGTCTTCCAACCTATAATTTCGCCCACATTGTCGATGACACTTTAATGAAAATCACCTACATCACCCGTGGTGTCGAGTATCTCTCTAGTACACCGAATTATCTAGCCCTCTATGACGCCCTAGAGCTTCCTCGCCATCTTTTCGTCTCGATGCCACACATTCTCGCTCCTACCGGCAATAAAAAACTCGGCAAACGCGATGGCGCCAAATCCGTCACCGAATATCGTGATGATGGTTTTCTCCCAGAAGCTATACTAAATTACCTCGCCTGTCTCGGTTGGAATGACGGTACTGAACAAGAAATTTACTCAATCGATGAAATGATTGAAAAATTTGAAATTTCTCGCATTCAAAATTCCGGTGCCCGTTTCGATGAAACTAAAATTCTTTGGATGAACGGTCAATGGATTCGCAAAATTGCCGACGAACAGGGAATTGATGCTCTCTATGCCAAAACCTGTCTCACTTCTGGTTCCGAAGATTTTTCTCGCTATCAAGTTTTCAAACCACTCAATTTCTGGCCAGAATCCGCCGATCAAGAGACTGACGAGTATAAAAAATCTGTGCTCAGTATCATCTATGATCGTCTAAAAACTCTTTCCGATCTCCGTACCATGACCACCTACTTCTTCGAAGAGCCAACCATCGACCTTGATTTAATTTATAATAATAAATTCCTTAAGAAACTTTCCGAAACCGAATATCGTGATCTACTTAAACTCACTATTGAGAAGCTAAACGAAGTCGAAGAAGAAGAAGCTTGGACCGACGATAATCTTCAAGCGAAACTTAATGAGTTACTTGCCGCCACCGGCAAAAAACCAGCCGAATACTTCAGCCTCATCCGTATCGCCGTCAGCTTTGCGCCATTTAGTCCAGCCCTACATCAAACTTTACGTGTCCTTGGCAAAAATCGCACCCTAGCTCGCCTAAACCGCGTCCACACCGCGATTTCCCACGACTAAAATAGTCACAAAATAAAGCCCACAAAAACTTCAATTTATAAATAGCCCGTTCACCCCCAAGCTTCGGTGAACGGGTTTTGCTTAGTATATCTTTACAAGCCTTCATGCCTCTGACATAATAGTAGAAAAGGAGTCGATTATGGCAAAATTTTATCAAAACGCGGGGGAACCAAACAGTAAAATGAACTGGGTTTCCGAAAGAGATAATCCAGACACTACGAACGATTCCTGGGACTCTGGCGCCTTCCAAAAAGATTTGCCAGACCACTATCAAAATTACGAAGAAAATGATCCATCCGACGACGATCACCTCGAAGACGAAGGCGACGAAAACGACCTTGGCGACATGTCCGACGAGGAATTCCGCCTACGTAACCGCACTACCGACTCCGATACCGACCCACATCTTTTTGATCCGATCGACGACTGCGAATGGAACGACGCCAGTTTCGATTGCGACTAATTCCATAAATTGCTACGAGCTTACGCTATAGCTACACTTTTAAGATATAACGATCATTTCTCATGGCACATTAATCTATAACCCATCTAAGCTATTGCAGCCATATCCGAAAAATGTTATTATTATTTCACGGTTCCGTCGTCTAGTGGTCCAGGACGTCTGGTTCTCATCCAGAAAATCGCGGGTTCGAACCCCGCCGGAATCACCATTTTAAGAAAAGACATTTATGTCTTTTTTTGTTTTATAAAAAAATATACAGATACCATTTTTTAAAATTAAAACCAAGTATCTGTACAAATAATTTATTCAGGTACTAAGATTTGCGCGTAAAGTGCCCTTGTACCCCTGGACGATCTATGCGAAGCCAAGATTTATCGGCGGTGGAAGGATTGGTAAGATAAGAACCATTCCCTCCTCGGAGCTTTTTACGGTTTTTAAACATTCTTGAAAAATCTGTAAGTTTAGTGGTATTAAAATCATTATTTACATAAATTCTTTCTAGTTTATCTTTAGATATATCCTCATCATAGAGAGCAAACATAAAGTCCATACTTGTCACCTTGGAGGTATCGAAGTTAGAGAGATCAAGGACAGTGAGTCTAGACATGCCAGAAAACATAGCGCGCATATCCGTCACCTTAGAGGTATTGAAATTAGAGAGATCAAGGGTAGCGAGGCTAGACATACCCTTAAACATATAGCTCATATCCGTCACCTGGGAGGTATCGAAGTTGGAGAGATCAATGGTAGTGAGGTTAGACATGCCAGAAAACATAACGCGCATATTCGTCACCTGTGAAGTGTTGAAGTTGGAAAGATTAAGAGAGGTGAGATTAGATATGCCATAAAACATATTTTGCATATCTGTTACCTTGGAGGTATCGAAGTTAGAGAGATTGAGCGTGGTGAGGCTATGCATGCCGTCAAACATAGCCCTCATATCTGTTACCTTGGAGGTATCAAAGCTGGAGAGGTCAAGGGTAGTGAGATTACGCATGCCATAAAACATACCATACATATTCGTCACTTGTGAAGTGTCGAAGTTGGAGAGATTGAGGGTGGTGAGTTTGTCCATGCCCCAAAACATGCGGCCCATATCCGTCACCTTGGAGGTGTCGAAGTTGGAGAGATCAAGGGTAGTGAGATTACGCATGCCATAAAACATAGTGGCCATATTCGTTACCTTGGAGGTATCAAAGTTAGAGAGGTCAAGAGAGGTGAGTCTAAACATGCTTGAAAACATCATGCTGCTATTCATATTTAAATAAACTTTTTCTGGTTCAGTGTAATAATAAGCTGTTTTATTGGTCGGATCTAACCAAAGTTTAATTTCATAATCAGACTCTTCGTCTTCAACATTCACGGCATTCATAGAGATAGCTGGCGCAACATTGCTCTTCTTAAAGTGCTCGATTTTATTGGTTGAGGTTTCGATAAATAATAATTTTCCAGAAAAACTAGAGCCATACGTCATAATAGCTATTGGCGTATATGGATTCGAAACAAAAGATAAAATTAATTTGTTTGTATAATTCCCTGGTTCCAGATTATTCGTTAGTTTCATGCCAATATTAAGTTGGTTCGATTCATCGCCATTGGTCTTTCCTACAGTCTGAATAATTTGTGCTGGTGTAGACAGAGCTGGGATCGGTGCATAGTTTGAAGACATACCGAACTTATATCCCCAAGTATTGTTAGGTAAATTACTTAACGATAAATTCGTGCTAATCGAATTGATTTTTGCACCATTTGAAGAATCGTTATTTACTAGCGCCGTTTCATCGGTTTCCGAATTTAATGTTGCCGTATAACCAGTCTTGTTATTTGTATTTACTGTAAGGTTTAGTGGGATTTCTGTGGTTTTATTTGTGCTATTTATTACTTGGTTTCCATTTATCTGTAAATTCGTTTGATCCACGGAAGCGGAAAGTGTCGGAGTGAAGAGAGCGAATGTATTATTACTGAAAATCAAATTAGAGAAAGAGATCAATCCTAGAAATAATATGAAAATCTTTAATTCTCTATTAAACCACCCCCCCCCCATGAGGTTTTATATGTGATTTTTGGCCTTGCATATAACTTTATTTTACCATAAGAATCTTCAGAAAAATCAAAAACATTAACGATCCCCCCTCTTATATTAAGACCTTCTCGTAAAGTATCCATGCACTCCAGGACGATCCACCCGAAGCCAGGTTTTATCTGCCGTAGAAGGATTGTCTAGGTATGAGCCGTTACCGCCACGAAGTCTTTTACGCTCTTTGAACATATTGGAAAACCATGTAAGCTTAGATGTATTAAAGTCATTGTTCACATATATTTTTTCTAACTTATCATCATGTGCACCCACGCCTCGAAATGAGAACATACCACCCATATCTATCACATTGGAAGTATCAAAATTGGAAATATCGAGCGTGGTAAGATTAAACATATTAGAAAACATATCACTCATGTCTGTCACCTTGGAGGTATCGAAGTTAGTAAGATTAAGCGAAGTGAGATTGCGCATATTATAAAACATACTACCCATATCCGTCACCTTGGAAGTGTCAAAATTAGAAAGATTAAGGCTAGTGAGAGACATGCCCGCAAACATACTATTCATATCTGTCGCCTGGGAGGTATCGAAGTTAGAAAGGTTAAGCGAAGAGAGGCCATACATATAACCGAACATAGCCCTCATGTCTGTCACCTTGGAGGTGTTAAAATTAGAAAGGTTAAGCGAAGTGAGATTACGCATATTAGAAAACATATCTCTCATATTTGTCGCCTGGGAGGTATCGAAGTTAGAAAGGTTAAGCGAAGAGAGGCCATACATA
>JABZKC010000030.1 GCA_015257485.1 Nanosynbacter sp. | reverse complement strand
CATATCCGTTACATTAGAGGTATTGAAATTAGAAAGATCAAGGGTGGTGAGGTTGTATATATCAGGGAACATATATCTCATATTCGTCACCTTAGAGGTATCAAAATTAGAAAGATCTAAATCCTTAACATGCCCAAGATCTTCAAAGCTAGACATATAAGAAAACATACTACTGCTATCTTCATTTAAATAAACCTTCTCTGGTTCTGTGTAATAATAGGCGGTTTTATCGGAAGGATCTAGCCATAGCTTAATTTCACATTCAGATTCTGGGGCTTCGACGTTTACGGCATTCATAATTGCAGCTGGAGCGGTAGCACTTTTCTTGAAGTGCTCAATTCTATTAGTAGCGGTTTGCAGTTTCACTAATTTTGAGTTGAAGTTTGGGCCAGTGGTCATTTTAGCGATTGGGTCATAGTGATTAGTGAGGATAGAAAAGATTAGTTTATTTTTATAGTTACCACTTTCTAGATTGTTGCCTAATTTTAATCCTAGATTTATATTACTTACCTCGTTGCCGTTAGTTTTTGCGGTAGTTTGCATAATGTTGGTTGGTGAGGTAGGTTTTGGGATTGGTGAGAAATCTGAGTTAGTGCCGAATTTTACGCCCCAGGTATTGTTCGAAAAGTTATTTAATGCGCTGGAAGCTGAGATCGAATCAATCTTAGCGTTTGTGGCTGAACTGGCATTAACTAAAGCGTTTTCATCGGTTTCTGAATTAAGCGTGATAGTGTAGCCAGTCTTATTGTTGGTATTAACGGTTAGTGATAGCGGGATTTCTTTAGTTTGACTTACAGAATTGATTACCTGGTTCCCGTTCACCTGTAAGTTAGCTTGATCTACCGCGGCTGATAAAGTCGGCACGAATAAAGCAAAAGTACTATTGCTAAAAATTAAATTGATAAAAGAGATTGAAACTAGAAATAATCCGAGAATCTTTAATTCCCAGTTAAACCACCCCCCCCCCATGAGGTTTGATACTGTGTGATTTTTGGCTTTGCATGGTTTTATTTTACCACAAACAGTTTGCGAGAAAAATAGTTATTATGCTTAATGTGTTATAATGAGAGAAAATAAACGAGATTTTTATGAATATTCCACATGGCCTGAAGACTGAAAACGAAATGCCGGAAACGCTTCTCGCGCTAGATATTGGTACCGAATATATCAAGGCGGTGATTGCGGAACGCCAAGAGGGTGATAATCTGATTATTCGTGGTGTTGGTAAAGAACATCAGGCGATGGGCAATATGTACGCGGGTGCGATTGCGGATATTCCAGCAGTGATTGCCGCCTGTGAAAGAGCTTTATCACGCGCAGAAAACATGGCTGGTGTGGTGGCGAAAACTTGTTCGGTAGGTATCGCCGGCGAATTGATTAAGGGCAATACCAAGACTGTGCGTTATCGTCGCAAAGACGGTAATAAGCCAATTTCTGACCAAGAAATGCAATTGATTATCAAACGCGTGCAAGATAAGGCCGAAGAGCAGGCGCGCGAAGAGGTCGCGCTAGAAACTGACAACCCAGACGTGGAGGTGCGACTAATCAATTCAGCGATTGTTTCCCTTTCGATTGACGGATATAAAGTTAGCAATCCGATTGGTTTTAAGGGCTCAGAATTAGTTTTGCAATTTTACACCGCATTTGCGCCATTAGTGCATATTTCGGCAATTGAAAAAGTTTGCGCCGAGCTAAATCTTGATCTTGTCGCCGTAGCGGTGGAGCCGTTTGCGGTTTGTCGCGCCTGTCTTGGTAATAATCTCGATTCTAATCTCTCAGCCATTGTGATGGATATTGGTGGTGGTACGACCGATATTGCCGTGGTGGATAATGGCGGAGTCGAAGGGACTAAAATGTTTGGCATCGGTGGCCGCAGTTTCACGCACCAGGTAGCTAGTAAGGTGGGGCTCGATTTTGACACAGCAGAATTAGTGAAGATTCAGTATAGTGGACTACTGTCAAATGGCCTGCAAACCTTGAAGACCTTGACAGTTTCTGATGCGGAGCGCATGAATGAAGTCCAAAACATTTTGAATGTGCCGGATCGTATGAAGAAAGTGGAAAAAGCTATCGCTGACAATACGGAGGTTTGGGTTTCTGGAGTGGGACTCGCTCTATCTGATTTTTCTCTACTTGAAGCTTTACCAAATAAGATTTTACTCTGTGGCGGTGGTGCGGGACTTTCGACGCTTCAAGAGGCGCTCGCGACTTCCGATTGGTACGAAGAGTTACCTTTCGCTAGGCGCCCGGTAATCCACCTGCTAGATGATGTGGATATCCCTGATATTCAGAATGCGACAGAAATTGATTTGGATTATTCTTTCATTACGGCTTTTGGACTTCTACGTGTGACGGTAGACACGCTTAATAGTGAAGAGGAAGAAACGGGGCTTCGGGCAAAATTGGCCAAGTTGTTGCAGAACTAACAGAAAAGATCCACATATCTTTTTTGGACCGCTCAAGAGGGAGGAACACCGCATACCTTTTTTCGGAGACGCTCAAGGAGAAGAATGTCGCATACCTTTTTTGGACTGCTCAAGATGAAGGGCAAGATGACATTCTTTTTTAAAAATTACAAAATGAGAAGTGGTGTTTTCTCTTTATGAACCCCAAAAAGTCTGACTATGACTTCCTCGTGAAGTACCCCTGCACTCCCGGACGATCCACGCGGAGCCAGGTTTTATCGGCGGTAGATGGGTCAGAGAGATATGAACCATTTCCTCCTCGCAGCTTCTTGCGGTTTTTAAACATTTCATAAGTATCTGTAAGCTTAGCCGTATTAAAATCATTATTTACATAAATTCTTTCTAACTTATCTTTAGAAGCATCTCCATCAAAAAGCGCGAACATATCTCTCATACTCGTCACCTTCGAGGTATCGAAGCTGGAAAGATTAAGCGAAGTGAGGCTAGACATGCCAGAAAACATACCCCACATATCTTCCACGTTAGAGGTATTGAAGTTGGAAAGATCAAGCATGGCGAGATTAGGCATACCCTTAAACATATAGCTCATATCCGTCACCTGGGAGGTATCGAAGTTAGAGAGATTAAGGGAGGTGAGGTTAGACATATCATGAAACATATATCGCATACTCGTCACCTTAGAGGTGTCGAAACTGGAAAGGTTAAGCGAAGTAAGGCTAGACATGCGAGAAAACATACCCTCCATATCCACCACATTAGAGGTATTGA
>JABZKC010000012.1 GCA_015257485.1 Nanosynbacter sp. | reverse complement strand
ATGCCATTATTCGTATTACCGCTGGCGCCGGTGGCACCGAGGCTATGGACTGGGCGGGAATTTTGGAGCGCATGTATTTAAGGTTTTTCGAAAAACATGGTTACGAGGTCGAACTCATCGAACACAGTACAGGTGAAGAAGCCGGTATCAAGACCGCGGTTTATGAAGTTTACGGACCCGAGATGTACGGCCACCTCAAGTCCGAACACGGCGTGCATCGCCTGGTGCGTCTTTCACCTTTTAACGCCGATAATCTTCGCCAAACTTCATTTTCACTAGTGGAAGTTCTGCCGATTCTCGATAGCGAAGATGATCTAAAAATCGATGAAAAAGACCTCCGCATTGACACTTATCACGCTGGTGGACACGGTGGACAGTCTGTAAACACCACCAATTCCGCTATTCGCATCACCCACTTACCGACTAATACTGTGGTCGCTATTCAAAACGAGCGTTCCCAACTACAAAATCGTGAAAAAGCCATGGAAATTCTTCGTGGCAAACTACTCAAAATGCAGCAAGACCAGCAAGCCGAATCTATCAATCAATTACGCGCCGGTGAATCTGCTAGCTGGGGTCAACAGATTCGTAACTACGTCATGCAGCCCTATAAACTCGTCAAAGATACCCGCACCAAATACGAAGAAACCGATGTAGATTCCGTACTCGACGGCAAAATCGACAATTTTATCGACGCCTATCT
Organism: Nanosynbacter sp.; assembly: GCA_015257485.1. Classification (GTDB taxonomy): domain Bacteria; phylum Patescibacteriota; class Saccharimonadia; order Saccharimonadales; family Saccharimonadaceae; genus Nanosyncoccus. Next base: position 19,272 of record JABZKC010000012.1, on the reverse strand, counting down.
CGAATCCCTAGTCGGCCAAAAATAATCAGAACCCAGTGTCTGGCTTTTTCATTTTTTAATTCTTACTGTTTATGGTAATATAAGAGTATGATATTATTCGACCATGTCACCAAGCGCTACGGTAAGGGCACCCGCGCTGTTCTCGATGATATTTCCTTGCATATTAGTGCTAATGAATTTGTTTTTTTGGTTGGTAAATCCGGTGCCGGTAAGTCTACTCTCTTGAAGATGATTACCAAGGAAGCTACTCCAGATTCTGGAAAGATTATTATCGGTGGCATCGATCTTGATTACGTAAAACGTCGCCATATTCCAGATTACCGTCGCCGTATTGGTGTGGTTTTTCAGGATTACAAACTACTACCGTCTCGTACAGTTTTTGAAAACGTCGCCTTCGCGCTCGAAATTGCCGGTATGTCGAATCATGAAATTGAAAATACTGTACCAAAAGTGCTTGACCTTGTCGGCCTCTCCGATAAAGCCAATCGTTTTCCAGCCGATCTCTCTGGTGGGGAAAGACAGCGTGTCTCAATTGCACGCTCTGTTGCTCGTCAACCAAAGATCCTCATTGCCGATGAGCCTACTGGCAACCTCGATGTTTTAACCTCTAAGGAAATTATTGATTTATTACAGAAAATTAACAATTACGGCACCACTATTTTAGTCACCACCCACGACGCCAATATTGTTAACCTCTTGAAAAAACGCGTCATCACCATGCGTGATGGTAAGATTATCTCCGACCAAAAAGAGCACGGTATTTATCGCCTTGACACCGATAATGACGGTATTTCTGATCTACCACAACCAGGCCACATGCGCCCGACTTCCTATCTCTATAAAACTGCCGAAAATGAGCTTCGCCGCGAAACCACTCCTCGTCGAGAAACTGAACCTCGTCGCGAGTCCGAATTCCGTCATGAGACTGAATCTCGACGCGAAACCGAACTTTACCGCGATAGTCAACGTTCACAACTTAGAGTCCCTCACGAAAATTCCAATTCTATCAATAGCTCCAGACCACCTAAATCCAACCAAACCAAACGCTCGCGCAATCACCGTTTAATTCAATAAGGAAGCCTATGAAACAAAAAAATGAAACCTTAAGAAAACTCAAAACCATGCAGAAAAATAGTCGCGGACATCTCCTTCGCACTAATTTACGCATCATGAAATACGGCATCATCGGCTATGGTCGTAATATTTGGCTTTCTATCACTTCAACTTTCGTGATGACTCTCACTTTAACACTGCTTTTTGCTACCGCTACTGCTAGCTTGGTACTATCTTCTACCGCCGATAAAATGCGCGAAAAAGTCGATATTACCATTTATTTTAAACCTAATACCGAAATTATTACGCTTGAAAAAATCAAGAAAAAATTCTCCGCCGACTCTAATATTCGTCAAATTTCCTATACTACCACCGAGGAAGAATTCAATAAATTCGTCGAGGAAACTAAGAAAAATAACGAAAATAATCTCCTTTCCACCCTCGATGATCCTGATATGAAAGAACTCATGCTTTCCTCTATGCCTTCCGCACTTCGCATTAAAGTCTACGATACGAATAAACTTAATACTATTAAAGAAATCGTTAATACTGATTCGGAAGTTCACGAAAATCTCGATCCAAAGAAGGAACCGACCTATGACACTAATGACACCGCCATCGAAACCATCACTTCTTGGTCCAACATTGCTAAAACTGGTGGTCTCGCTATTTCTCTCATTCTTCTAGTTATCTCAGTTCTGGTCATTTTCAACACCATCCGCATGGCTATTTACTCTCGTAGTGAAGAAATCTACATGGAAAAGTTAGTTGGCGCCGATAATCATTTCATACGTGGCCCATTTCTTATCGAGGCGATCATGTCTGGCTTCTTTGCCGGTATTTTATCAACCATTATCGGTTTCTTCCTCTTTCATCTCATCGCCCCAAAACTCAGTGGCTATGACATTGACGTCACCCTAGTTTCTAGTTTCGTAAATTCACCAAGCATCTTTCTAATTGGTCTAGCCCTCACCCTACTTGGTATTTTTATCGCCTTCCTCTCGTCTTCCATTGCCGTCCGCAAATATCTCAAGCGACTCTAAGTATTCTGTTAAGCTTAAAATCCTACTCACACCATCCAGCTCCGCTTACCCCTACTCACACCATTCCGTTCTGCTTAAATTACCTAATCGCGTTATTCCGCTCTGCTTAAAATAAGCAGAGCTTTTTCTTCCACCAAGCCAAAATAAGCATTGCTTTTTCATACCATCGTATGCTAAAATAAATCAAAAGTATCGTAAGATACCGAAATAACAAATTAAATTATAGTGGAGTATAGTTTAATGAGCAAAATAAAAAACAATTTTAAGATTCGAAAAAACGCAAAAAATTATCGTAAAGTTAAAACCATGAAAAAAGGTCGTACTCTTATTTTTACCCTAATTTTTGCGCTCATTTTAGGCTCTATTCCATTCATTCAAAAGAACAACTCTAATGTTTCAGCAGTAGAGAATGAAGCCTACTGTACTAGTGCCGCCTGTCGTACCGCCAAAAAAGCTGAAGTCGAAGCCGCCGAAAAAGCCAACCAAGCCGCCAAAGCCGCCGTTACTCTCGAAGGCGAAGTCGAACGCATGCAACAGGAAATCATCGTCTACGAAGCACGCATTAAATCTAATGAAGCTGAAGCTAGCGATCTCAAGATCAAAATTGAAGATACCACCAAGAAGTTAAAACTTCAACGTGCAGCTCTTGCAAATATGCTAGTTAACATTCACCTCGAAGGTGAAACTGACGCTATTATGGTGCTAGCCAGCAGTAGCTCACTTTCAGATTTTGCTGAGAAAAAATCTCGTATCGACACTGCCAAAGACCAGGTGAACTCCTCAGCTCAGAACGTAAAGACCATGAAGGACGATCTCGAAAAGCAAAAAACCGAAATTGATCGCATTATTTTGGACCAACAAATCCAGCGCAAGGCCATTGAAGATAAAAAAGCTGAGCAACAAGAACTTATTTTGAAGTATAAGGATAATGCCGCCTCCTTCGCTGCCGAAGCTGCCGCCTCAAGGGAAGAGAAAATTAAGTTAATCAATAAAGAATACCAGGAATATCTTTCTCGCGCCTCTACTAGCGCTGGATTCGGTACCAAAGCCGATGGTTTTAACAGTTACGGCGCATTTGTCGGCAATTACGGATACTCCTGCCCTCGCGACAATATCGCTGGCGTTCTAGACTCTTACTATATCTGTCAATGTACTAGTTACGCTGCTTATAAAGCCGTCGAATACTATGGCCGCAATATTCGCATCACCGGTTGGGGTAACGCCTATAGCTGGGCCGCCGCCGCTCGTGCCCGTGGCTATCGTGTCGACCGTGTACCTGCTGCCCATACCATCGCCCAAACCACCAGTGGTCAATTCGGTCACGTAGCCTGGGTTGAATCTGTTAATGCTGATAGCACTATTACGGTCTCTGAATATAACAACCCATACTCATCTAAATCTGGTCAATGGGGCGACTTCGGCGTCCGTACTAAAGTAAGTCCAAATCAATTTACTAACTACATTCACTTCGATTAGGCTCTTTCTAATCAACCAAGAACTACTAAAGATACCACCTCCTTCGGTGGTATTTTTCTAAGAATTAAAAGAACACCCTTTTTCCGATTATGCTATAATTAAATAATGAAAATAGAGTGGAAACCACGAAAAATCAATCTTAGCACTTCAATTATCACCTCATTTTTTTTCCTCGTCGTAGGATTTTTTGTTGGCTCTAATTGGCAATTTATAATTACTAATTTTTCTCCTTATATTGGCTTCCGTAAAAGCGAACAGGCCAATTGGGATTCTCTTAACGAAATCTACACCGAGTTAAAATCCTTCTACGATGGTGAAGTTACCGAAGAAAATGCCCTCACTGGCGCTAAGCGTGGTATTGCCGCTGCACTTGATGACCCATACACCACTTATCTCACCGCCAAAGAAGGCAACGAATTCCTATCTGACCTTAATGGCGAAATTAATGAAGCTGGAGTTGGTATGGAGCTGACTTTCCGAAACAATCACACTGTGGTGGTGCGCACCCTTCCAGACAATCCAGCACGTAAGGCCGGCATTAAGCCAGGGGATCGTATTATGAAAATTAGCGACGAAAATGTCGACGGTAAAACTACCGAAGATGTCGCTAAAAAGCTCCGCGGTAAGGCCGGCGACAAGGTTAAAGTCGAAATACTCCGTGGTGCCGACACTCTTACCTTTGAAATGACTCGCGAAAAAATCAACAACGTTTCCGCCGACATTTCCTATAGCGACAAAACCGCCATCATCTCCGTTTACCGCTTCGCCGAAGATACCGGCTCTCTTGTGCGTAAGCTCGCTGAGCAAGCTAAAGCCAAGCAGGTTGATAAAGTTATTCTTGACCTTCGCAATAACGGTGGTGGCTATGTCTCAGCGGCGGGTGAAATGCTCTCGCTTTGGCTTAATGGCGGCGATAAATATATGATTGAAAAATCCATTCATAATGACGACAAAACCGACTACGTCCCTCGTGGCAAAAATCCTATTTTTAAGGATACCAAAACCATTGTTTTAATTAATCGCTCTACTGCTTCCGCCTCTGAAATCGTTGCTGGCGCGCTCAAAGATTATCAAAAAGCCACTATTGTCGGTATGACTTCTTTTGGAAAAGGTGTCATGCAGACTATGCTCAATCTCAGCGATGGCGGTAAACTCAAGGTTACTACTGCTCACTGGTATACACCGAATGGCTCCTCAATTAATAAGACCGGCATCAAGCCAGACGTCGAAGTCGATCGCACCGTCCAGGATATCACCGAAGACAAAGACCCTCAGCTCGATAAAGCCAAATCACTCTAGCGGTTCACTTAAAGACAGCTTGTTCCGCATTGTTTAACTAAACCCCACTCAGCTTAAATCTTGTGATTTTTCCTAAAATGTTTTAGAATAATATAATAATTAACTACGAAAGGATGTTATGATTAAAGTCATTACGAGTCCTACTTGTGGCTACTGCCACGCTCTTACCGATTGGTTAGAGCAAAAAAATCTTGAATACGTTGAACTTGATGCTAGTAATTTTCCAGGCATTTCTGCGGTTCCAGTTACCATTATTACTGATGAATCCGACAAAAATCCGATTCAAGTTCTTGGTTTTGACCGTGAAGGAATCTTGAACGCGCTCGATAAAATTAAAGCTATTTAATTAATGAAAAAATCCGACCAAAAACCACCCATTCTACTCGTCCATGGTTTTCGTGGCAATCATTTAGGCTTGGCTGAATTTCAAAAACTTCTTGAGGCTGAAGGTTACCAGGTTTTTAGTCCCGACATTCCACCAGCCTTCAACACACAAAACGAGACTTTACCAATTTTTACCAACTTTACCAAAGATGGTTATGCCGATTTTATTGCCAATTATATCCTCGACAAACACCTGGATCACCCAATTCTGATTGGCCACTCCATGGGCTCCATTCTCGTTGCCGCCACTGCCGAAAAGTATAGCCACCTCATTCATGATAAAATTTTCTTCCTTAGTCCCATTGCTACGCACCCACCAAAATTCATCTTGCCACTTATCCCATTAATAGCACTCGTGCCTAATAAATTTGTCGACTACGTCTGTACGGAATTCCTCATCGCAAACATTCATCGTCCTAAAAAACGTCAAATTCTTAGTATCACCTATGAGTGTTCACGTAAACTTACTTCAGTTAAAGACGAAATACGCGCCGCATTTTTCTCCATGTCTCACTCGATCTCCGATTTTAATTTTAAAAAACAGGCCTATTTTATCGCTGGAAATAAAGACCGCATGAATTCATCTCGCAAAGTAAAAGAAATTGCCAAAAAATTTCATGCCGAAGTGAGCTTCATTCCTGGAGCTGGACATCTCATCAACTACGAGACGCCAAAAAAAATCGCGGAGCTAGTTTTACCAAAGCTCCAATCTTAAACTCATATTTTTTATCCTATCGAATATTTTAGCTCTATTTTTCGTATAGCGTTAATTGTCCATTGCATATCATCCACCACATAACTTGCTTATGCTTAACTAATTTTTTCTTAAAATAACAGAGAAGAAAGTTCGTTTTTCCATCATTTTTACTCATTTTCACTTGTTTTATTTTGCATTTCAGCCAATAATCAAATTAGAACTTTTACCGAAAATACAAAATAGAAAGGAAATTATGTCCCCATCCAGACATTCTCATTTTGTTGTTTGTAAGAAACCTAAATCCAAACCGAAGATACCACAGAAAACTCCGCGTTTTCTTTACTTTTCCAGTGCCCTAGCCGTATCTATTGCTAGCTTGACGCCACTAGCCTCTGTCAATTCGAAAGCTGTTGAATGCAAAGATATTCAAGCCGTCTTCGCTCGAGGCTCAGGGGAGAAAGCCAAAACCGATATTAACTATCAAAAATTTAAGACTCATCTTAGTGGCGTACTACAGTCAGCATATAAATCCTACGATTTTTATGATCTTGGAGAATCAAACCGTTACGGTTATCAATATCCTGCGGTAAGTGTTGAAAATTTAAAAGCCATCACTGATACCTATTTTAATGCTGGCAAAAACGATTATTTCAATAATAGTGTCACCACTGGCATTAAAGAGATGCGTACCTTATATCACGACACTATTAAACGTTGTCCGAACACTAAATTTATTTTGGGTGGTTATTCTCAAGGCGCTATTGTCATGAGTCACGCCATTCGCACTCTTGATCCTGAAAAAATTATCTACCTCTCAACCTTTGGCGACCCTAAACTTCACCTCCCAGATGGTGAAGGGCTTGATAAGCCTTGCTACCATGCTGTGTACTCTGATTATCGTATTAATGTCCCCGATTGTAACGTAGAACATGGCATTCTTGGCGCCCTTAAGCCTTACCAGCCAAATCCAAATTTTGCCGGCAAAATTGGCACTTGGTGCAATGCTGGTGATTTCATGTGCGGTAGCTTTTTTGATCCCTTTGGTCTTTCCGAAATCAATCTTGGTAAGTTCCAGGCCATGCATCAAAATCTAATGTCAGGTCATCTTGCCTATGCTTCTCGCAATGCTTATATGGAATCTGCACATATAGTTGGCCAAATTCTAAATGGCTCCAAAAAACCCGCAAAACCTGGAATGTTAAATGTAGGATATTCATCATACTTTATAAAACAACTCCAGGATCGTTTGGCTCATCCTAAAGTCAATAGCATTGATCATGAATATATTGTAGCGATTAATTTTAATAAAGCCAATCCAGCTGCTTTGTCTTTGCAATACAAAAAACTAATTAGCAATATTGAAGCCAGAAAACATAAGCATGCACTTTTTCATATCTATAAAGTAGATTTTGCTATCGACCATTATGGCTTTGCCAAGTATCAGAAAATTACTGATTTTAATACCAACACGGATAATTTTATCGAACTTGAGAAGCTTCTTAAACAACATTACGACAACTCCAATACTTCTGTAAAAAACGCCTCAATCGTTGACCTTTACCAAGCAATTTATCAAATTTCGTCTGAACAGAAACTTCAACACGACACCACTAAGGGTTTCATTCTCTCTACTCCAGCCGAAATTTATTTTGATTACTGTAGGGGAGAATTCATACAAAAACTTAAATATTTCCTCGAAGCTAAACATCTCACACCGTTTATTATCAATGGTGATGGTGGCAAACCAGAATACACCCGTTCAGTTTATGATTTTGCCCTTGATATGCATGGTCACTATTTTAGTAATGCTGCAAGTGAAAAATTTATTAATGAAAAATTAGAACTTCTTGAGGCTACACCAAAACCCCTGCTCAAAATTGCGATGTCCCAACCTATACAGTAACTTTCGACGGATACAATTTCAGTCTCACCAATACCTACACTGATCGACCACTTCGTCTGCAACAAGATCCAGAGCATTATGCAACTAAATTTGTTGAATTCGAAGATTTAAGGCCAAAAACCGTGGAATTAGAATTTCATGGACGTAAGTGGCAAATCGAAATCACCCCACTACCGACTAAAATTCTTGACCCAAATTATCATCACGAATCCAAGCAAAAACTTTTAGTCGTTGACGGTGTAATCCGCGGTTTTACAAACGCCGAAAATCTAGATTTTAATCAACTTGACCCCACCAAATCTCATCATATTTTAATTCATTATATTGGCGATGATGCTAGAATCTACAAAACTGAAGAGCAGAATATTCCAATCAAGGATAGCGAACCAGACAAGACCGACGATTCTGAAGATTCAGACAACCCAAGCAATCCAGACGACCATAATAAGACCGACAACCCAAGTAATCCAGGCAACTCTACCAATCCCGACCCTTCCGAGCCACCGCAGCCACCAGAAGAACCTAAAGATAATCATTTTGGCGACCTACTTCGAGAATTAGATATTCTAAAACATAATGCCTTTTCAAAACAAGTTGAAAATCTTGCAGACAAAATCCGTGGCATTTTTAATAAGAAATCTGAAGACAAAAAGGAATCCGAAGATAAAAAGGAGCCAGATAGCGGAAAACCCGATAAGCAAAAACCCGATAATAAATCTAAACCAGATAACCATTCTAAGTCCGAGAAAAATAATGAAAACCATAACAACAACTCCGATACCACTAGCACAGAAAATCACCAAGAAAATCATTCGTCTCATCCGAGCATAGAATCAAAAGAAAAATCTAATCATCAGACACAGTCAGACTTAACAACTATTCAAAATAAGGATACTAAAAAACTTACTCCAGCCGTACCTGATTCTGGCATGCCTAGATATCTTAAGAGAAGGCTGTATTCTAAATAGAAGTGTTCATAAAAATACAACACCGTAAACTTCTGTCAAGAATTATCGAGAAGACAAGTGATAGTGATCGCCATATTCACAACGATACACTGAAAGAGCCGGCGCGTGATAATCATGCGCCGCCACCATAGCGGCCACTTCGGCTTCTTCACGGGTCTTATAACAGATTTTTTGTGAATCACCTACCCAGCACTTTTCTGGCATAATAGCTTTGTTATTATTCAACTTTTTTCTCATCTCTGAATATTATACATCTATAACATAAAATGTCTAAATAATACAATGGATTTTATGTTGACACGCTACATATAGCGTTATAGAATAAGCATAGACACTATATATAGCGTAATTGCCAAAACATATATAGCGTAAAAAGCAAACAAACATAACTAAAAGAGAAGATTGTTAGAATAAGGAGATTTATTTTTTATGCTCAAAAAAGTCGTCAAAAGAGATGGGAAAGTGGTCCCATTTGATATCGAAAAAATCACCAACGCCATTAAAAAAGCTGGGGCTGCTACCGGAGAATTCAAAGAAGAACGCGCCAAACGCTTAGCCGAAAAAGTGGTTTCAGAATTTGAAAAATTAAATCAAAAGAAAACTCCATCCGTCGAACAGATCCAGGATATCGTTGAAAAAGTTTTAATGGAATCTAGCTACAAACAAACCGCCAAGGCCTATATTTCCTATCGCAATGAACGCACCATGCGCCGCATGGCTCAAACCAGCCTCATGGATGCCTATCGTACTATTGCTGTACTTGATGCCAAGCAAAATTCAGACATTAAACGTAGTAATGCGAACGTCGACGGTAATTCCGCTATGGGTAAGATGCTTCAATTTGGTGCCGAAGGGGCTAAGTTTTTCGCCAAATCCGTCCTCATGGAGCCACGTTTTGGTGCCGCTCATGACCGTGGTGACATCCACATTCATGACCTAGATTTCTATGCTACTGGCACCCTCACTTGCTGCCAAACCGATCCATTAAAGCTCTTCGCTAATGGCGGTTTTAATACCGGACATGGTCATCTCCGCACACCGAACTCCATTGGCTCCTATACTGCACTTGCTGCCATCATCCTTCAGGCTAATCAGAATGAACAGCATGGCGGCCAAGCCATTCCAAACTTCGACTATGCCATGGCACCAGGCGTCGATAAGACCTTCAAGAAAACCCTCCGCGCTAATCTTAAAAAATATAACGAATTCTCTGGTAAAAAAATTGATGCAACTATTCCAAAAGACATTAAATACGGCGACGAAGAAACTCTAAAATCTCTCAAGATTCCAGCTATTGTCATTGATGAAGCTAAGAAAGATACCGAAAATCAAACATTCCAAGCTATGGAGGGATTTATCCACAACCTTAACACCATGCATTCCCGTGCTGGCGCCCAAGTTCCATTCACCTCTATTAATTTCGGCACCGATACCACCGAATCTGGCCGTCTTGTATCCAAGATGCTTCTCGAAGCTACCGAACGCGGTCTTGGTCGCGGCGAAACACCAATCTTTCCAATCTCCGTTTTTAAAGTCAAAGAGGGAATTAACTATAACCCAGAAGATCCAAATTACGACCTCTTCAAACGCAGCATGGAAGTCTCCTCTAAGCGTCTCTTCCCGAATTTCACCTTTATCGACGCACCATTCAATATCAAGTACTACAAGAAAGGTGACTATAATACCGAGATCGCTACCATGGGTTGCCGTACTCGCGTTTTCTCTTCTATCTTCCCAGAATCTGACGGTATCGCAACTAGCCGTGGCAATCTATCTTTTACCACTATTAACCTAGTCCGCCTTGGCATTAAACATGGTATCGCACTCAAAGAGCGTAAAACAGCAGACTGGAAAGGCTTCTATAAAGAACTCGATGAATTAATGGATTTAGTTGCCGACCAGCTACTCGAGCGCTTTGAGTTCCAAGCCAATCAACACGTCCGCAACTTCCCATTCCTCATGGGAGAAGGGAACTGGTTTGGTAGCGAAAAGCTCGGCCCAGACGATACTCTGCGCGACGTAATTAAGCATGGATCACTTTCTATTGGCTTTATTGGCGTCGCCGAAACTCTCAAAGCTATGCTCGGCAAACATCACGGTGAAGACGAAGAAGCCAGAAAGAAAGGTCTCGAGATTATCGAACATATGACCAAGCGATGTGATGAATATAGTCAAAAATATCACCTCAATTTCACTCTCTTTGGCACCCCTGCCGAAGGTCTCGCTGGACGCTTCACCAAAATGGATCGCAAGGAATTTGGCCTCATTGAGGGTATAAATGATCGCGATTATTACACCAACTCCTTCCATGTTCCAGTTTATTTCCCAATCTCTGCTTTTGAAAAAATTGAAATTGAAGCACCATATCATGCACTCTGTCCAGCTGGCCATATTTCTTATGTCGAACTTGACGGTGACCCATCACAGAATATCGAGGCTTTCGAGGCTGTTATTCGCAAGATGCACGATTCTGGTATTGGCTATGGTTCAGTCAATCACCCAGTCGACCGCGACCCAGTCTGTGGTTTTTCTGGAATTATTCCAGGTGAACGCTGTCCATCCTGTGGTCGCCTTGAAGGAGAAATTCCTTTCGAGCGTCTTCGCCGCATTACCGGCTACCTCGTTGGCTCGCTTGATCGTTGGAATGATGCAAAGCGTGCTGAAGAACATGACCGTGTCAAACACAATGTTTCTGGCACTTATACTAAATCTGAAAAGGCCGCCCGAGAACATGCCAAGCATACCGCTAAATCATCTCTAGGAAAAGCCTAAATGCTGTCCCGTGTCCCCGGTTCTGATAAGCACCACATCCGTCTTTCCGGACCGATTGAACACGATAGTATCGTCAATGGTTACGGGTTACGCGCCGTGATTTGGACTCAAGGTTGCTTTATCCACTGTGAAGGCTGCCAAAATCAAGAAACCTGGGACGAGGAGGGTGGGGTTCTCGTTGATGTTGAAGATGTCAAACAAGAACTCCGCTCCCTCAAGGGGCAAGCCGGTCTTACTTTCTGTGGCGGAGAACCATCACTTCAAGCCGAAGCCTGTATTGAAATTGCTAAATTCGCCAAAGAAGAACTTGGGTGGAATGTCTGGTCATTTTCTGGCTACACTTATGAAGAAATTAAAGCAAAGCAGAATGACCAATGGGAATTTTTCAAAACTCTCGACGCTTTGATTGATGGACCGTTCATTCTTGCCCAGCGTGACCTTACCCTAAAATTTCGAGGCTCTAAAAATCAACGTCTGTTGCATCTCAAAGATGGTGAAATTACAAGTATCGAATAGCGCTAATTCATAAATCCTAAATCTTACCACTAAACCACTCTTTTATTCCTACATTTTCTATAGTTGGACATTTTATTTCTAAGCCAGATTCACATAAAATCTCGGGGCATTTTTCGTCAAATATACCAAATTTCGCACGTGCTTCACGATAAAATTTTTGTGATATTTTTCGCGACGCCAACGATATAATTCTGCCACTAAATCTGCTAGAAAATGATCGTAGATTGCCTCCATCAACTCCGGATCGTAGCGATTCCAAAAGCGATAAATCAACACCTTAAATTCCACTCGAAACAGCGCCAAATTCATCATTTTATGAAAATCCATTTGCATCAACTCCAAACGATTTTCTTTGTATAAAAAATGAACAATTTTTCATAAAATTGTTCCATACTCATCTCTAATTGAAAATTTGTTTTTAATTCATCTTCCAAATGTTTCAAAAAGATGGCGCGATTTTTATTCATTAAATCTGCCAAATTACGATAATGATCATAAAATGTCGACTCGGCAATCTTGGCCACTCTCGCAAGCTCGCGTATTTGAATTTCAGCTAAACTTTTATCTCTTGATATACTTGCCAAGGCATTAAAAATTTTTCGTTCGGTTCTCTGATATACCCGATTTTTGACATGTTTTCTGCTCATCATTTTCTCTCCGGATTTTATTTTTATTTTAACATAAGCATTTCAAAATAAAACCTCCTTAAAAAGAAAAATAGTACTCCATTAGGAGTACTATTTAAGAGTTTCCTCTATGATAAAAGACAAGACCATAGATTGAAAATAACAAAGCAAGGCCGCCAAAAATATTGTTAAAATTATCGCCAATGCATTGTTAAAGTTAGATCCAAACACCATAATAATTGGCACTGCCACCAGAATAATGAATCTTGCATTAGCTATAACAAATCTTGCACTAGCTATTTTTTTCGCAAAACTGAGTAATCTAGGACAATACTTTTGAACCGCTACAATACTCCTGGCGCTATCTTGGACCGTAACTAATACTGCGCCAATAATCACAAATAATAGCATCCAAAAGTCCACCATTAAAATTAGCGCCACCCAGACAAACACGTTAAATATTATATCGGAAGCAACTACTATTATCGCACCCAACGTATTATGGCCAGGAAAAATCAAAAGATCGTACTCGTAAATTATCGATCCGCCGACGATGAAATTTATACTCCACATAACACCAACCAATAAAATTACCACCCAAAACGGCAACGCTTCTAGCAGTAATCCCGCTATCACTACACATGATAAAAACCTTGCTGCTATCAGCGTGTGAATTCCAGCATTTAGTATCTGTTTTTTCTCTTTCCAATCTTTTCCCATATAGGACCCTCCTTTTAAAGAACTACTATCAAAAGTCACACTAATTAATATTAATCAGTTCTTATATTCTACAACTTTTTTCTAATCTTGTCAATTTTTTAACATTGACATATTTATATTTTTATGGTAGAATAAATTCGTCTAATCTAACTAGGATTTAGATTGACGTACGTGAAAATTGTTTGTTTATGGAAGGGGGTATCCATATGAGCGTTATTATAACGAACGATGTTTTTGGTAACAGCTACGATTCCAGCAATCCTGGAGATGTGCGCAGATTTGTTCAAGATTACAAGGACAATCCGGATTATTTCCAGAAAGCCTGGGATTCTGAAAAGGAGGTGATGTTAGATTCAGCTAGAACCTTAGGAATCTACAATGACTAATCGTTGTCACCAACTGTAACTCGTAACTTCAAATAATTTTGCTGATATCTAGATGCTAGCTCTCCAGAATGCTTACTACTACTCGCTAGTATTCTTCTCCAAAAATATCAGTAAATGTCACTATCAACCCACAATTTTCACGCTTTTCGGGAGGCTTCCGCCTCCCATTTTTTATGCCTCACATCTTCCATTTTTATACCTAAGTTTTTAACAAAAATCTCATCCACACGAAAATCCCATCTTTCACCTCCAAACATGCTTTTTGTGCTAAAATTAAAGTATCTTGCTATACTTCGGTCACTGGCAATGAGAAAATGTTTTAGCTTTAAGTATCGTCATTTATACTTTTAGCCAGGAGCCAATAAATCAAGCTCACATAAATGACTCTTATATTTAAATTTAGGAGTTACTTATGCAAAACCAAACTAATCTTAACAATCTAGAACGTGTCGAAGTGATGGCCCTTTTTGGCTATCAAATGACTCCGTGCCAACCGCTGACTTTCAAGCGACGTGGCTACGAGGAGTCTGAGGTAACGGAATTACTCCACACTCACATCCGTTTCGTCGGTAATACCGCGATTCACGTCTTCGACGTCTTAGTCGGAAAGGAGCAATGTCGTCTGATGTTTAATGCTACAGATTTGACTTGGCACCTTGCGGCTATTTAATCTAGAGAGAGGGAATTATATCCCTCTTTTTTTGTTACAATTTTGCACAAAATTCGTCTAATACCGCCCGAATTTCCGTCGTATTTTTGCAATCCATTAGTTTCACTCTTAAATCAGATGCCCCATCGAAAGAATTCACATAAACCTTAAACATGCGCTTCAACGGCTCAAATGGATATCTCGAGCCGCGCGCCTCTAATTCTCGACATCTCGCATCAAAAACGTCCAGATGAAAGCGAAATAGTTCCATAATTTCCGGAATTTCAACTTCTCCACCTAGCCCCACTGGCTTACGATTAGTAAAACAATACGGATTAAAAAATACCCCGCGACCAATCATAAAGCCATCCACTCCCGGATAAGTTTCACTTAATTTAGCTACGTCCGCCATATTTTCAATATCACCATTAATCGTAATCAAAGTTTGTGGCGCGACCTCATCACGAATGACTAAAATCTCTGGGATTAACTCATGGTGTGCTGGCACTTTTGACATTTCCTTGCGTGTGCGTAAATGAATCGTCAAATTCGCCACATCCTCCGCTAAAATTTTCGGTAGCCATTCACGAAATTCGTCTACATACGTAAAACCCAAGCGTGTCTTCACCGATACTGGCAAATTTGTGTTTGCTTTCGCTGAGCGGATACATTCAAGCGCCAATTCTGGCGTACGAATCATCGCCGCACCACCACCCGCTTTATTGACATGACGATCCGGACATCCCATATTAATATCCAACCCATCAAAACCTAGCTCCTCCAATTTGCTAGCCAGTAAGCCAAACTGCTCGGGATTTTTTCCCCAAATTTGCGCAATAATCGGTGAATCCGTTTCCACTACGTCCAGACGCTCCAGTGCATTATCGCGACCTTTTTCTGAGGCAAAAGAAGAAACATTGGTAAATTCCGTAAAAAACACATCCGGTCGCCCTGCTCGGTTAATTACTTGACGAAAAACCACGTCCGTCACCCCCTCCATCGGGGCTAAAATCGTAAAATGTTTAGGTAAGTCCTGCCAAGACCATTTTTTCTGCATTATTTTCTCCAATTTAACTCAAATCTTATTTTTTCGCTTCTGCTTATTTTTATTCAGCTTTTGCCTATTCTTATTTCGCTTCCGCTTATTTTTTATTCCGGTTTAGCTTAAATTCATTCCGCTTCTGCTTCTATTTCTGCACGTTTTAAGCGAATAGCTTCTTCATAAATCTCCTCAAAACGCTTCAAGGTATGTCTCAAATCATGTTTCTTGGAAATCTCCAGGGAATTCTTGCCATATTCTTTTTGAAGCTTCCTGTCCAAAAGAATCTTTTTCATAGCTTCTTTGAATGCTTCGATATTGCCAGCTTCCACAAGTTCACCGTTAAAACCACCCACGCAAATTTCCCCCACCGCTCCAGCATTTACCGCCACAAGAGGCAAACCAGTTGCCGCCGCTTCAATCAAAACAATTCCTTGCGTCTCAGTCTCAGAGCCCGTAGCAAAAATCTTACCCATACGATAAATCTTCGCAAGCTCTGGCATCATAATTTTTCCGAGAAACTTCACTTCCTCACTGATACCCAGTTCCTCAGCAAGCTCTTTCAGTCTCACCATATCAATGCCATCCCCCACAATCACGAGTTCAGTATTCGAAATTCCATCCGCCAAAAGCAAAGCAAAAGCCTTAACCACCACATCAATACTTTTTTCCGGATCCACCCGTCCGATGTACATAATCTTATCTTTACCATCATCAAGGTGATATTTTTTCAAAATCTCCGAACTAGCTTTTGCCGGCTTAAACTGTGACAAATCCACCCCATTTGAAAGCGCTTCTACTGGGACTTTGAAATACTTACGATTTTTTGGTATTAAGTCGCCGATCGCAATCTCGGTTGGCATCGTCGCATATTCAGAATTTTTCAAAAAACTCATCATGTGCGCCTTCAAAATCGCATTTGATAATTTTTTCAAAGGTTTAGGCTGCAAGAAAAACAATTGATCAGTAATATTATCCGGATAAGCATGCCCGGTCGAAACCAAAGGGACGTTTCGCTTTTTCACATAACTCATCACCGCAAGCGCAATAAATTCCGCCGTCTGCAAATGAATAACATCTGGCTGAAATTCATCCAGCACTTTTTTCACCTCCACCCAAGGATTTACCGTCCACCAGATACCATTCTTATAAGTCAAACGTGGTAATGGCATACCCAAAAATTCCGGATTTTCTGGCACCGGATTAATTTGATCAGGATAAAAAGGGAAACGAATTGAAGATAGATGAGCAGTCTTCACCCCAGTTTTTTCGTCGATTTCTTCATAATATTTACCGGTAAAACTTGGCGCGATCACCAAAACTTCGTGACCGGCCTGAGCTAAGCCATTTGCTAAATTATGCGCAAAGACCGCCACTCCATTCGTCATCGGATAATAAATATCAGAAGCAATTGCAATTTTCATAATCTCTATTATATAACACTTTTAGTATCTGTTATAATTAAGCTATGGGTAAAAAATCAAAACCTAAGCAAACCTCTTCTGTCGCCGTCAACCGACGTGCGAGTTTTGATTATCATCTCGGCGATAAAATTATCTGCGGTATGAGCTTGACCGGACCGGAAGTCCGCCTCATTCGTGATCACCACGTCCAACTTAAAGGCTCATTTGTCACCATTAAGGATGGCGAACTCTGGCTAAACAATCTCACACTCGGCGCCGAAACTGCACGCAATATTCGTCTACTTATCACCAAAAAACAACTTCATTCACTCGAAAAATCTAAACAACTCGGCAATACTATCGTACCTACCAAATTATTTGGTGGCGGTCGTTATATTAAAATTGAAGTCTCTCTCGCCACTGGTAAAAAACGTTATGACAAGCGCGTTTCGATTAAAAATCGCGACCTCGATCGTGAGGCCAGAAAGCGTCTACATGTCTAAAATTCGTCTTTTTTCCTGGAACGTAAATGGCCTGCGTGCTGTCTTAAAAAAACAGGCCATCCAAAATTTTCTTAGCACCGAAGATCCAGATTTTTGCTGTTTCCAAGAAGTCAAAGCTAAACCTGAACAAGTTGAAAAAGAAATTTTAAATACTCCGCTAGAAAATTATCAGTTGCATTGGAATTCTGCCACCCGACCAGGCTATTCCGGTACCATGACGATCGCAAAAACTGATTTACCAATTCTTTCTACTGAGACCAACCTCTCTGAATACTTTAAAAGTCCCGATTTCGATCAAGCAAAATCAGAGCTTCTCGAAAATGACGGCTTTGGATCACCTTTTTCTGAAGGTCGCGTCCTCACGCTTGAAACGGAAAATTTCTATCTAGTTAATGTTTATACCCCAAATTCTAAAACTGATTTATCGCGCCTCAAACTACGTCATGAGCTTTGGGATCCGCTTTTTCTGGCCTACCTAAAACATCTCGAAAAAACCAAACCCGTGATAGTTTGTGGTGATTTTAATGCCGCACACCAAGAAATTGATCTCGCACGTCCGAAACAAAATACCAAAAATGCTGGCTTCACTATTGAAGAGCGTCAAGGTATTTCCGAAATTCTAAAACAAGATTTCATTGATACTTTTCGCTCACTTAATCCGGATTCTAATCGTTATACTTGGTGGTCACACTGGGGAAAAGCGCGCGAGAATAATATCGGTTGGCGCATTGATTACTTCTTCATCTCTAAATCACTTGAAAAAAATCTCGAAGCCGCTGAAATTTATGAATTCATTCTCGGCTCTGATCATTGTCCAATCTCTATCACCCTAAATTTTTAATATTTTGAATCCCAATATTATGAATCTCAATAATTTCACCTACTGGCACAAACTTATCGGTAACGAAGACCACAATATTTTGTGGAATATTCCTACTCAAAAATCCGGTCGCCTTTCAGTTTTTGGCGGCAACAGTGAAAACTTTTTAAGCGAGATTCGCACCACCGAATTTCTCGAAAAACTACCCCTTAAAACTCTTAAATTATTTTTACCAGACGCGCTCCAAAACAAGCTGCCAGTGATTAATTATATTGATTTTCTAAAATCCACCCCTTCCGGATCATTCGATCGTCACGAAAAACTCACCGAAAGTTTTCTTTCTGCCGATACGATTTTTCTTTCCGGTAATTTTTCCAAAAACTCCACTACTTCCATCGCCATTAATGAGGCCCTAAAATCACTTCACGAAAATCAAGTAGTCGTAGCCTGCCGTGATGCTATTGAAATTATTACCAATAATGCTGAGGAAAATCTCCAGCACGAAAACCTGATTCTACTTGCCACGATGCCGCAGTTGCAAAAACTTTTTCAAGCCGTTTATTTTCCTAAAATGCTCCTACTTTCCATGCCACTCACTTCTGTAATTGAAACCTTACACAAATTCACTGTCAGTTATCCGCTAACGCTTATCACTCTGCACAGCGACCAAATTATTATGGTCAAAGCTGGCGAAATCTACACTATTCGCCTCGATCACACCAATTTCACACCACTTTCTCTCTGGACCGGCATGCTGCCAGCCAAAATCGCCGCACTTGCTACCTGGAATCCGCAAGACCTGCTCGATGTCACCACGGCTAGTATCAACTGGGACATTCGTCAAATTTAAACCTCATCATTACCGTCATTAACTGAGACGTTCGTCAAATCTAAACCTCATCACCACTAATATCAACTGGGACATTCGTCGAATCTAATTGCAAAATATGTTAAAATAAACATAAGCATTTCTATAATATTTTTAATTTCAGGGTGGAAAAACTATGTCGAACAA
>JABZKC010000001.1 GCA_015257485.1 Nanosynbacter sp. | reverse complement strand
TAGAATCTCGCGGTTAAATTCAACAATATTATTTTAACACAGATATGCGAAAAAGTAACGAAAAGTCTGGATTAACATCTCAAGTGTTGCGCTTGAGGGGCTAGAGTAGTTAGTGGGGTTAATAGAGATATTTGAGGAATATTTGGAAAAACTATTAGAGATGTGATGAATTTATGATAAGATAGAGGTAGACGGAGAGTTACCCAAGTGGCTGAAGGGGGCGGTTTGCTAAATCGCTAGTGTGGGGAGACCTGCAGCGGGAGTTCGAATCTCCCACTCTCCGCCATAAATGTCGGATCGTGATAGACTCTAAAGAGTCTATTTTTTTAAGATAAATCTTAAAAGAGATTCTTTGTCTTCTGCGTCGTCGTCTCAAAAATGCAAGCACTTTTTCGAACTCCTCCTAGAAGGCGAATCTCCCACTCTCCGCCATTACATGTCGTCGATTAGAAAGACCCTTGAAAGGGTCTTTTATTATTCTAAAAATTCTTTTTAGCACTTGAGGGGTTAGAATAGGTTAGTCGGTCTTGTGGTATAATATGAATATGAGTAAAAACGAAGAAATCTTAAGTTTTGTAGATTCAAACCTCAGGCTAGAGGGCATGAGACTTTCTTCGCGTGAAAAACAGACAATCATGAACTGTTTAACTGGCAAAACTAGCTTTGATGATGCCATTTCTAGAGCTTTTGCTAAACATAGGAAGTTAACCACCTAATGGCTTCCGTACTACTATCATACGAATACGAGCGTGATGATTATTACTGCTACCCAGATAACCCAGTACTGAAGAACGAACTAGGCATCAAAGATGAAAAGGAGCTTGATGCGGCGGAACGAGAAATCACTTCTTTAAAAATCGCGAAGCTAAATGACGAGTCACTAGAGGGAGAACTAGATTTTAATTACGTGAAACGTATTCATAGATACATTTTTGATGGTATCTACAAGTGGGCTGGAGAAGTTCGCCGGACTGACATCAGCAAAGGTAATATCTTCTGCCAACACGAGCTAATAGAGGTTAATGCTGAGGTCTTGTTTAACGAGCTAAAATCTGAGAATTACTTAGAGGGGCTAGATAAAGAGACAATCATCAAGAGACTAGCCTACTATCTAGGCGACCTCAATACTATACACCCTTTCCGAGAGGGCAATGGCAGAGTTCAAAGATTATTTATCAGAGAATTAGCGTCAAGGGCTGGCTACCTTATAAACTTTGATGGCATTACTCCTGAAGAAATGATAAAAGCCAGTGATGCCGCCTTTCACTATGAGTACGAGCCGATGGAAGCCATCATAGCCAAGTCTATTAAGAAAAAATAATAATTCCTACTAAACTTTAAGCAGAGCCAGTTAAAAGAGTGCGAACTTCATCAACTACTCTCCGCCATTACATGTTATAATGTTAATAGTTAAAAGGTGCTAATATGGACGAAAAAATTGTAAAGTGGGAAGGTGAAGAATATATTTCACATAATAATGGCGCGGGGTGGTATGTGGGGCTATTTTCGGTGACCTTGGTTTTGAGTTTGCTTTCTTTTTATTTACAGTGGTGGACTTTCTTGGCATTGGTGATCGTGTCAGCTTTGACTCTGTTGATTCTAGCGGTGAGGCCAGCCAGAAAAATTTCTTACACTTTGACCGATAAGGGTTTCACGGAAGGCGATAAATTTTATGCGTTTTCTGAATTCAAATCTTTTGGGATTTTACAGGATGATGTACATTTTGCGATTGTTTTGACGCCAAGAAAGCGCTTGTCGCCAGCGGTGACGATTTATTTTCCAGAGAATAAGGGTGAAGGGATTGTCGATATGTTTGGGGCGAAATTACCAATGGAGCCAGTGGAATTGGATCTATTAGATAAGTTGGTAAAAAGACTGCGTATTTAAAATATGTGATTTTTACTCAAAAATAAAAAATCTAAATTTTAGGGGTACAAATCAAAAAGGAAATATGTTATAATATGAGTGTCGTAGCAATACGATGCTCATTTAATTTCTAGGTGAATATTACTTTATGTGGTATTCACGCATGCACCCGTAGCTCAGCTGGATAGAGCGTTTGCTTGCGGAGCAAAAGGTCGTAGGTTCGAATCCTGTCGGGTGTACCAAATGAAATTATGAGAAAATCAGTTCCCTTTCGGAGCTGATTTTTTGTGTGAAATATTTTGACGTGGTAAAGTTTTTATGAATAAGCTTTTCAAAAAAGAAAAATAAGTGAATTAGAAAAATGATGAATTTTTGGTAGTTTGCAATCGGTTGTAGTTAAGAGTATTTTTTGTTAAAATAAGAGGTGGAAGCGTGGCCGAGTGGTTGAAGGCGCACGACTCGAAATCGTGTGGGCCGAAAGGTCTCGGAGGTTCGAATCCTCTCGCTTCCGCCATAAAAATAAAGAAGGCCTTTAGGATTTTTTTTATTTTCATCTGCGAGAGGATGAGAACCGTAGGTTAGACCGGACGACGAAGCGAGTGAAAAAATAAAAGTTTACTTTTATTTTTTTGAGCGAGGAGGAACGGAAGGATTTTGCGAAGCAAAAGCCTAATCCTCTCGGTTCCGCCATTAATGTCGGAACCGAAAAAGACTCTATAGAGTCTTTTTATCTTTTGAGTCAAAATAAGGATCTATACGATCCTTATTTTTTATTCGCTTCCCTTGCCAGTAAAAACAGCTGCAAAAGTCTTGATGAGGATTTTAATATCAGCAGTAATACTCCAATGGTCAATATAGTAACAATCGAGACGGACGATTTTTTCAAAGTCGGTAATTTCGCTACGGCCGGAAACTTGCCAGAGACCGGTAATACCAGGTTTAATACTAATACGACGTTTGTGATGAGCGACATACTGATTATATTCGTTCACTGTAGGTGGGCGGGTACCGATGAGTGACATGCTACCTCCGAGTACGTTAAAGAATTGAGGTAATTCGTCGATGCTGGTTTTGCGAAGAATTTTACCAATTTTAGTAATGCGCGGATCATTCTTCATCTTAAACATGAAACCCTGCATTTCATTTTGTTCTTGTAAGTCCTTGAGACGTTCTTCGGCATTTTGATACATGGAACGGAATTTATAGATATAGAAGAATTTACCGTTACGGCCAACGCGTTTTTGTTTGAAAATAATAGGTCCTGGATCCTCTAGATAAATTAATGGTGCGACAATAATACCAAAAAGAATACAAATCAGACATCCGACTAAGGCGCCAAGAATATCCATGAGTCGTTTAATGATTAATTCCCCATCGGTAAAGATACGAGGTGAAAGGCGAATTACACTGGAGGTACCGAAGTCTTCGAGTTTAGTTTCAAGGGTTTCAATCGCGAAACTATCGATTGTAATAAGTGAATCGATACCCATTTTACTAACTAGTTCAATTAATTCGCGGATTTTTTCACGATCAGTATGCATGACACTAAAGATAATAAAATCGACATTATGGCACTTGATATATTCAATAGCGGGAGTAGTGAGTTCTTTTAGATCATAAGCCTCGGCTGGGCTGGTGGTAGATTCAGAGTTAATTTGTGATTTGGCTAATGGTTTAAGCTTGAAGAAATGGTCTTTTGATTTGCCAGAAATCGGGCTAATACCGATAATTTCACAGTCTTCAGCATCAAGATTATTAATTTTGCTAATTACCTGGCGAAGATTAGTGCGATCGGTGAAAATGACAGTTTTTTTCGTGTGACGTTCAAGATATTCGCGTTTTAGAAAATGAATTAAATAAAGCGTAATAAAGGAAACTATGAAATTAATTGAGAAAAATGTGCCGAAAAAGAGACGTGGAATACTATTGCTTGTATGAGTGAGATAAACGATGGCAGAGAAAATAATGGCCATAAATAGATTAGTAAGAAGAGCGGATTTAGCGTGGCGAAGGATACCACGTTTTTTAGTGTCAGGATTACTGTGATAAAAAGTAAAAACGATTAGGTATGTAAGAAGAAGATAGAGGTAAATAGAGACAGTGCGAATGTTGTAAAAGGCGATATCGTTAGGTTCCCAGCCGAAGCGATAGAAGTAAGTAATTAAAAAAGAAATAGTAATGGCAAAAAGATTAGCGGTAAATAACTCAACACGACGATGATTTGACATATTGAATTTATTGTAACATAAATATTCAAATTTAACAGAGAAAATAAAAAAATTACCCCTGTTAATGCTTATGATTGCAGAAAATATAAAATTATTTGCTAATAAAATATATCATATATGAGATATTTTGGTTTAGGCTAATTTTGAGATTTTTGGCGTTACAGGTGGAAATCAGGGGGAAAATTTAGTATAATTAAGAGAGAAAATTAATTGGATGGTGGGGTGAAGGAAGGCAAAATGGCAAGTATTTTTTCAAAAATTATTGCGGGTGAGATTCCATGTTACAAAATTTACGAGGACGAGAAAACCTTGGCTTTTTTGGATATTCACCCAGAAACCAAAGGTCACACCTTGGTGGTGCCGAAACTTGAAGTCGATAAACTTTATGATTTACCAGATGATTATTATCTTGCGGTAATGAAAACGGTGAAGAAATTGGCTGCAAATATGGAGAAAGTGCTGGGGGAGAGGACTTTAATTAAGGTGATCGGTACTGACGTGCCGCACGCACACGTACATCTAGTGACTTTTGATCCAAATTATAAATATGGCCAGGTGGTGGAAGTTTCCGAAGCGGAAATGGCTGAAATTAGAGAAAAATTATACTTAGAAAGTGAGGAGAACTAATGAAATTTGCTCCGGCATATAATCCGGCGGATTTTGAAGCGGATATTTACGCAGCTTGGGAGGCGGCGGGTAAGTTTTTACCAAAAAAAGATGAAATTGAAGCTGATGGTAAGAAGGCGAAGCGTTATTCGATTGTGATGCCGCCACCAAATGCGAACGGAAATTTGCATATTGGCCATGGTTTAACCGTGGCGGTGGAAGATTCCCTGACCCGCTATAACAGATTGAGGGGTCGTCGAACTTGGTATGTACCGGGGGCAGATCATGCGGGATTTGAAACTTGGGTGGTTTACGAACGCGAGCTCGAAAAATCGGGTCGTTCCCGTTTTTCGATGAGCCGTGAGGAAATTTATAGCGAAGTCTGGAATTTTGTCCAGAGCAAACGCGGTGATATGGAACTGCAATTAAGGGCACTCGGGGCTTCTTGTTCATGGCAGGACCTCACTTTTACTCTCGATGAAAATGTAGTGCGCCGCACCTACAAGACTTTTGAGCAGATGTGGAAGGACGGACTGATTTATCGTGGTGAAAAATTAGTAAATTATTGTACGAAACATCAAACGGCTTTTGCGGATATTGAGGTGGAATATAAGGATGAGAAGGGGATGCTTTATGAAATTAAATATCCATTCGGGCCAGGCGTGGACAGCGACGCCAAGGTGGAACTTCTAGATGAAAATGGTGAAGTCGAGAGAGTAATTGAGGGGGGTGTGGTGGTTTCAACTACGCGTCCAGAAACCTTATTCGGCGATACGGCAGTGGCGATTAATCCAAACGACAAGCGCTATGAATTTTTGCATGGCAAGACTTTAATTTTACCGCTGACCGGTCGTGAAATTCCGGTAGTGCTGGATGAACATGCCGAGATGGGTTTTGGTACAGGGGTAGTGAAGATTACGCCGGCACATGATAATGATGATTTTGAGGTGGGATTACGCCATGATTTACCGAGAATCCAGGTGATTGGATTTGATGGTAAGATGTTGCCGGTCTGTGGTGAAGAAATTGCAGGATTGACCGTTGAAGAAGCGCGTAAGAAGACGGTGAAAATGCTTGATGCGGTGGGATTACTGGTGGGCGAGAAGAAAATGCAACATTCTGTGGCGCACTGCTATAAGTGTGGCACGGTGATTGAGCCAATGCTAAAAGAGCAGTGGTTTATCGATACCTCGAAGCTAGCAAAGATGGCGATTGAACGTCTAGATAATGATGAAATTAAGTTCTATCCTGAAAATAAACAGAAGGTTTTGATTAATTATCTCGAGGGATTGAAGGATTGGAATATTTCGCGTCAGATTCCCTGGGGGATTGCAATTCCGATGTTCCACAAAATCGATCCAAATGCAGAAGGTGAAGAATGGGTGTTTGATACTAGAACTCATCTGTTTGAGATTGAAATCGGCGGTGTAAAATATCGTCGCGATGAGGATACTTTTGATACATGGTTCTCTTCTTCGCACTGGCCAATTGTTTGTACGAACTGGGAAGAGGGCTTCAAAAATGAATTCTACCCGTTAAATGTAATGGAGACCGGGGCAGACATTTTGTTTGCTTGGGTAGCCAGAATGATTATGATGGGGGTCTACGTGACGGGTGAAGTGCCATTCCGTGAAGTGTATCTACATGGCTTAGTTTTGGATGCGAAGGGTAAGAAGATGTCGAAATCTAAGGGCAATGTGATTAACCCGATGGAGATGATTGAAAAATATGGCTCAGACGCTTTCCGTATGGGGATTTTGCGTGGGCGCTCAGCGGGATTAAACCAGGCTTTCTCGGAGAATTCAGTGATTTCGAGTCGTAATCTTTGTAATAAATTGTGGAATGTTTCACGGTTCGTGCAAGGAATGGTGGATGAGGCGGAAGCAGATTCTTCAGAGGTGAGCGTTGTAGATTATACAACGGAAAACGCGGGTGAAGACTGGATTTGTTATGAAATTAACCGGGCCAGTTCGATGCTTGAGCAAGCGATGAGTGAATATCGTTTCTCGGAGGCGGTGGAAATCGTCTATAGCTTGGTTTGGGATAAGTATGCAGACTGGTTCTTAGAGAGTCAGAAGATTTTTAAGAATATTCCTTTGCTTAAGAAGACTTTAGAAAATGTTTTGATGATGATGCATCCTTTTGCGCCTTTCGTAACAGAGGTGATTTGGCAAAATCTTTCTTGGACTTCCGGCATGGTGATCGACGCGGGTTGGCCTGAAATCATGAAGTACGATGAGATTTCAGCGATGAACTTTGAACGGATGATCGAGGTGGTGACGAAGATTCGTGCGACGAATAATTCCCTGTCGCTTCTAAACAATAATAAAAAATTTGGCTTGCTCTTCGGAGAGGATGTGATGGCGATTGAGAATACTTTGCTTTTGAAATTCTTATCACACGTACCTTATATCTCCTCGACTAACGGTACGCCGAGGGGTCTGAAGTTAGCGATCGCAAACCACGAATTATACCTCGATGTGACGGCTGAGGTGGTGGCTAAGTATAAGGATGAACTGACGGAGAAGATTTTGGCGGTAGGTCGAGAACTCGACGGATTGAATTCACGCATGATGAACCCAAGTTACGTAGAAAGAGCGCCGGCAGAATTGGTGCGTGAGACGCGTAATTTGATTGCGGAGAAAGAAAAGCTGATCGAAGAAATGAAGATGCAGCTGAATGTAATCTAAGGAGTTCAGTGTTTCCCTACTACAATGTAGTCTAAAAAAGTCCGGCGCTTCCCTGCCATAATGTAGCCTAAAAAGTCCGGCGCTTCCCTGTTAGAATGTACTGGAAGTTGTATATAGATAAAAAACTTCGGTGATGAGCCGAAGTTTTTTTGTGATATTTGATATAGGGGCTGAGATTTAATCTTAATGCGTGTTTGTGTTTTTAGATGTAAATAAATAGTGTAATTCCCTGCTAGTTTGTAATTTTACTGAGACATATTAGCATTCCGAATATAATTTTAACGATAAATTTAGCTTTCTTTTAGCATCCTAATAAGAGTATTTTCTAATTTAATATAATTTTTGGCACAAAAATACTATGTGCTGTCTAAAGATTATATTAATCCCTTGCCCATTGTGAATAATGGCGTAAAAATACAATGCTTCCCTGTTAAGCACATGAAAAATTTTGCATAATGTAAAATGCTAATGTTATATGCTTGACAAATAAGCATAAACATTTTCTAATAAGGTACTGATCTGTTCTTATATGACCCAATTATCGAGGTGCTATCGTAGTTAAAATTATGTGTTCCGTTCAAAAAATTCGATAATTGTTATGTCTATATTAGCGTGAGCGGGTTGCTAAGTCAAGTGGGTTCTAAATATAGGGAAGAATTGAAGAAAAACTTATGCATTTTCGGGAAAAGTCGGGGAAATAATAGTGGAAAAAGGGAACTAGTGCAAAATTTGCACAGGTTCAATACTTGTGTTTATGTGGAGCAACTAGTACAAAAAGTGCACAGGTTGGGTGATTTTTGGGGTGGGATGGTGAAAATGAGTGGGATGGAAAAGGGGAGAGGGTTATGTTAAAATGTGGTTGTGGCATATATTAGAAAATTTAAGACAGCTTCAGGTGCGACTGGTGTGCAAGTTTGTTATAAAGAGCATGGTAAGGTTGTGAAACTGGTTCATGTGGGTTCAAGTAACTCGGAATTGGGGTTGACAAAACTTCTAAGAAAGGCCCAAGATATTATCGATGCGGGGAAGCGTAGGCTTTTCTGACTAGATGATCGCAGATTAAGGTTATTTTTGATTGATTTTTAAATTTGTTTGAAGAGCGATTTAATAGGTGCGGTTAAAAATAACTGAATTTGGTTTGTTTTTGATGGGGTGCCGTCGAAATTTTTTGATTAGCCACTGCAAAAGAGGTTTGTTTTTGATGGATTTCTGTTTAGCTGTTTGTTATTAAGTTTAATTTTTTTGATGGGTTTAATATGATTTATATTTTTTGTTTTTGTGGATTTTGTTTATGCTTGAAAAATTTAGATTTATTGATATGATTTGAATTAGCTTGAATATTTATTCGGCAGAGAAACGTTGGTTTAGTACATTAGGAGGTTGAAATGAAAATTACGGAAGCAAGTGCCAAGTTGTTAAATCCATTTTATGATGAGATTAGCGATGATTTTTATCTACAGTTACAATTAAAGCATGTAGAAAAATGTGGCAGAATTTGTTATCTGAGTGAACCGAAAAACCCGGAGGGAAGCACAGAGAAGTTTATTCGGATGCTGATTAAAAATGGGCATGAGTCGCCACTGGAGCACGGAAGTTGCACATTCAAGATTGTGACAGATCGGGCGATTTCGCAGGAAATCGTGAGACATCGTTTGGCTTCTTATTCGCAGGAATCGACGAGATATTGTAATTACGCGAACGGGAAATTCTCCCGAGAGATTACGGTGATTGAGCCGAGTGGCCTGGCGGAGAATGAGGCAAGAGAATGGTTGGACGCGATGGAATATCTGGAGAGAACTTATCTGTATCTAATTGATGGTGGGGTGAAACCAGAAAAAGCACGTGACGTATTGCCGCTTTGTTTGAAGACGGAACTAATGATGACGGCGAATTTTAGGGAATGGCGACATTTTCTGAAATTACGTGGTTCGAGGATGGCGCATCCGGGGATTCGGAAAATTGCTAAGCAGATTTATGAAGTTTTTAAACAGGCGATTCCGGTACTAGTGGAAGATATTGAGCTCGCGGATGCGGATGAGTGAAAGCTAGTGGATGAGTAATGTTTTTTTTAACCAAAAAGACTCGCGGAGGACGAGTCTTTTTTACGTGCTGAATTTTCTCGGAGAGTGAGAGGGGGGAAGGGGAATTATTAAATTGAAAAAATGCTATTTAATTTCGGAACGGGGAAGGATATTGAGTTTGTATGGGTCGGAAGGTTGGACGCCGGATAGAATTTCATAATAAGCGGCAGAAGCAACCATGGCAGCGTTATCACCAGAAAATTTCGGGAGTGGGAAATAACATTTAAGATTTTTGAATTTTGATTCAAGTTTTTTGGCGTCCTCACGAAGAGTTTGATTAGCAGAAACGCCGCCAGCGATGACGAGAGATTTGGTTTCGGGATTTTGTTTAATGGCCGCAGTAATTTTTTCGAGGAGAATATCGGTGACGGCTTGATCAAAAGAAGCGGCGAGATCGGCCTTGGTAGTTTCGTCGAGTAACTCGGCGAGTTTGGAAGAAGGGAATGATATCGGAACATTGACGAGGTTTTGGACAGTACGTAGAAAAGCGGTTTTGAGGCCAGAGAAAGAAAAATCGAGAGAATTGGCGAGTGGGTGAGGGAAGGTGAAACGATGGGAATCGCCAGATTTAGCGAGATGGGAAATAGCTGGGCCGCCTGGATAGGGAAGGCCAAGAATTTTGGCGATTTTATCGAAGCATTCACCGACAGCATCATCACGGGTAGAGGCGATAATTTCAAAATGATTATGGGCGGACATGCGGATGATTTGGGTGTGGCCGCCAGAAATGACGAGGGCAAGGAGAGGAAATTCAGGTTTTTCGGTGAGCCAGTTGGCATAAATATGGGATTTGAGGTGATGTATTGGGTAAAATGGAATATGATGCAAAATACTGATGGTGCGAGCGGAAAGTGTACCAACGAGAAGTGAACCAAGCAGACCTGGGGTGTGGGTGACGGCAATGGCGTCGATCTTAGACCAATCATTCGGCTTTAGACCGGCTTCAGTGAAAGCTTGGTGGATGACTGGCTGGATGGCTTCGAGATGGGAACGGGCAGCGACTTCAGGGATCACACCACCGTAATTTGCGAAGATATCGATTTGAGAAACTACGACATTGCTCAAAATATGATCACCATTTTTGACAATGGCGGCAGCAGTTTCATCACAAGAAGTTTCGATACCCAAAATTTTCATGAATAAATTATATCACGAACAGAGAAGAATGGTTGGAATGGAGGAGTGGTTAGGGCGGCGAAATGGGTAAAGCGGAGGAATGGGTGAGGCGGAGGAATGGGTGAGGCGGAGGAATGAGAATGAACGATTGCTTAGTTGAGGTTAGCGATTTGGTTGTTTGATGGAATCGATAGGATTTTTGCCGGCGGCTTTGAGCGACGGAATAGTGCCTGAAATTAAGCCGGTAAAAAGGGCGACACCGAGAGTGATGGCAGGGATTTCTGGAGAGAAGTAAATTTTGAATTCGGTGAGGAAGGCGGTAGCGAGAAGAGCAGCATAGCCGATGATAAAACCGAGCACGGCGCCAGAGAGATTGAGCAGGATGGATTCGAAAATGAACTGTAAGAAAATATTAAAGTGAGTGGCACCGATGGCTTTTCGGACGCCAATTTCGTGAGTACGTTCGGTGACTGTGGCGATCATAATACTGGTAATACTAATCGAGCCGACAATAATAGAGATAATTGCGATAATTGAAAGTAGGACGGTGATAAGTTTGATATTGGAAGAAGCGGGATGGGAAATTTGTTCTTCGGATGCGAGTTGAAAGGCGCCGGCGAGGTTAGGATTTTCGGAAAGTTTTTTATTTAGAGAATCTTTGATAGAAAGCATAGTGGCATGATCTGGTAATTGAATAAGAACCTTTTCGATAATAGGATTTAAGGTGGTAAGTTGGTCGTAATTTACCAGACCGATTTGATTGAAATTAAAGCGAGTAAAATTACGAGGATTGTCTTGGTTTTCAAGAACACCAGTGACAATGTAGCGTTCACCCTTAACGTTGACGGTTTTGCCAATACTTTCGGCGGTACCAAAAAGTTGAAGGGAAAGGTTGTGACCGAGAACGATAGTCTTGAGGCTGGCATCACTCTGGAAAGAGCCAGTTTTAATTTTAAGGCCGAGAATTTTAAGAGCCGATTCATTGACGCCAAGAATATTGCCATTAGCGACAAGATTATCACCTGAGAGGTTACAGGTGATAGGAGCAAGAGGAGAAACGGCGGCAGTGGTATTAATAGATTTTTGGACGAGTTCGACAGTTTCTTTGTTAAAAGGGGAAGAAATGAGGGGTGTGGCCGTGAGGATGGAAGAAATATCGGTAGACTCCTCGGGTTTTTGTTGGAGCACGAGGAGCGCATCATTGGTTTCGGATTTCACAAGATTTTTGAAACTGCCGATGATCCCAAAAGTGTAGACGATACTGGCGATACCGATGGCGATACCAAGAGAGGTGAGAAATGTACGTAATTTTTGGCGCTTCAAAGAAGAGCGGGCGATGGCGTAATTTGTGCGAAGCAACAATGACATTATTTATGACCTTTCTTTTTTGCAGATTTTTTAGTGTGAGATTTGGTGCGAGCAGAATTATTTTTAGCGGATTTTTTGCCGAAATTAAGATTAAATTTGAGTGTGGAATTAGATTTATTACGCTTGATCGGAGTAATAGTAGCAATTTGGGAAACGCGTTCAGTCTTTTCTGGTTCAGCTTCTGTAGTCTTAGCGGTTTCTGGTTCGACTACTTCGGTTTCAGGTTTAGCTGGAGGAAAATATTCCTTGACTGGAGCAGAGGCTGGCTTTTTAGTAGAAGTTGGAAGCTCAGAAACGGTGCCAAGATTATAAGAGAGTGGTTTATTGGAAGATTTTTCTGGAGTATTTGGGATAAATTTTGGTTCAAAAGGATTAACGTTAGGTTCTGGACTACGAGTAATTTTAGGTCGAGGAGCCTCCAGTTTTGGTTCCGGCGCAATGCGAGGAGTTTCAGATTTAGTAACACGAGGTGCTTCAGGTTTAATAGAGAGAGGTGCCTCTGATTTAATAACTTGAGTGGTTTCAGGTTTAGGGGTTTTGGAATTGAAATGAATATCAATGCGTTCTGGAAGATTATGATCAGCGACGAATTTAAAGTCACGATCAATTGAGCCATCAATCATATGCAGCACGCGTGTGGCGTACTTGGTGAGGGCTGGATTATGAGTCACCATAATAATAGTATTACCAGCTTGGTGAACACGATGAAGTTCTTGCATGACGATTTCAGAACTTTTTGTATCGAGACTACCGGTCGGCTCATCGGCGAGAATAATTTCTGGATTAGCGACCAGAGCACGAGCGATGGCGACGCGTTGTTTTTGACCACCAGAGAGCTGATATGGATAATAATATTCTTTGGTTTGAAGGTCGAAATTTTTTAGAGTTTCGGAGGCTTTAATGATGGCTTTGGTATGACTGACTCCGGCGTAAATAAGAGGTAGGGCAACGTTTTCGAGAACGGTTAAAGTAGGAATGAGATTATATTCTTGGAAAATAATACCAATTTTTTGGGAACGAAGTTTGGCAAGACGACGACTACTGAAGTGAGAGGTCGGGGTTTGGTTTAGAAAATATTGGCCAGAGGTCGGGCGATCGAGAAAACCGAGAATATTAAGTAGGGTGGTTTTACCACAGCCAGATGAGCCCATGATCATAATAAATTCACCAGGTTTGACCTGCAAATAGAAATTTTGGAGAGCGTAAGATTCCGCTTCGCCAATACCAAAAACTCGATTAATATCATGAAGTTCAATCAAATTGTTTGGGGATGTTTGTTGATTATTTACCTCTTGTGTCATTAGTCTTATTATAAACTAAAAAGAAAAATATGTTATGATTATGTAGAAATTTATTGGGTTTTTATGGCAAAGAAAAAAAAGTCGAAGAAAAGTGGGGTAAATCAAAAGAAAAATCATAATCACGCCAAGAAGCAAATGGCGGTGAAGGATTTTTCTATGGTTAAAAATTCGGTAGAAAAAGCAGAAGCAGTTTCAGAAAAAATTAGCGTGAATGAGCCGGCAATAAAGGATGCTGAAAAATTAGCAAAAGCGGAAATAAAAAAAACAGAAGCGGCTTCAGAAAAAGCAAAAGTGGAAATTGATGTAAAATCAAAAAAACAAACGACAAAAAAATCAGACAAGAATAAGGTGCCGCTTTGGGCGAAAATTGTAATGATTGCTTTGTCGGTAATTTTGGTTTTAATTATTGTGGCAATGACCTTGATGTATATGCTACTTTCACATTCGACCGCGGTATTTAAGGGTAATCCAATGGATATTCTGATTAGTTCAGAACTAAAGAAGGATGAAAATGGACAGACGAATTTTTTGATTTTTGGTACTTCGGAAGATGCGAAGGGGCACGGTGGGCAAGAATTAACCGATTCGATTTTGGTGGCTTCGATTAACCAGGAACATAAAACGGCGAAAGTTTTTAGTGTACCAAGGGATCTTTGGGTGAATTATTCAGTGCCTGGCAGTGAACCAATGAGCTGTACGGTGGGAGACAGGGGGAAGATTAATGCGACCTATCTCTGTGCATTGGAAGAATATAAGAATTCGATGAGTGTAAGTAATGCGAAAGATGCGGCATCGCTATATTTTGCGAAGAAGATTTCGGAAGTAACGGGTCTTTCGATGCATTATTATGTGGCGGCGGACTGGAGTGCGGTGAAGATGATCGTGGATAAAATTGGGGGAATTGATGTGGATGTTTACGCGGATGATGAGGATGGGATTCACGATTCATGCCAGAGAATTGATCTGAAAAAAGGCATATACTACAACATGAATGGTGATCTCGCGATGAAATTGGCGAGAGCCCGCAATGCAGCCTGTGCGCCAGGGGATTATGGTCTTTCGAGGAGTAATTTTGACCGCGAGATTAATCAACAGAGAATCATGAATGCGATCAAAAATAAGGTGAGTAGTATCGGAATTTTGATAAATCCGGGCCAAGTGATGAGTATAATTGACGGCCTGGGAGACAATTTGAGAACAAATATTGTAATGTCGGAAGTGAGAACTTTGATTGATTTTGGTACAAAACTAGAAGGGGGAATTCAACCGATTTCGACGGTTGATCAATTTGGTACGGGGAGAATTGGTTTATCTAGTGTGGTGATTCCAGCGGGTGCGTCAACTTATTCGGAAGGATCGTTATATAATTATACGAATTTTCAGAAGTATCTACGTAGCCAGATTGTGGTACCGAAAGAAATAAAAACGGAGAGTAAGGTAGAGTAAATTTAAAAGATTGCGAAAACGCAATCTTTTTTTGTGGGGAATTTAGTATAATGAAGAAAAGTAACCGTAAGGAAAATAAATGGCGGGAAGAGAAAATAATAAGAAACGTTTTGTGGTTTGCAATACGGTGCTATTATTTATTTTAGGATTCGTATCGGGGTTTTTAACATTTTGGGGTGTAAGTGAAATTAGGACTGCAATGCGTGCAGGAGTCGAAGTGGATAACGTGCCAGCGATTTGTTTTGATAAAAGTGAGAAGATGGAAAAAGTAGTCTTAAAAAATGCCCGACTTTGCGAGAACTCGGAAAAGGAGGATGCTTCAGATGTGACGAATAATGAGTCGGCACTGTTTATTTATGATCACATGAATCACATGACGGAACAAAGTATTACTGCAACAATGATAGTGACTACGGTAGTGGGCAGCATGGTAACACTCGGAGCTTTTATTTCGGCGCTGGTGTATTTCTTGCATAATAAAAATAATCGCTAGAATTACGAAAAATAAAATAAGACCCTCTGGGTCTATTTTATTTTAATGGCGGAAGCGAGAGGATTAAAATTTCGCTTCGCGAAATCTTTCCGTTCCTCCTCGCTCAAAAAGAAAAAAGCAAGCTTTTTGTCTTTCACTCGCTTCGTCGTCCGGTAGATTTTTGAAAGCAAAACCCTTCCGTTCCTCCTTGCTCGCAAAATGAAAATAAATTTTCTTTTGTCTCGCTTCGTCGTCCGGTCTAACCTACGGTTCTCATCCTCTCACAAGTTAAAATAAAATAAGACCCTCTGGGTCTATTTTATTTTAATGGCGGAAGCGAGAGGATTCGAACCTCCGATACGGTTCCCCGCATACACGCGTTCCAGGCGTGCTCCTTAAACCACTCGGACACACTTCCAACAATTTTCTATATTATAACAGAATTTAGGGAGAAAATGAAGAAAACTCTGAGAAAATAGTCTATTTTTATTTAATGTTTATGCTAATATGAAGATATGTAAAGGTTAATGGAGTGGGCGAAAGGAGAGGTGTCCCATGAAAAATAAAGACGTAAAACAAAAAGAGAAGAATAAATGTAAGTATATCTTCGTAACCGGCGGAGTGCTTTCGGGGGTGGGAAAGGGAATTACAGCGGCTTCGATTGGCTCCATTTTGAAGGCGAAGGGATTCAAGGTGACAATGCAGAAGTGCGACCCGTATCTGAATGTGGATGCAGGACTTTTGAATCCGGTGGAACACGGTGAATGTTATGTGACACATGATGGCGTGGAAACCGATTTGGATCTGGGTCACTATGAACGTTTTTTGGATTTTGAGACGAACCGCTATTCAATTACGCTTTCGGGCTCGATTTTTAAGGAATTAATTGAAAAAGAACGTGCGGGAGGTTTTCATGGTAAAACCGTACAGTTAGTGCCGCATTTTACGGATTTAGTGCAAGAGAAAATTATGAATGCTTCGAAAAATTCGGATATTCATATCGTGGAAATCGGTGGTACAGTGGGTGATTATGAGGGTTTGTCATTCATTGAAGCGATTAGGCTGTTCGGCAATAAGGTGGGACGCCGAAATTGTCTTTATGTAAATGTGGTTTATGTGCCA
The DNA here is from genome assembly GCA_015257485.1 of Nanosynbacter sp. Taxonomy (GTDB): domain Bacteria; phylum Patescibacteriota; class Saccharimonadia; order Saccharimonadales; family Saccharimonadaceae; genus Nanosyncoccus. The sequence goes on along the minus strand of JABZKC010000001.1, from coordinate 67,270 downwards.
TGGATTAATACCTCGAAAGAATTAAAGAGTAAACCGGCGCAAAATGCGTTAAAAGATTTACGTGGATTTGGAATTATTCCAGATGTGGTAGTGTGTCGCACAGAAAAACCTGCACCACGCGAAATTTGTGAAAAAATTGCGAGGTTTTCGGGAATTGCGGATGAGGCAGTATTGAATTTGCCAGATATTGATTCGGTTTATGACGTGCCGTTTAATGTTTTGAAATCCGGGGTATTGGAAATTCTCAATGATTTTGTGGGAGATGACAAAGAGCCAGATATGTCCGATTGGGAAGAATTTTCCAAGAAGCGAGCACAGAAAAATGCGCGAACCGTGAAGGTGGGGTTGGTGGCGAAGTATGTCGGGAACGAAGATACCTATATTTGTGTGACGGAAGCTTTGAAGGCGGCGGCAGCTTGGAATAATGTTAATTTGGATCTTAGGTGGATCAATGCGGAAAAAGTTGATGAAAAAATGTTGTCGGAAGTCGATGGCCTAGTGGTGCCGGGTGGTTTTGGTAATCGTGGGGTGGAGGGGAAGATTAGGGCTGCGACTTATGCATTGGAGAAAGATGTGCCTTATCTTGGACTATGTCTCGGGATGCAGGTGGCTTGCATTGCGAGCGCGAGAAGAGCGGGACTAATGCAAGCGAATTCGGAAGAATTTGATAAAGAAACTAAAGAAAACGTGATTTATCTGATGGATGGCCAGGAGGGGAAGGAATCGACGGGTGGTAGTATGCGTCTCGGGGATTTTCCGGCGAAATTAGTTAAGGGAAGTAAAACAGCTAAGATTTATGGAAAAACCAATATTGTAGAACGTCATCGTCATCGTTATGAAGTAAATCAAAAATTCCTCAAAGAGATCGAGAAAGGTGGTGTGGTGGTTTCGGGTACATCACCAGACGGAAAATTGGTGGAATTCATCGAGGCTCCGGGGAAGAAATTCTTTGTGGCGACTCAAGCGCATCCAGAGTTCAAGTCGAGACCTTTACGTGTGCACCCACTATTTATGGAGTTTGTGAAAAGTTTAGAATAAAGAAAACTTAAAGTTCTAAAAGTGAGTTTAAAAATAGCAGTCTAAGGCTGCTATTTTTTTGTTGCGGGAACAATGATCAAAATTTTATAGAATTTTTGTATTTTTTCGAAAAATGTTGTGTAACTAAAATTGTGATAAAATAGAGATATGGAAGAAATTCAAAATACCCTAAAAAAGACGATTGTCGAACTATACTCCGTAGAAATGGATGTAGTTTTGACACCTGCGCCAGAGAATACTGGCTGTGACTTCGCGACCAATGTGGCGATGTTGCTAGCAAAAACTTTAAAGAAGAATCCGATGGAAATTGCCGAGGAGCTGATGCGTGGACTTGGCGAGACGGATTTGGAGATTGAAATCGCACGGCCAGGGTTTTTGAATTTCAAATTAAGTAATAAAAAGTTATTAAAAAATATTGATAAGTTCGAAAAAGATTTCACGAAAAATATATCATCAGACGCATATTCTGGTCAGACAGTAATTTGTGAATTTTCGGATCCAAATCCATTTAAGGTACTTCATGTCGGCCATCTTTACACTTCGATTGTGGGGGAAGCGATTTCACGTGTGGTTGAATATGCTGGCGGTAAAGTAGTGCGCGCGAATTTCGGTGGGGATATTGGCTTGCACGTGGCGAGAAATATGTATGGCATGCTACGTAAAATTAAAGAAATTCCAACTGATCTGACACCCGAAAAAGTAGCAGATTTACTGGCAGAATGTTATGTATTTGGTACGCGGGCGGATGAGAATGACGCGGAGGCGCACGCGGAAATTGTGAAACTCAATAAGATGATTTTTGAAATTGCGGAAGCAGGCGAGGAAGCTGATTATAGTAATGATCCAGAACGTGCCAGGGTGGCAGAACTTTATTTCTGGGGCCGCAGGAACAGCTATCAGTATTTTGAGAATTTTTATAAGCGTTTGCAGGTAAAATTTGATAAATATTACCCTGAATCAATGGTAGCGAAGACCGGTCTGGAGACGGTGCGCAGGGAGCTTAAAAACGGTGTGTATGAAATGTCGGATGGGGCGGTGGTTTACCGTGGCGATAAACACGGGCTACATACGAGGGTATTTATTAATAATAAGGGCCTACCAACTTACGAAGCCAAAGATACTGGTTTGATTTTTGAGAAATATAAAGATTTTCATTTTGATAAATCAGTCATTATTACTGGTAATGATATTATCGAATATATGAAGGTGGTGCTTTCGGCGATTTCGCAATACGCGCCGGAACTTTCGAGTAAGACTTTACATATTACGCATGGTCAAGTGAAATTGCCAGGCAATGAAAAAATGTCTTCGAGAAAAGGAAATTTCTTACGCGCGATTGATGTGATTGAAATGGTGCGCGAGGCAATGGAAAAAACGAGCGATGAGAAAGTTTTGATGGGGGCGCTGAAGTATGCATTCGCTAAATACAAGATTGGCGGAGATATCATATTTGATATAAAAGAGTCAGTTTCGATGACGGGAAATTCTGGTCCATACCTACAATATTCGGCAGTGCGCGCGAAGAAAATTTTGGGTAAAATCTTCAGTGGTCGAATTAGTGGGGAACTAAATAAGGTGGAAGATGAAGCGGAAGCTTTAATTTCGGAGACTGATTCGGCGGAAAAAGAAGCGAAATATCTCGCGAACATTTCGATTTATGAACGTAATTTGATGAAGAAAATAATTCAGTATCCAGATGTTTTGAAGGAAACAGTGCGTGAACTTTTGCCAAATAAAATTTGTACTTACCTCTATGAATTAGCGCAAGAATTTAGCCGTTTTTATGAACATGTACAGGTGGCAGGATCAGAATTTGAGCTAGAACGAGGTAAAATTATTTTAGTTTACTTGAAAGTTTTGACTCATGGCTTGAATTTACTAGGTATTGAAGTACCGGAGCAAATGTAATGCCGAAAAAAGCGAAATTGCTTTGGATGGATCTGGAGATGACGGGTCTAGATCCAGAAAAAGATAAGATTTTGGAAGTAGCGGTAATTGCGACAGATTGGGAATTAAATCCGATGGCGCAAATGACAGCGACGGTGAAGGTTTCGGAAAAATTGATTAAAAAACGCATGGTGGGTGAGTTCTGGGAAAAACACGAAGAAACTTATCAAAAACTTTGTGAACAAAACAAGGCTGGGCTTCCAGTGAAGGAAGTGGAAGAGATGCTTCTAAAATTTATCGATGATCATTTTGGTGAGGAAGTTTATTTAGCAGGGAATTCGATTCATCAGGATAAAAGATTCATTGTAAAAGAATGGCCGAGATTGAATGAACGTTTGCATTATCGAATGCTCGATGTGTCAGCCTTTAAATTGTACTTTGAAAATGTGATGAAGAAAAAATTCACCAAAAGGGAAATGCATTTGGCACTGGATGATATTTTGGGTTCAATTGAAGAATTAAAATACTACAGTAAATATATAAAGAAATAAGATGTTTGAAATTGAAAAAGTAAGTGGAATTGGAAAATTTAAGAAAGAGCGATTTTTCGATATTCACGCGAATACAAAAAACGCAAATTTAGAAGAATATATCTATTTGACGCCAAATGAAAAAGTATTTTTGGTGGAACGTAAAAATACGTTGGAAGTTAGATGTGACCGAAATTTGTCGAAATTACTAGAAGAAGAATTCGAATCAGTAATGACTTCGCGTTATTTCGGTGTGGGGGGAGTAGAAATTGTGCTGAGTGGCCAAGTGGAAGAAGATAAGATCGAGGACTTGGTACGACTAAGCTATAATCTGACTAAAGAAATGGTGGATTAGAATTCTAGGATGATAAAAATAGGTTGACTGCCTATTTTTATTTGCGGGGAAAAGAAAAATCTCATATAATGAGCCTATGAAAAAAGAATTAAAGAAACTTAAAAAGAATGTCGAAAAAGTGAGCAAATCGAACTTTATGACAGAATTTAAGGAATTCATCAATCGTGGTAACGTACTCGATCTTGCAGTCGGTGTGATCATCGGTGGTGCATTCCAAAAAATCATTTCATCACTAGTAAGTGATATGATTATGCCATTAGTTGGTTTAATCGCGGGTGGAGTAGATTTTCGCAATTTGGAAATCACGATTCCAAATCTATTTGGACAAGACTCTGCGGCTCATATTCGCTACGGGAACTTCCTACAAAATATGGTAGACTTTGTGATTATCGCTTTTTGTGTATTCTTAATCATTAAGATTATGAATAAATTTACCAGCAAATTCAAGAAAGAAGAGAAAGAAAAAGCCGAGCCAACTACTGATAAACAAATCTTGGAAGTCTTGAAAGATATTCGCAAACACCAGAAATAGGTTTTAAAAAAAATAGGTCGCGAAGAGCGACTTATTTTTGTTACGATTTAAGAGCTTTACGAGATGGTTTTTTAAGTTTTACGAAATGGCTTCTCATGTTTTATGAAACGTATTTTGGAGAAATTTTTGTAGTTTTAGATAGCAGAAGATTTGAAATTTTCGTATTGAGATTTAATATTTTCGAGGTTTTTCACACGCTCGATGGTGTTGGCTTTAATTTTTTGATTAGTGGTACGAGTTTCGGCTTCGGTTTGATAATTAATTAAATAGGCTAGAAGTAGGGGGAATTCACGTAGGGCAAAACGATCAAGACGAGCGGAAATACGACCATTTTGGAATTTTTCGGCGATTTTCTCAACGGTATTTTTTTGGCTAGTTGCAAGCTCCGATTTATTAAAAGTAGACTCTAGTTCGGTAATACCAAATTCAGAAGTTAGGAGATTTTTTTCATTCAATTCAAGTTCGACAAGTACGGCTTGAAGGGAGGCAGTGATACCGCGAACATCGGAGGATTGCATATAGTCCTTATATTTGTCGATAAGTTCTTCGTTCATATATTTGGCGAGGTAATAACTCGAAACCAAACTATCGCGATCGCGGTTTTCGACGATTTTTTTAGTGCCAGAAAAAATACTGAAAAGAATTAAGATGAAAATAGCCCCAAGAGCGATAGAAATATTGCGCAGGGTAAGATAAGGGATGATTTTTTCGAGAAAACCAAAAGGAGAACTCTTTTTGCCTGAATTCGGCTTGGAAGAATTAGAGGCGATTTGTTGAAGATAAGCCATATTGTCCATGCTTTAATTATAGCATAGAGGTTTGTTATAATTATATTATGCAAGATGCGAAGGAGGAAATTCGAGCCAGGCTGCCGATCGAAGATGTGGTATCGGAATATATTGAGCTGAAGCGAAGCGGTGCAACTCTGAAGGGACATTCACCTTGGGGGGTCGATAAAACACCTTCGTTTATGGTGTCGCCAGATAAGGGGATTTGGCATGATTTCTCGGCAAATAAAGGTGGGGATATTTTCTCGTTTGTAATGGAGGTAGAGGGAATTAGTTTTCCGGAGGCTTTGGAAAAATTAGCGGCAAAGGCACGGGTGGAACTAAAAAAATACTCGAATGGAGATATGCAAGTGTCGCGCACAAAGATGAAGATGCGGGAAATTTTGGAACTCGCGACGAAATTTTATCAAGCATGCCTGGTGAAAAACGAAAAAATACGAGACTATGTATTTTATCAGAGAAATTTAGATCGTAATTCGATTTTGAAGTTTCGAATTGGCTATGCGCCGAGTGGGAAAGATTTTTTGGTAAATTTTTTGAAAAAACGTGGCTATAAGGAAGCGGAAATTAAAGAGGCGGGCTTGATGAATCGCTTTGGTGGAGATTTTTTCCGTGGTAGGATGATGATTCCGTTTATTGATGCAAGTTCCGATAACGTGATTGGTTTTACGGGGAGAATTACAGAAGCGGGGGAGCCGAAATACTTGAATACATCGGAAACGTTACTTTTTAATAAGGGTCGATTTATTTTTGGCTTGAATTTGGCGAAAAAAGCGATCAGGGAAAATGGTTTTTGTGTGATTGTGGAGGGGAATATGGATGTGATCTCGTCGCATCAGGCGGGGGTGCAGGAGGCGGTGGCGACTTCGGGTACGGCGATGACGGAAAATCATTTGAAAATTTTATCGCGTCTAACTTCAGATATTCGTTTGGCTTATGACGGAGACACAGCGGGGGTAGCGGCGACGGAACGAGCGATTTTGATGGCGAGTAAATTGGGAATTTCTTTGTCGGTGGTATCAGATTATGGTAAAGCGAAGGATCCGGATGAATTAATTCGTTCGGCGCCAGAAAAATGGCGAGAATGCGTAGCGAAGCCGGTGCCAGCGATCGATTGGGTGTTAGGAAAATATGAAATTAAATGTAATTTGCGTACCGGAATGGGAAAGAAACAATATTCGGATTTGGCAATGAAATTGATCGTGGAAATTCAAGACCCGGTGGAGCGTAAGCATTACGAGCAGATGGTGGCACGTAAATTGGAAGTAACGGTGGAGGACCTGAAAGAAAAAAAGGTACAAGTGGAAACTGTGCGACTTAAGCCAGTGAAAGAAGTGAAGGAGACGGCGACACCAAGTCTTTTGAAGGTACTCGAAAATGATTTACTTGCGATTTTGGTTTATGGGGGAACGGCAGGAGCGGAGATTGATTTGGAGATTCCGACCGATGAAGTGAAGTTAGAGGAATTATCGTTGATTTTTGAAGAAAAATTTGCGAAAAAGAGTGAAGCGGAACTTTCGAAATTAAGTCAGGAGCTTCGTCAACGCTACGAGGTAGAACGTAATAAAGAGAAAAAGAGACAATTGATTTTAGAGCTTGAATCTTGTGAAGACGAAGAGCGAATGACGGAAATTTTGAAGGAAATTGAGCGTTTAGGCTAGAAAAAGTGTGAGGGGGGAGTTAGATTTTATCGGCATTTTTTGAGGTTGGCTGGTTGATTAAGATTAAAATAAGCGTTATACTTAATTTAATTTGAGGAACTAAAATAATAATGAATCCAAATAAATTAGGCAGTGCGGCTCCAGGAGGTGGAGTGGAAAAAACGGGTAACTTTTCGGCGGAGCAAAATCCGGTGAAGAATTTTGAGGTAGAAAAAAATTCAGAAAAGCCAAAAACTGGGGCAGAAATTTTTGAGATGAAGATGAGCCAGATCGCGAATCGTCGTGAGATGATTGAGCAGATGAAGATGGAGGGGAAACTGGGTTTTGATGATTACAAGACTAAGAAGCATGCGCTGGATTTAGTTGAGAATAAATTAACTAAACTTTACGACATTTATGAAAATCGTGAAGTAAACGAGGCGAAGCGTGAGAAAGAACTTGAGCTTCGAAATGAACAATTTGAAGAAAGTAAAGACTTTTTAAGAAGGCTTAGTCAAGATAAAGAACTGCCACGAGACGAAAAAATGAAGTTAATGGAGCGCTTTTCGCAGCGTTTAGTTGATTGTCATGACAAAGTAGAAAAAGTGAAGAAAGCTCGTGAAATGGATGAGCGGGTTTATCAGCTGTTTGGTGGAAAATCGGGCGAGGAAAAGGCTGAGGCCGAGACTAAAGAAAAGACTGAAAAGGAAACCGAGGGAAAAACTGAAGACAAGACTGAACTAAAAACTGAAGAAAAATCAGAAATTTCAGTGGAAGATTCTGCGAAGACTAATGAATCGAAAACTTCAGTGGAGAATGAAGCTTCTGAAAAGAAAGAGAAAAAACCAACCAGGACTTTTTCTTGGATAGGCGGAGCAGGCGGGCCAATGTTCTTTCCTGGAGGAAGTGCATCGACGGTAAAAGTAGATAAAACAACTGAAAATAATACGGCTGATGGTATTAAAACTGAAGCTTTAAATGCGGTACAAAAAGAGGCATTGAGACAGGCGGAGGAGAAGTTTTTCTATGAGAACCTGAAAACACTTGGTGGGGCAATGGCGGCAGATGGCTATAAAGAGATGTATTATGAAAGTTTTTTGAGGCCATTAAAAAAGCCAGAAGCTGGTAGTCCAGAACTTGCATCTTTTGATGAACGAAATAAGTTGCACAATGAATCGATTGAGAAGATGAAGGCCTTTGAATCGAAATTTAATTTAGATAAAATCAAGGCCGATGTAGGCCGTGCAATTTCTAGTAATGCGAAGTTAGAATTTGGGATTGGGCTTTATCGTATCGATGCTTCAAGAAATGAGCTACAGAATATTATTGATGATAAAAGAAGTAGTGAAGAAGAAAAGCAAAAAGCGATGGAAGAATTGGCGATGCTTGATCAGGTGAAGGAGGGTTTCTTAGAAAATATAGGTTCACATCAGGGTGAGAGATATTCCAATGAAGAATATGCTTCGGTTCCAGAGAATGAAAAGAAAAACGCGAACAGATATCTCTTCTTGCAAAAAGTTAGATAAGAGATGAAAAATCCGATAAATATCTTGCGAGCAAATTTGAGAATTGCGTTTGGGAATAAAGATAAAAATAAGGGAAAGGGGTAGAAGCAGAAAATCAAGGGAGAGATTTTGACATGTTTGATTTTTTGTGATATAAATTGGTGCAATGGGAAAAAATGTCGTGGAAGAAGATAAGAACAAGATCAATGAGGAAGAAGACGTTCTCAGCTCTTTTAGTCTGGATGGTGCGCCAGAGCCGGAATATGATGATTTAGTCTCGGAAGATGATTTGACGGATGAAGATCTCGAGATTACAGCAGAGAACGTAGATCAGTTCTCTGATGACTCGGTGCGTCTGTATTTGCGTGAGATTGGTAAGATTCCACTACTTTCGAATGAGGAGGAAGTAGATTTGGCCTATCGCATCGTGAAGGGTGAGAAAAAAGCCAAAGATAAAATGGTAGAAGCCAATATGCGCCTAGTGGTTTCGATTGCAAAACGTTATTCGGGTAGAGGTTTGGATTTTTTGGATTTGATTCAAGAGGGAAACACGGGGCTTTTGCGCGCGGTAGAGAAGTTTGATCCGGATAAGGGTTTTAAATTCTCGACTTATGCAACTTGGTGGATTCGTCAAGCAATCACCCGTGCGATTGCGGATCAGGCAAGAACGATTCGTATTCCAGTGCATATGGTAGAAACGATCAACAAGGTGCTTCGTGCAACGCGCAAATTAACCAATGAACTTAACCGTGAGCCGACCGTGGAAGAAATTGCTAAAGAGATGGGTATGGAACCGGAAAAGATTGACTATGTAATGAAAATCAAGCAAGATATTGCTTCACTTGATGCAACAGTGGGTCGCGATGGTGATGATGAGGATTCAGTACTCGGTGATTTTATCGAAGATGAAGGTCGAGTTTCGCCAGAAGATGCGGCCGCTGCGCAGATGCTAAAAGAGCAAATTGCGGAAATTCTTTCTAGCCTTTCGGAACGTGAGCAAAAAGTAGTGAAGCTACGTTTTGGTATTGGTGGTGGTCGTCCACATACTTTGGAAGAAGTGGGCGCGGAATTTTCAGTGACGCGTGAACGCATTCGTCAGATTGAGGCGAAGGCCTTATCCAAGCTTCGTAAACACAAAGATACGAAAAAACTGCACGAATATTTACATTAAAATAGGGGAGCGGGTGATTTTCGGACGGGAAACTGTGCGAAAAACACAAGATACGCTATAATGAAAGTAATGAAAAATTTTTGTCAAAGATTATTAAATTTGCTACCAGTTTTCGCGATTTTTTGCGTGTCGATGGTGGCTTTTTTGCCGGTGGCTAGAGTATTTGCGGAGGGGGAAGACTGCGGTGTGCCAACTGCAATTATTAAATGTGGAACTTCTGATAGCCAAGAAGCTTTCTTTTCGATCATTGGTAGTGTAGTGAATATTTTAACCTACGGGGTAGGAGTTGGTGCGGTAGCGGGATTTACCTATGTTGGTTTTCTTTATATGACTTCACAAAATGATCCAGGAAAAATCAAAATAGCAAAAGATCGCGCAATGCAAATTGTGATTGGACTTTTGGTTTATGCTTTGATGTGGGGAATTTTGAACTTCCTTTTGCCTGGTGGCATCTACGGCAAAGGGAATTAAAATGTCGAGGAAAGCCGATCTTGAACATATTAAGATTCGCCTAAAAGAACTCGCTGGAGTAAGGATGCGAGTGATTTTGGTTTGTAATTGCAAGAGTACAGGTCATAAACGAGTTGAAAAAGAAGTGGTGAAACCGCTTCGTGAATTTATCTTACAGCAAAAGGGAATGACTTTTTTGCGTTTTGATGTGGAGTCGCCGACGCTGGAAGAAAACGTGGAAAAACTCTCGAAATTAATCGTGGATGGAGATGTGGTGCTTACGGCTGGTGGTGATGGTACGGCAGGAATCGGGGTGAACGGGATTATGCAGTCGGGTAAGGCGGCGAAATTTTATGTGATACCGTACGGGAATTTTAACGATATTATTCAGATTTTACGGCCAAATTCGGGTAAAAAAGTTTACCCAATTGAGGCCTTGATGGATGGAAAGCATTTTCGTTACGCTCTGGCGTATTTTACGGTGGGGATGATGGCGGAATCGACGAAAATTTTTGATGATGAAAAAGTGCGTAGGAAATTGAGAAAATCGAAATTTAATTTAATCTTTTCCTTGAAGACGCTTTTGATGTGGTTTTTCGTGAATCATAAGAAAGACTATATTACGGTTGATGGTCAAAAATATTCAGATATTCTCGTAGTGAACGGGAAAAATGTGGCGAGGTTAATGAAAGGTGGGGAATATTATTTGGGAGAAACTTTTCTATATACGGAACAACGTTTGAATAACTTTTTTGCCATGGTATTTTTTATGTTGCAGGCTATGTTTAGTGGAATTCCAGGGAAAAAATTAAAAGAAAAGACGATTCATTTTGAGGAAAAGCAGAGAATTTTTATTCAATCAGAGGGCGAATATAAAGATTTGGTAGTGCAAGAAATTAGCTTCCTGAAGAGTAAAAAGTCGATTGAAATCCTGTAAAAAAATTAAAGATTTCTATTTCGCTTATGTTATAATAAAGCTATATGAGTCTATTACGTGGTGTGGGCGATTTCTTCGCATTAGATATTGGAACTAACTCGATTCGCATGATTCAATTGTCGGGCGATATTGAGAAGGGTTGGGTGTTGGAAAAATTCGCCTATGTGCCGGTGGACCAAAAAATTACGATGGATGATTCGGAGCAGGGTCGTAGGAAACTGGCCGAAACAATTTTGGGCGCGAAAAAGCAGGCGGGTATTACTACTAAAAATATCGCGATTGGCTTGCCGGCGCGCAAAACTTATACAGCAATTATTGAAGTACCAAATGCTCCAGAAAAGGAACTAGCAAAAACTGTAAAGTACGAATCTGATCAGTATATTCCGATGGCAGTGGACGATGCGAAGATTGATTTTGCAGTGCTTGGAGTATCGCCTAATGATAATATGAAGGCAGAGATTTTGATTTCATCCACAGATCGTGCCTACGCGGAAGAGAGACTCGAAGATATTGAAATGCTGGGGCTGAATGTGATTGCACAGGAGCCAGAACCGATTGCCATGGTGAGGGCTTTATCGCAAATTGGTGTGGACGATGCAAGAATGATTATCGATTTTGGGGCAAATTCCACAGATTTAGTGGTAATGTATCTTGGTGCGCCAAGGTTAGTGCGTTCGATTCCGGGTGGACTTTCGGCCTTTGTAAAAACTGTAGCGAATGGGCTCTCAATTTCAGAAGCACAGGCAAAACAATTTATTTTGCAATATGGTTTATTGCAAAATCAATTCGAAGGTAGAATTTATCAAACGCTTTCGAGCAATTTAGAAGGCTTTACGATGGAATTAGTCAAGTCGGTACGTTTCTTCCAGAACAAATACACAGGAGCACAATTTGGTGGAATTATTCTTTCAGGGTATGCAGGTATTATTCCACTAATGGCGGAGTATATTGAAGTAAAAACTGGTATTTCGACAATTCAAGGTAATCCATGGCAGTATGTACGCGTCAATGAGCAACAGCAGAAATTATTACTACCAGTGGCATCGGAATTTGGCGTAGCAATTGGACTTGCAGAAAGGAGCAATGACTGATGAAAAAAATTGATTTTAAAACCATGCATCTTTCTGATATTCCAGGTGTGATCAAAAGTATTTTCACTGGTGAAGATGACAATGAAATGATGACGGGTCAAACTGGTAAGTATGAAATTAATTTGGTGCCAGATATTAAGACCGATATGTTGAAGTTGATGAAACTACGCAACACGATTGTTTTTGTTTCAGTACTAGTAATTATTGGATCAGCAGTCTTTACGGCGTTTCTGGCAGTGATTAAGGGGACGCAAGATTTGACGATTGATAGCCAAGGTAAGCATATTGATAATCTCTCTTCGACAATTAAGGAGTATTCGGAATTGCCAGATTTCTTGAATATTCAGGACCAGCTGGCAAAACTAAAAAGCATTAATGATAAACGTTCGGTTCTGTCACGAGTCTTTCCGGTGTTAAAAAATCTTTTCCCAACCAACAAAGATACAATTAAGATTTCGGACTTAAACGTGAATCTTTCGAACTCAACGATTAATTTCGATGCCCAGGCGAATGCGGGGGAGGAACCATATATTGATTACCGCGTACTAGAGTCATTTAAGAAATCAGTGAATTTGATGAAGTATGACTATGGACGTTATGTGGATACACAAGGGAATTTGATTCCATCAAGGTGTATTGAGGAAACGGATTCGGCGGGAAATATTTTGACTGATAATGGTAATACTTATGCGATTTGGAAGCGTGGATTAACCGACTGTGATCCAGCACGAAATGATCATCAAAAGAGGGATGCCTTAAGTCAATCAAATAATAATTCCGATGTTTCAAATACGAAATTGAATGGCGACTTCGGGAAAGTAAAGACAAAATCGAACGTTTCAGACGATGTTGAGCATGTGGAAAATACGGAAAAGAGTGGTAATGTAGAAAATAATGGTGATGTAGTCAAGACAGATATTCAGACGATTATCCCAGATGAAAAGATTTGGCGTAGTCCATTATTTGACCTTTGGTATAAGCATGAAAAAATGCGTACGGCAGATGATGGAATCCAAGACACGATTGATACCAATACAGAAGTGTCAGAATCGGAAGTAAATGGTGTGAAGACTCGCACGCAGAAAATTAAGAATGTAAAAAATTACATCTACACACCTTCGATGGGATTGGATGGTAAAATTTCGAGCGTGCCGCACTTCGAAAGTAGCTGTATTACTTATAAGGGCGAAAAGAACGGCGATAATGTGAAATGGTCGGCAGAGAACAAATGTTTAATGGTGCCAAATGGCATTCGTGTGACGGATTCTTCGAACGGTCGTGATTCAAGCTCAAACTTAGTACTTCGTTTTTCGACGATTATCAATGTAGATCCAGAGCTCTTTAAGTTTACGAATAAGCACATTTTAACATTTGGCCCTTCTGGTCAAAACGTGACCGACTCTTATCTCCAGGTGGAAGGCATGTTTGCTGCACCAGCCAAGGATTGTGCAAGAGACGATGCGGAATGTGTGGGGCAGAAAACTTCATCAGGAACAAACAATTAAAGAAGGTAAAAAATGAGCGAATTAATTTTAACAAAACGCGTACGAATGAATAAGATTAGACAACAAATTACTTTGATTGTTTTGGCGGCCTCAGTCTGTTTCGGAATTTGTATGGTACTTTCGATTTATTTCATTAAATATATGAGCTTCAATAGTAAGGTGATTGCTTCGCGTGATACTTCGATTAATAATTATTACCAAACAATTAAGAATGTGGGAATTTGTGAAGATACCGATAAGGATGGTAAGTATAATGACAAGGAACTGGCGAAATGCGATCCAAACAAGGTGGATGTTTCGAAGATGGCAAATACGTTGCGTTATAACGCTTTGGTGACAATGGCGAATAATACAAACCTAGAATCGATTGCGCGCGATGGTCAGAAGAGTTGTTTTGATAATCAAAAAAATCGCATTGACTATTCGAAGTTGTATTTGAATTCTAAGAACGATAATGAAAAGGCTTACAATTTGAAGATGATTAAAATGTGTTCGGCACTGCGGGTGATTCCGGATGCCTTGCCGGCACAAAAGAACGATGAAGCCTTGCTCGCTTCCATCAACCAAATTTTCCTGCTATCAGGATTTGAGCCGGAGCAACTATCTCCGGGTAATTCATACAAGAATAGTGGAATCCCGGGTGTCTCAACCATCCCAGTTTCGATTTCGGTGAAAAAAGACGAAAAAGACACGATGAAGGTGCTTTCAAATTTGGAAAAATCGATTCGCTCTTTTAATATCGAAAGTGCACAGATTAAGTGGAGTTCGAATCTTTCAACAGAATCTTCAAAACTTGAATTAACGGCACAGGGTGCAGCGTACTATACAAAAGGTGCGGCGGTGCGCGAAAAGGATGCGACGGTTTATGCCTCAAATAAGGCACGTACTCAGGAGTCGAAAGACAAGGCAGACGAGGCGGCGAAGAAAAAGGCTGAGGAAAAAGCCAAGAAAAAAGAAGCAGAAGAAGCAAAGAAAAAAGAAAAGGAGGATGAGAAATGAAACGCTCGGATATCTTTACAGTAACTTTTGTTGCTAGTGTAGGGATCTTGCTTACTTTCATCGCGTCAAGCTTCTTATTGGGTGATCCAGATGCTAAATATTTAAAGCATAAGACAATTGGTAAAATCACAGCAGATTTGACGAGTCCTGATCCGGAAGTCTTCAATGTAGATGCGATTAACCCAACGGTAGAAGTTTATGTGGGTAGTTGTGAAGATGTGGACCGTAACGGTATTTTGGACCGCGCCGAATTAGTGGCTTGTGGTCGCGCTACGCCGGAGACTGCGGCAGAAGAAGAGAAAAAAGAAAAAGAGGTAGAAGAGAAAAAAGAAGAAGCCGAAAAAACTTCTGATGGTGAAGATCAAGATTCTAAGATGAAGGTGGATTCAGATAAAACTTCAGAAACTAAGAAAGAAAATTAAAGGAAAAGATTTTGTTTACGCATGACTCGCAGGAAAAAGTGATCCAGCTCTTGATAAGGGAAGGGTTGGTTTTTGAGCCAGACGTAAAAAGAGTAGTAGAAGAGGCAGAAAAACGTAAACAGCCATTACTTGCAAATTTGGTAGCGCAAAAAATTTGTGATGTTGAGACTATTTCACATGCGACGGCAGTGATTATGAATGTGCCGTATGTGAGTCTGCATAACGTGAAAATGGACCGCGAGATTTTGACATTACTACCTTACGATGTAGTTTCAAGATTGATGGTAGTGCCACTAGGGGAGAAAAACGGAATTCTTTATGTGGCGATGTTGGACGTCTCGAATGTGCAACAGATTGATTATCTTTCGACTTTGACCCAAAAACAGATTCGCGGCATGGTGGCCAGCGAGGCAGGAATTAAAAGTGCGATTGCTCAGTATCAGGGGGATTTTCGCGCGGTGGAAAAAGCGGTCAAAAATAGTGATGAGGAAGATGTAAATTCTTCAAGTGTAAAAACGATTACACAGGATTCACCAATTTCGAAGGCACTCACCACGATTTTAGATTATGCGACGAAAACAAAAGCTTCAGATATTCATATTGAGCCACTGGAGACAACACTGGTAGTACGTTACCGAGTGGATGGGGTTTTACGTAAGGTAATGGAATTGCCAAAATCGATAGAACCAGCGCTAGTTTCAAGGATTAAGATTTTAGCGAACTTAAAGATTGATGAGCACCGGGTGCCACAAGACGGTCAGTTCACGGTGTCGGTAGATGGTACAGAAATTGATTTACGTATCGCAGTTTCACCAGTGATTTGGGGGGAACAGGTGGTGATTCGTATTTTGGATAAAAGTGGGACGACGCTCGATATCGAGCAGATGGGGATGACGGGACATGCACTAGCGATGGTGCAGCGGGGGATTGAACGTCCGAATGGAATGATTTTGACTTCTGGGCCGACGGGTTCTGGTAAATCGACGACGCTTTATGCTTTGGTTAAACGAATCAAATCCGACAGGATTAATATCGTGACTCTGGAAGATCCGGTCGAATATAAGATGGGCGGTGTGAATCAGATTCAGGTGAATGTGGATGCTGGTCTAACTTTTGCGACGGGGTTGCGTAGTATTTTACGTCAAGACCCAGATGTAGTAATGGTGGGTGAGATTCGTGATGCGGAAACGGCTAACTTAGCCGTACAGGCATCGCTAACTGGACACTTGGTATTTTCGACTTTGCATACTAACTCGGCGGCAGGTATTTTGCCAAGGCTTCTAGATATGGGAATTGAACCATATCTTCTAGCATCGACACTAAATACGGTGATTGGTCAGCGTTTGGTGCGTCGTGTAGCCCCGAAGCGGGAAGTGGTGCATTCAACGGAAATGGAAACCAAACAAATTAATGATTTGGTAGCGAAATTATTGCCACAAAGTCAAGAACAGGTGGCGATGGTGTCGGAAGATTTGGGGTATCCGGGACTTCCAGTAGTGAATCCGAATGGCTACTCAATGATGCGGGGAATTGACGAAAGGGAAACGCCGGGTGGATATAAGGGACGTGTGGGTCTTTATGAAACAATTGAAGTTGATGATGATATCCAGAAGATGATTGTGAAACACGCAACATCTTCAGAGATTATGCAACTGGCGAAAGAAAAAGGTACTTTGACGATGCGACAAGATGGAATGTTAAAGGCGCTGACTGGAGTGACAACCGTAAGTGAGGTAAATCGCGTAGCGTCAGATTTGGCGTAGTGAAGATAAAAAAGTTTATGGTAAAATAAAGATAAGAGGTAAATATGCAAGAAAATCAAGCACAGACGAGTGTACACTCAGCAGCCGCAGCACAGGCCGCTGCAGCTGCTTCATCGCCAATCGCAGTGCCAAATTCCGTAAAAATTGAGACATTACTAGAAGCCTGTATTAAGTATGGGGCTTCGGATTTGCATATTCAGGTGGGATTACCACCAATTTTACGTATTGACGGGTCACTAGCACCAATTCCAAACACACCAATTTTGACAACGGAGATTGTGGACACTTTGATTTTCTCGACGCTAGATTCGATGCAACGTGAAACTTTGGCGAAGGATAAAGAGTTTGACTATTCGTTTGCTTTCGGGGAAATTGCGCGTTTTCGTGTGAATGCCTTTAATGAAAAAGGCCATCTTGCAGCGGCTTTTCGTTTGATTCCAACTAAGATGCCAACGATTGAAGAATTAGGTATGCCCCAGGTGATTTCAGGTTTTTCCGATTATCCACGTGGTTTGGTTTTGGTGACGGGCCCGACTGGTTCTGGTAAATCGACGACACTGGCAGCAATTATTAATAAGATTAATAGTGAAAAATCGGTGCATATTTTGACAATTGAAGATCCGATTGAGTTTACGCATAAATCGAAGCGAAGTTTGGTGGCGCAGCGCGAAGTACATTATGATACGTATTCGTTTAGTCGGGCTTTAAAGTCGGCTCTACGTGAAGATCCAGATGTGGTACTACTCGGTGAGATGCGTGACCTCGAGACAATTAGTGCGGCGATTACGATTGCGGAAACTGGTCACTTGGTATTCGCGACACTACATACCAATTCGGCAGCACAATCAGTGGACCGTATGATTGACGTATTCCCAGCAGAGCAACAACCGCAAATTCGTTCACAGCTCGCAGGGATTTTGATGGCAGTTTGTTCTCAGCGTCTAGTGCCAGCAATTGGTGGCGGACGTGTTTGTGCGGCAGAAATTATGGTGGCGAACACGGCAATTCGCTCGATTATTCGTGAAGGAAAAACTCATCAATTAGATACGGCAATTCAGACTGGTGCTTCAGAAGGTATGCAAACCATGGACCGTACTTTGGCAAAATTAGTACAACAAGGAACAGTAACTTATGATAGCGCAAGAGAATATGCAGTAGATGTACGTGAATTTGAAAGGATTGTGAAAGGCGCCTAATGAATCGATATATTTATAAGGCCCGTGATAGTAAGTCGGGCGCAATCATTAAGGGTGTAATTCAGGCAGAGAGTGAACGTGCAGCCGGTAAGCTTTTGATCGAGCGTGGTTATACTCCTGATACGGTGACGGAAGATACTTCGGGCGACAGTTTTTTTGATAAATTCAAAAACAAGGTTACCACGAAAGATAAAATCGTTTTTACCAGACAATTTTCGACTTTGATTGGGGCGGGATTGCCACTTTCGAATTCCTTGAGAGTTTTGATTGAGCAGACGGGAAGTAAACCAATGCGTCGCATCACGGAATCGATTTTGGCAGATGTGGAGGCAGGTAGAAGTCTAACCCAAGCCTGTGCAAAATTTCCAGAAGTGTTTAATCGAATTTATTTAGCACTACTAAAAGCTGGTGAGTCTTCCGGTACTTTAGATATGTCACTAAAACGACTAGCTAATCAACAAGAAAAAGATTATGCGATGGTGACAAGAATTAAGAACTCTTTGACCTATCCGGCAATTGTGCTTGCGGTAATTATTGGCGTGCTTTTATTTATGGTGATTGGTGTGGTGCCACAGGTGCAACAGCTTTACCATGATCTTGGAAAAGATTTACCAGCGATCACTAATATGCTGGTGGCGGTCACGAATTTCTTAGTGAATATGTGGTGGTTGGTGACGATCGTGCTGGGTTTGATTATCTATTTTGTATTCCAGTTCGTGCGTACCGATAGTGGCCGACATATTTTAGCAAGGATTAAATTGAATATGCCGGTATTCAAATTGATGTTTTGGCGTCTATATAATGGGCGTTTCGCGCGTACGGCGGAAAACTTGCTTTCGACAGGTGTGTCAATTCAGGATACTTTGGCAATTTCAGCAGAAGCGATTAATAACTTGGTTATGGAAGAACAAATCAAGGAAGTTTCAGAAAAGGTGAAACAGGGTAAAACCTTGTCGGCATCTTTGAAAGAGCTAAATTATATTTTGCCTTTACTGCCACAAATGGCGGCGATTGGTGAAGAATCTGGTAAAATTGATGAAATGCTGGGTAAGGCAGCGAACGTCTATGAGGACGAATTAGATCAGCAAATTAATACGATTTCGACATTGATTGAGCCGATTATGTTGGTAATTATGACCTTGATGGTTGCAGTAATTATTGCCGGTGTGCTTATGCCGATTTATCAATTGGTGTCGCAAATTCAGAAATAGAGGTAAAATGAGAAAATTATGGACAGATGGAAGCGCGTCACCGAATCCGGGGCCGGGGGGATTTTCTGTAATTGAAAATAATAAACCGGTAGCGATGGGGCGAGAAGATTTGACGACAAATATCCGGATGGAGGGTTCGGCGATTCTGGAAGCCTTAAAGGTGTTAGCGGGCGAGGAAGCGGAAATTTGGACGGACTCAGAATTTTGGATTAATGTGCTGACAAAATGGGCGCCAGGTTGGGAAAAGAACGGTTGGAAGAAAAAGAGCGGACCAATTAAAAATTTAGGTTTAGTAAAAAAAGTGTTCAAAGCTTACAGGGAGGCAAACGCAAAATTGGTCTGGGTACGTGGCCATAATGGCACGGCAGAGAATGAGCTAGCTGATGAGTGGGCGAACAAGGCACGAGAAAATCAAAATTATTCTGGGCTAGAAATTTTAACGGTGGAAACGAGTGAGGAATGAAGAAAATTATTGTCAAAGCAGAAGTTAGAGACGCTGATAAACTAGAAAATCGCTTGATGAATCTGGGTTATGATTTTGATCCAATGTATTGGCAGCACTCACGAATTTTTGTGCCACGAAATTACGAAGAACACAATAATTTTGCTAGAATGATCTTAAGAATGGATGTAAAGGCGGTGGATCGACCGGCGCGTTATAGCCTAATTTGTAAGAGGCATCTCGAAAAGTCGAAAATTGATCTGGTGCACGAAACCTTGGTTTCGAGTTATGCAGAAGCGGCGAATATTTTATTACAAATGGGACTAATTATTCAATCGGAAGTTTCGAGAACGCGCCAAGAAGTGGTACTGGAGAACGGGATTACGATTTATCTTGATCAGATTGAGCATGGCCGAAAATCTTATATTAAGTTCGAGGCGGTTTTGGAAAATGAATCAGAGGCCGAAGAAATACGAAACCGCATTGAAGTTTTGATGATGGACTTAAATATTTTGCCGGATTTGGTGGTAAAAGATACTTACGGCGAAACAGCGAAGTAAAAGTGTGCTAAACTAATAGAAAAATAGTGAGGTGATATGGATTCCGAAAAGACTGAAATTACGAACTCTGAAATTCGAAAATTGAACGATTTTGATGTATTTTTGTGGGCGAATGAACTTGATGAGGTAAAAAATAATGTGTCGTGTGAACTATTTTTGTTTAACAAAAACTACACGCCGTTTAAGATTCGCTATTCTGAAAAATTAACTAATTCGGTGAAGCAAATGTTTATGGGGGAAGCAATCGCTTATGTGATTTCGGGCGCTGAAAAAGGTTTGGAATGCCGTGAGTATGAAAAATCAGACGGCGAAGATAAGGTAATTTATCGTACGGATCTTTCGAAAGTGATTCGCGCAGAAAGTCTATTAAATTTGATTGAAAAAGAATACAAGGATATCGATTATTTCACGGATAATGAGCATCAGTTCAAGAAGATGAAGGGAATTATTGCGAAGTTTTCTTATCCAGGTGGTGATGATGGGACGAAAGTTTTTTACATCGCGAAGGGAATTTCTGCCGCTTCTGCATTGAACGCGAAGACTTCTTGGGAATTGAATGGGGAAAGTTTTGAACCATTTTCCGCGGAAGTGGCTTTGAAGATGCCAGATGATAATCAGGTGGCCTTTGTCGATGGATCGGTAGTGATTTTTAACCAGACGAAGTTTGAAAATCTCTTCCAGTACGATTTTAAATCACAGATGTTAGCGGAAGCGAAGGCGAAAGAAATTGAAGAAAAATACAAACTTTCTTTCGCGGAAGGTTTGACCTTGAATGCGCTTTTGATGGACAAAAAACCGTTAGTGAAGAAGTTACAAGACATGAACATCGAAGAGCAAATGTCGCAAGAACAATTGGTGGACTATGCAGACGAGATGAAACTCGAACTTATGACTGATGATGATGGTGCGATTATCATGATGGATGATAAGGATTTGACGATGTTTGTGAATCTTTTGAACGAAGATTATTATGTTTCGCCAATTAACGGTAAGCGCTACGAAATTAAGTCAAAGAAATTATTAAACGAGCCGGAAGGCGAACCACCAAGAGGCTAAAATGCACTATTGTCGACTTTGTGGACATGCGGTGGAATGCGGGAGTGAAAAGAGAGCTTCCCACATTTTTGATGGTTTGCCGAGACTAACGATTTGTGCGCGATGTTTGTTTCGGATTTTTCGTTTGAGGTTATTAGATAAACGCGGAGTGAATGAAGTTTCGCGAGGGAATTGCTTGATTGATTAAATTTTTTACTCAGAATTTTAATAGTAGAATAAGGAGTAAAAATGAAAAATTTGAAAAAGTTATGGGCGATTTTCGGCCTAGTTTTGGTGGTGGGATTATTGGCTTTCTTGGTATTAAATCGAGAAAAGTTTGAACAAAAAAAGTATTCAGTAGTGTCGACCAGTTTTCCGGGCTATGATTTTGCTAGGGCAGTGACGAAAAATACGAATATTAGTGCAAAAATGTTGGTGAAGCCGGGAGCAGAAACCCATACCTATGAGCCAACACCGCAGGATATCATCGATATTAAGAATGCGGATATGTTTGTCTACGTGGGGGGAGATTCAGACACTTGGGTGGAGAAAATTTTGAAAGACGTAGACACGAAAAAGACCCATGTAGTGAAATTAGTTGATCTTGTGTCGACGGTGGAAGAAGAAATCGTGGAAGGAATGGAAGATGAGGATGAACATGATCACGATCATGATAACAATCACTCGGACAGCCATGACCACGATCATGACCACGACCACGTATCGCATGAGCATAAGCATGATCACGACGAAGAAGAGGAAGGTCCAGAAGTTGATGAGCATGTTTGGACGAGTCCAAAAAAGGCAATGGAAATCGTGAAAAAAATCGCAGAAGTGGCTTCCGAAATTGATGCGGCGGAGAAAAATAAGATTGACGATAATGCCGAAAAATATGTGGCAGAAATTGCAGAGGTAGATAAGGATTTGCATCAAGTGATTGATGGTAAAATCTCAGAAATCGTGGTGGCAGATCGTTTTCCGTTCCGTTATTTTGCTGATGAATTTGGTTTGAAATATGCGGCGGCTTTTTCGGGTTGCTCAGAACAAACTGAGGCTAGTGCGAAGACAATTAGTTTCTTAATTAATAAAGTGAAGCAAGAAAAGATTAAGAAAATTTACAAGATCGAACTTTCGAATGGCAAGATTGCAGAGACCGTAAGTAAAGATACGGGCGCAGAAGTTTTGGAGTTACATTCGGCACATAATGTGACGGCGGATGATTTTTCGAAGGGCGTGACTTACGTAGATTTGATGAAGCGTAATCTTGCGGCTTTAAGTAAATAGGATTTTTATGGAAAAACAGCCAATCATTGCAGTAAAAAATTTGAGCGTAGAATATGCGAAAACGCCGGTGTTTCGGAAGATTAATTTTGAAATTTTGGCGGGAGATTTTATCTGCTTGGTTGGCTGTAACGGGGCCGGGAAAACCACTCTAATTAAGACAATTTTAGGTTTGATAGAGCCAAGTGCGGGAAGTGTGGAGTTTCTCGGGATGAGCCGGAAGGAGATTGGCTATATTTCACAGGAGACGGTAATAACGTCGAATTTTCCGGCGACAGTGGAAGAAATTGTATTAAGTGGACTACTCAATCAGAAGCGGGGGATTTTTTATACGAAGAGTGACAAGAAAAAATGTGAGGAAGCGCTCGCGAAATTTGGCATGAAAAAAATGTTGAAGAAACATTTTGCGGAGCTTTCGGGTGGACAGAGACAGAAAATTTGGCTAGCACGAGCGGTAGTAGCGACGAAGAAATTATTGATTTTGGATGAGCCGGGAAATAATTTGGATTCGAAATCGAAGAAGGAATTATACGCAGAGCTTTTGAAATTAAATGCGCAGGGAATCACGATTATGATGATTACGCACGATCTCGACCATCAGAATTTGGTGGGGAATAAAATTTTGGCGCTAGCGGACGGAGTGGCGACGATGGAAACGACAGAGGAATATGTAAAAAGAATTCATCGCCATGACCATGGTGAAAGTGATGGGAAATAGGAGGTGGCGATGAACGGAATTTTGGAAAAGTTTCTGGAAATGTGGCAATACCAATTTATGGTAAAGGCTCTGGTAGTGGGGGTAGTGCTGGCAGTGACGGCGGGACTGATTGGAGTGTCCTTGGTACTAAGGCGAAAAGCGATGATTGGGGATGGACTTTCACATGTGGGATTCGGTGCGTTTGCGATTGCGACGGTAATTGGGGTGATGCCACTGCAATTTGCCTTACCGATAGTGATTTTGGCGGCGATTTTGATTTTGCAGGTGAACCAGAAAAGTAAGGTGGACGCGGATGCTCTAATCGCGATGCTTTCAGCGGGGGCACTGGCGGTGGGAACTTTGGTGATTTCGGTGGTCAAGGGAGTGAACACGGATATTAATAATTATTTATTCGGCAGTATCCTGGCGCTAGATGATTCCGATGTGGTAGTGGGAGTGATTTTTTCGCTGGTGGTGATTCTATTCTTTATCGTGAAATACCATGAGATTTTCGCGATGACGTTTGATGAGAATTTTGCCAAATCGATTGGGCTGAAAACTGAGCGATTAAATACAATTTTTGCGATTTTGTGTGCGGTGGTAGTGGTGTTGGGAATGCGACTGGTGGGGGCGCTTCTGATTTCGAGTTTAATTATTTTCCCGACGGTGACGGCGATGCAAGTGGTGAAAAGTTTTAAGGCGGTGGTTTTTAGCTCAGTGATAGTTTCGATATTTTGTATGGTAATGGGAATTATCTTTTCGTATTTTGTAGCCACTCCGACCGGGGCGACGATCGTAATTTTTAATGTGATGGCGTTTTTAGTGGCGAAGGTGGTGGAGGTTTTGGAATATGATATTTCATGAATTTGGTGATAAAAAATTTCCACATATATTATTGATACATGGCGGAGGTAATTCCTGGTGGAATTATCTCCGGCAAGCTCGTATGTTATCCGATAAATATCATGTGATCTTACCAACACTTGATGGTCATGGAGAAGAATATCAAAAAGAGTATATTTCAACTGAAAATTCCGCACGTCAAATTATGGACTATATAAAAAATAATTGCGATGGAAAATTGTTTGCTGTGGGAGGTGTTTCTTTGGGAGGTCAAATTGCTATTGAGCTATTATCGCTAAATAGTGATATAGCTCAGAAAGCAATAATAGATGGTAGTATTTGTATTCCTCAACCCAGGCTGGCAAGGGTCAGTACGATTATTGTAAAATTATTTGGAAAACTTATGTTTAGCAAATATGCATGTAAAATTCAGTTGAGTTTAATGAAAAAAATGTTTCCTAATATGGCTTATCCGAAAGAAATAGAAAACTATTATATGGAGGATATGCCAAGGACGCCGATTAAAACATTGGTGACTATATATCAAACATATATGGGAGAATATAGGCTTAAACATTCTATTGCAGAAAGCAAAGCGCAGGTTCTATATATTTATGGTGAAAAAGAAATGAGTTGCGTTAAGGAATCGGCTAAGCTATTTCAAAAAATGCATCCCGATTGTACCGTATATGAAGCGAAAGGATATAATCATGGTTATCTATCTGTTTATTTGCCTTTGGAGTGGATGGATTTAGTTAATCCATTTTTGGAAAACGATGTTCATCATAATAACTAAACTATGAAGTTATATAACAATTCCTAGGTTATTTTACTAAAAAGTCTTAGTTAATCTCTATGTTTATCAAAAATGGTCGTGGAATCGAATATGGTATAATTTAAGTATGGCCTGGTAGCTCAATGGATAGAGCGGCTCCGTCCTAAGGAGAAGGTTGCGAGTTCGACTCCCGCCCGGGTCACCAAATACGTATGAGAAAAATGATTTTTGATGGTCAGAGAGAAGGCGAAGAGGTGCAGTTTGTGTTCCGACGCCATTTTTTGACGGTAAAGTCCGGCGTGATATTTTTAATTTTGATGATTATGATTGGGGTGGGATTGACCTTACTTTGGCCAAATAATATGATGATTTTTGAAACCTTCTTGGCACTGATTTTGGTGGGGGTTTTAGGATTTTTATATTCTTACATGTTATGGTATTTTTCGATTTATATCGTGACCAATCAGCGGATTCGTCAGATTTCACAACGAGGCTTGTTTAAGAAATCAGTGGTAGACTTGGGGTTAGATAAGATTCAAAGTATTTCTTATGGTGTGAGCGGAATTCGGGCAGGATTAATGGGATATGGTACGATTGTAATTCAAACAGCGGTGGGGGATTTGGTAATATCGATGGTGAAAAATTCGGAAAAAATTTATAACGATTTACAAAATCTAATTAATGAGAAATAGGAAATGAGCAAAGCTAAATTAGAAAACGAAGTGGATAAGACTATGACAAACGAAACCGACGCCGTAAAAGAGAAGAGACTTTCAATCGTGGCGAAAATGAAGCAGAAACGCGAACAAAAAAAGATTGAAGAGTTCAAGAATAAGACGGAACTGGAGAAGGTCGAAGAACGCCGCGAGGAGGTGCTATCGAAGGGACGTAAATTTAAGTACCCAATGCAATATGCAAAATATCGTGTGGTGACGGTGACGATTATTTTATCAGTGATGGCGGTGGTTTTGGCTTCGGGGGCAGGTTATTTTATGCTTTATAAATGGCAGAGTACGAATCCGATTCTTTATCGTTTGACTCAACTTTTGCCAGTATCGGTGGCTAACGTAAACGGCGCGGATGTGCGTTATTCGGATTATCTTTTGATTTATCATGGTACGATTACGCCGATCGAAAAACAACAGGGTAAATTAGATAATGCGAAAGATAATGATTTTATGGAGCAGCATTATAAGCGCTTGGCGCTGGATGAAGCAGAAAATTATGCTTGGGCCTTGAAATTGGCGAAAGAAAATGATTTGACGGTGACGGATAAAGAAGTGGACGAAACGATTTTAGAGCACCGAAAAATTGGTGGGGTGGAACGTAGTGAAGAAGGTTTTAAGAAGATCCTGGAAGATAATTTTGGTTTGACGATGAAGGAATATCGTCGAATGATTTATCTGTCACTAGTGAAGGAAAAAGTTTCGCAGGCAATTGATATGAATGCAGTGCAGCTTGCGGCGCAGGTAGAATCTTTGATTAAGTCTGGAAAAGATTTGAAGACGATTTCGGAAGAGCTGGGCGATAAGGTACTATATGAAGAAACCGGTGGCTTGGTCGATAAAATGAACGTAGATGGTGGCAGATCACTAAAAGCGATGAGTCTCAATGCGGGGGAAATTTCGGATAAATTTGTATCAAGTTCAGGAGATGGTTATTACTTCGTGAAATTGGTAGCGAAAACTGATTCGACGGTGAATTATACTTCGATCAAAATTTCGTTCACGGAATTTGATAGACAAATGAAGGAAATTCGAGATTCTGGGAAGGTCAAAGAATTAATTAAAATTGACCGCCAAGAATCTTAAGTGTGATTAATTAGAATCCACCTCTGGAAACAGGGGTGGACTTTTTAGTGAATTCGTTTACATGTGCTTTTTAAACTCGATTCTCTGGTATAATATACATATTAAATAGGAGGCAATAATGCAGATATTCGTGAATGGCCAAGGAGAAAAAGATTTCGCTCCAGACCAAATTAAAGCAAGTGTTAATTTTAATTTTCACGCTATGACTTATGACGAAGCTCTAAAAGGTGGCGTAGAAAAAGTAAAAAATTACATAGAAAGCATCTCGGAGGTAACTGATTTCAAGCCAGAGGATTTTAAGACCAGAGCATATTTTATTCGAGAAGAATTTCATATTAATAGCTTAGAGCCACAAACTGAAGCTGATTTGGGAAAAAATTTGCAAAAACGTGTTTCTGATGGCTTCTTCTTCTCGCAATTTGCTTACCTAGAGTTCGATTATGACAAAATGAGGCTTGCAAAACTACTTGCTATTTCGTCAAAGATTTCTAATGCACCAATGCTTCATATAGATTTTGGATTAAAAGATGTCGCATCGAAACAACGCGAACTAATTGCTAGCGCCTACGAAGATGCTAAGAAAAAAGCCGAAGCTCTAGCCGTTGCCGCTAACAAAAATTTACGTGATTGTGTGCGTGTAGAAATTGATTCTGTTCGTAATGGAGTGATGGGGGATATGGGGCTAGCCAAATCTGTCCGTTTTGGCTCGGCTCCAATGCAAGGATTAGAACAAGAAATTAAAAACATTGACGAAACATTTAAGCCAGATGATATAACTATATCAAAAGAAATTAGCTGTGTTTGGGAAACTAGCAATTAAAGAGGCCTTATGGATGAGGTAGCAAAGAATTAGCAGATTATTTTGAAAAACATAGGCCGTGTCTTAGACCGCGCTATTTATAACTATTGGGTAAGTGAAGTACCGCCACTTATGTTTTAAAACCCAGAGGTGGGGAAAAATGCAAAATCCTTCAATGATGAGTTTACTAAAATTGAAATCAATGTTGCCGCAAGTCCTAATAATACCTCTTCCTCTAATCAGTTCAAAAATCGATTAGAAAGACTATGGGGCGACCTCGAAAGCAACGGGTTAAGCCGTCAAACAACAATAATCGATTATTTAGTAGTGGCGAAACTAAACACTAGTACGAGAAAGATTACTGCGTAGTCTTTCTCGTACAGGCAATTAAAAAAATGAAGTATCATTTCAAAAAATAGTGCGAGTAAGATTACTCCGTAATCTTTCTCGTACAGGCAATCAAAAAAATAAAGAACGTAAACGTTCTTATTTTTTTGATTTGGTGCGAGTAATCCCGCTTCGCGGTCTTTCTCGGACGGGCGACCATAAAAATAAAGAGTATAAATACTCTTTCTTATTATGGTCTGGTGCGAGTGGAGGGAGTCGGACCCTCGTCTCTTCCTTGGGAAGGAAATATAATAGCCGTTATACGACACTCGCGTAATTTCATTTTATCATAATTTGAGGGGGATTTTGGAAAATTCACAGTGGCTTCATAATTAAAATTTAAAATAAAAATATGGAGGAGAAATGATTAAAAATGCGGTAGCTTATGTTTTTCGAAAACGCACGCGTACGGCGTTGATATTTTTGATTTTAACTTTAATTCTGGCGGTGATTTATGCCGGTTTTTCAATAATAAAAACTAGCGAAAAAATGGCGGGTGTGATAAATAGCGCGAATGATTTGGGGTTAAAAATTAGATCATTAAAATCTGAGACTTTTAATGCGGAAAGTTTTGATTTGATTGATAGCAAACTTGGGACAGAGAAGATTTATCAATATGAAGGGGTGGCAGAATTAAAAAACGGCAAGGTGGTGGCGGGTGAGCAAATTGTGATGCGAGAAGATTTGCCGGGCTACTTAGGAAACGCGGTTATGCTTCAGGTTATAAGTGATGTGGAGAAAGACCCGTTATTTCGTAGTGAAGTATTTAAGTTGATTGAAGGGAAAAATATTGCGCGTGGGGAAGCTGGAAAGGTTTTAGTGCATGAAGTACTGGCGAAGAAGAACCAGTGGAAGGTCGGCGATAAGGTGAGTCTAAAAGTTTTAGGGGAAGAGGAAGAGTTAGAACTTTTTATTCAAGGAATTTTTACCGGGAAAAAACAAGAAAAATACACCGGGATGTCTTCGGATTTTAGTGAGAATATGATGTTCATGGACTACACGACGATGGCGCAAATTTTTGGCAAGAAAAAACTGGTGACGAGTCTAAAATTATTGGTATCTGATTCCGGAAAAGTAGCGGCGTTAAAGGCAGAAATGAATAAAAAAAGTGTTCAGCTAGGAGACTTTGAGATGATTGAAGAAGAAAATCAATTCTCGGGGATGGTAGAGTCGCTAGATATGGTGAAACAGATGATTTTTATGATGATTATGGCGGTGATTGGCGCGGGAATAATTGTATTGTCCTTGGTTTTAATTCTTTGGGTGCGGGAAAGGATGTATGAAATTGGGATATTGCTGGCGATTGGGCGCAGCAAAATGAAAATTATGGGTCAATTTATCTTCGAAATGATATTAATTTCGTTGCCGGCAATTATTTTGGCGGCGATACTGGGAAGAATTTTCGTAGGATGGATTCTGAGTGCGGTTTTACAGAAAGAGGGCTTAGATAATTTAGATTTAAGCAGCTTTACGGCTGGTGGAGGAATGGATATGTTTGCGATGAGCTATGGACTTTTGATTTTAATTATTGTTCTAGCGGTGATAGTGGCGTCGTGGATGATTTTAGTGAAAAAACCGAAAGAAATTTTAGCGAAAATAAGTTAGGAGGAAAAATGAGTGTACTAAAAATTAAAAATGTTTCATATGCTTACGAGGGAAATCGGGAAAATATTTTAGAAGGGGTGGATCAGAAATTTGAGCGAGGGAAATTTTATGCGATTATCGGAAAATCGGGGGCAGGAAAATCTACCTTGCTTTCACTGCTCGCGGGATTAGATGAACCGAAGAGTGGCGAAATCTTGTTTGAAGATGAAAAGATTGGTAAATACGGTTACAGTTATCATCGCAAAAATCACATCGCTCTGGTTTTTCAGAACTATAATTTGATTGATTACTTAACGCCGCTAGAAAATATTAGACTGGTGAATCGAGAGGCGACGGATGAGATTTTGATGAAGTTGGGATTAGATAAAGATCAAATAAATCGAAATGTGATGAAGCTTTCGGGTGGACAGCAACAACGCGTGGCGATCGCGCGGGCGTTAGTTTCGGAGGCACCGATCATTTTGGCGGATGAACCGACGGGAAATTTGGACGAAAACACGGCGGAAGAAATTATTGAAGTTTTGAAAAAACTGGCAAAGGAGCGTAATAAGTGCGTGATTGTGGTGACGCATAGTAAAAGGGTGGCGGATTCGGCAGATGTGATCTTGGAATTAAAGGGAAGGAAATTGAAATAATGTTGAAAAATGCATTTTTATATGTAACGCGCAAAAAGTTAAAAAGTTTGGTGATTTTTTCTGTGGTGCTAGTAATGGCGGCACTGGGAATGATCAGTCTGGCGATTCAGGATGCGACAAGTAAGGCGGCGAGTGAGGCTTTTTCGGGAGTAACTAATAGTTTTTCAATGGAAATTAATCGCCAAGTAAATCAAGGTACACCGCGGGGTGGTGGTAATGTGAGGGGGGCGGATATTAAAAAAATTTCTGAGTCGCCGGAGATTGAATATACGGTGAAAAGGATCAATAGTGTAGCGGATTTGGTAGATAAGGATATTATCGAGACACCAGAAACTCTGCGCGGAAGGTCGGCGGAACGCGCGAAGAATTTTAAGCGCGCAGTGATGCTAACTGGCGTGAATGATTCGGCGAGAGAAACCAAATTTGTTTCGGGGGCGTATAAACTGGTTTCGGGTGGGCATCTGAATTCGAATGATAAAAATCAAATTTTGATGCACGAAGATTTGGCGAAGAAAAATAATTTGAAAGTGGGGGATAAAATAAAAATTAAATCAAATTTATTTGACGCGGATAACGAAAAAGCGGCAAACGAAACTGTAGAGGTGGTGATCAAGGGTTTGTTTGCAGGGAAAAATACGGGGGGTGTGACAGCGGCACAGGAGCTTTATGAAAACACTTTAGTGACGGACGTTTCTACGGCGGCAAAAGTTTATGGCAATGATGAGGATACGGCGGTTTATCAAGATGCAACATTTTTCGTGAAGGGCGAGAAGAATCTCGATCAAGTGATGGCTGCGGTGAAGAAATTGGATGTGAATTGGCGCGAGTATAATTTGATAAAAAGTGCCTCAAACTATCCAGCTTTAGAACAATCAATTTCGGGAATGTATGGAGTGGCCAACCAAATGTTTTTCGGTTCATTAATTTTTGCGGGAATAGTAGTGGCTCTAGTTTTACTACTCTGGATGAATGCGCGAAAAAAAGAAATCGCAATTTTACTGGCGATAGGCTTGGAAAAAGGACAAATTTTCGGACAGTTCGTGATAGAACTTTTGATGGTAAGCCTACCGGCGTTCGTGGGGGCTTATGTCTTGGCGGGAAAATTTGCGAAAATCATGGGAAATGATATTTTAAAAAATGTAACAACTGGGGTGACAAAACAAATGGCAAAACAGGCTGGGGCGACGCAACTAGGTGGGGGCGCAGAAATGGAAGGTTTTACTAAAACCCTTTCGGCGATTGATGTACAGATGACGATTAGCGCGGTAGTGATAACAGTGGTTTTCATGTTGGTAGTTATACTGATTTCGCTTGGGATAATAAGCTATCGAAATTTAAAAAAGAATCCAAAGGAACTTTTGACAGAGCTTTAAATTTGGTATATTTAGATTAATGAAAATACTGATCGTAGAGGATGACCGAATGATTCGGGAAGGGGTGGTAGAATTTTTGCGGGAATTTAAATACGAGATGGTCGAGGCGGGGGATGGGA
This sequence comes from Nanosynbacter sp., assembly GCA_015257485.1. Lineage (GTDB taxonomy): Bacteria > Patescibacteriota > Saccharimonadia > Saccharimonadales > Saccharimonadaceae > Nanosyncoccus. The sequence continues at coordinate 35,888 of JABZKC010000001.1, read as the reverse complement.
TAGAGGCGCTGAAGAAGTTTAATCATGAAATTAATTTAGTGATTTTAGATATCAAATTGCCGTCGATGAGTGGATTGGAAGTTTTAAGAAAAATTCGTGAAAAAAGTCGAGTACCGGTTTTGATGATGACGGCATTTTCGGACGAAGAATCACAGATCATGGCTTTTTCGAATTTGGCGGACGGGTTTATGGAAAAACCGTTTTCATTACCGGTTTTGAAGGCGCGAGTGGAAGCATTGCTAAAGAAAACTTTGGGTGAGGACGTAAGGGGATTTTCTTATCGGGAGGCGAAGATTGATTTTGTGAGTTTTCGAGCTGAGGTAGCAGGGCAACCAGTAGAAGTGAAACCGAAGGAATTGGAGATTTTAAAATATTTGTTTTTGAATGAGGGGAGAGTTCTCAAGAGGGAACAAATTATTGAAAATGTCTGGAAGGAAAGTGAAGAAATTCCGTTTGATCGGGTGATCGATGTTTATATTAAAGAGCTAAGAAAAAAATTAAAACTGGATTGTATTTATACGGCGCGTGGAGTGGGGTATAAATTGGAGCGAGGATGAGAAGAATTTTTTGGAAGGGATTTTTCAGGGTCTTGATATTACTACTTGGAGTGGTGACGATGATTCATGGTGGGATATTTTATACGCTTTCGAAATCTTATTTGGAAGAAAAAACAAAAGAAATTAGGCAGACGGCTTCGGATGTGACGAAAAATTTAGCCGGCAAAAATCGTGAGTACGTGGAGCAGGTTTTGGATTTTTATTCAAGAAGCGGTGAGATTAAAGCTTATCTGAAAACGCAAAATGCGGAGAACGAGATGAAAGTTTCGGAGCTACTACCTGTGGATCGGACGAGTGAAAATAATTCGGTGATTATTGAAGAAAAAAGTGTGAAGCTTAAAAACGAAGAAGAGGCTTTGGTGCAGTTTGTTTCGACGGCAAATTTAGAAAAAGATGCGATTGATTTGAGCTTGAAGTTTTTGCCGGTGACATTACTGGGATCGGTGGTGTTCTCGCTGGTGGTGGCAGGATTTTACGCGAGACAAGAAACTCTGAGAATGAAGCAAGCGAATTTTGAATTTTTGCGTGGGGCTTCGCATGAATTGAAAACGCCACTGACCAGCTTGAAGATTGTTTTGGAAAACATGCAATTTAAGGTAGGGAAATATAAGGATCGGGATTTTTATTTGGAAAAATGTGGGGAAACGGTGGATGAACTTGATGCGGGAATTCGAGAATTGCTCTTGATGTCGAAAATGGATAGTTTCGAAAAATCTGAATGGATAAAAATCTCAGAGGTAGTCGAAGAGTCCTTGAGGCGCAATCAGATTATGATTGCGGAGAAGAATCTGCATATACGAATGGAGGTGGGAGAGCAAAAAATTTGGTTGAATCGGACGGCTTTATCGATGGTGTTAGCGAATTTAATCGGTAATGCAGTGAAGTATGCGGAGGAGGGTGGTAAGATTTCAGTGCAGATGCGAGATGAAGAATTAGAAATTAAAAATTCGTATAGAGCGGGCACTAATGAGCAGAGCGGAAGTGGTTTGGGGCTTTACATTGTCAAAAATTTATTGAAACGATATGGTTTGAAATATGAAATTTATAACCAGAAAAAGAGTTTTAGTTTCAGAATTGATTTTGGAACGGTAAAAAAGGGAAAAACTCTTGCACAAACAGGGGAATCACGTTATAATATCAAGTAGTGGATTCGTAGCTCAGTTGGTTAGAGCGCTGCCCTGTCACGGCAGAGGTCGCGAGTTCGAGTCTCGTCGGATCCGCCAGAATAAAGCCCTTCGGGCTATTTTTTGTGGTTTGAAAATAGAGCTTGGTGGATTTTAAGTGACGGCGAGTTTTAGTGATAAGTTTTGTTTTTTGAAAATTGTTTAGATTAGAGGATTTTTTCGACAATAAATTGGGTGGCGAGGGGTTTTAATTCCTGAAGTTTTTTCTCGTCATCGATGGTGTAGCAGAAAACTGGCGCCTTGGTCTTAAATTTTTGGATGGCAGGGCGGGAAAGCATGGATTCGTTGACACTGAGAAAATCTGGCTTAGTGAAGCGCCAAATTAGAGGGTTGTTGACGAAGAAGTCATATTTTTTAGCAAGGTTGGAGTCGTCAGAGAGGAGAAGGCCGACAGGTATTTTAGGATGATGGTGTTTAACCCAGTAGACGATGCGCGGGTCGAAACTTTGGAGATAAATTTTCGGTGAACGGTAGCTTTTTAGATATTTTTCGAGCGTGGTGAGAAGGGTTTTACCGAAGAGGGAAATATCGGAATTTCTGGTGGTTTTAAGTTCGATGAGAAGGGGGACTTTGGCGTGAATTAAATCGAGAACTTCGGAAAGTGCCGGAATGTGCTGGGTGGTGGTGACGCCGTCAGAATTAATAAGTTTCAGTTTTTGAAGCGTGGCAAGTTCAGTAAATTCAAGATTAAAAGATTTTCCAGTGAGGCGCTTGGTGTCGTGGTCATGAAAAACTGCGAGCTGAAGGTCTTTGGTAAGATGAACATCCAGTTCGATAGCATAATTCGCGAGCAGGGCGCGCTTAAATGCGGAAAGAGAATTTTCGGGAAAATTCTTGGCGCCTTGATAAGTCCCGTGCATGCCGCGATGAGCGATGAGATCCGAGATGAGGCTCTTCATGACCTCATTATACATTAAAGAAAAAAATAATGTATAATGTCTCTATGCCATTGTAGCTCAGTTGGTAGAGCAGCTCATTCGTAACGAGCAGGTCACAGGTTCGATCCCTGCCAATGGCTCCATTTTTTTATCTGGCATGAGCCAGTTTTTTATTGATGAAAAATTTGAATATGCCGATTTACTTAAATTTGCGGAAAAAATATGGAGGTGCCGATTTAATTAAACTTGTGAAAGAAATTATAAGTGATCTGATTTAATTAAATCTGTGAAAGAAACTCAATAGCAGAATTGGCGGCAATGGCACCGTCGGAGGAAGCGGTGACGAGTTGGCGGAATTTTTTGGAGCGACAGTCGCCGGCGGCGAAGAGACCAGCGAGGTTAGTGGAACAGGTATCGTCGGTAATAATGAAACCAGATTGATCGAAGAGGAGGAGGCTTTTGAGATTGCTATCTTTGAAAATTTCGGTGAGGGAAGAAAGGCGACCAATTTCGACGAAGAGACTGGAGACAGGCAGAACTTGTTGATTTTTTAAGATGAGGGAATCGAGATGATGATCTTCGTTGGCGTGATAAGCGAGAATTTCCTGATTGTAGAGAATTTCGATATTGGTGGAGTTTTGAATTTGGGAAATTAGGGCCTTTTCGGCGGTAAAATGATTGCGGCGATGAATGGGGAAAACTTTTTGCGCAATATGAGAGAGATAAGAGGCGGCGAGAAGGGCGGAATTGCCACCACCGACGACAGCAACGGTTTGATTTTGATAAAAAGCGCCATCGCAAGTCGCGCAATAGGAAATGCCGTGGCCGATAAGCTCTGATTCGTTAATAAGATTGAGACGGCGCGGAGTGGTGCCGGTGGCGAGAATGACGGATTTGGCGGTATAAGTTTGATCGCCAGTTAGGGTAAAATGTGTGGTGGTCTTTTCAAGATGTTTAATTTTATCGTAAGTAAGGGAAAGACCGAGAGGCTTTAACTGTTGATAAATATGTTCGGAAAGTTCGGGGCCACTAACTTTGGTAAAACCAGGATAATTTTCGACGATCGGAGCTTCTAGAATTTGGCCGCCGTAGCCGGTATTTTCGAGCAAAAGAACTTTTTGATGATTACGCAAAAGGTAAAGGGCGGCGGTCATGCCAGCGATACCAGCGCCAATGATGGCGACATCATAAAGTGAAGTGGAGTTTTTGTTCATAAATATATTATAGCGTAAGCAGGAAAGAATGTTACAGAATGTCGCATGCCTTTTTTCGGACCGCTCAAGGGCGCTTGCCCAAGCCTATGTCCTCAAAAAGGTAAGACGACATTCTTTATATCAAAATAGGCGGTACTTTTAATGACTTCACAATAAAAATGAAAGAAAATCAATAACGCTTTTGGTTTTGCTGAAGGTTCTTATGCTAAAATAAGGTTATCATGAAGAGAGAAAAGTTTAATATTTTAAATATTATTTTAGATAAGACTATTTTTGGCTTTCTTATAGTTTTAATATCACTCACGTTAAATTTTGCGTTTAGTCAGAATTCATTTGCGGAATATTATAAAGCTACGCTCTCAGCTTCCGTCAATGAAAACACTGCAGTTATTGATGGTACTGAAGCCATCGAATCTAGCTCCGAGACTGCTGAACATGCAATTAATCTCAAGGTAAAAACTACTAATAAGACTGGCTATACCGCTACTCTTAGCGCTAAGACTGATGAAACTGCTCTATTAAATACTAACCCTGCCATTACTACAAAAATCAGCTCCATCTCTTCAGTATCTTCTCTCTCCAATCTTCCTGCTAATACCTGGGGCTATAGCTTCAATACAAATACTGATTTTAATCCTATCCCAGCACTTTCTACACCAGCTAATCTTATTCATACTACCGAAAAATCTACCGATGAAGAAAACCACACCATTAAGCTTGGTATGAAATTAAATAGCAGCCTTAAGCCTGGTAATTACGAAAACAAGCTCATAATCTCGGTGGTTTCAAATCCATATACGCCAAAAGCTATCATGACAGAGGGCCCAGATTTTAATGCAAAACTAAAAGCCTTGGAAACCGCTACAAATAAAATAGAGCACTTTAAGAAGAGCCCTGTTGCGCCAGCTGCTTCTATGAATGCGGTGAATATTGATGATGATGAGTCTGAATGCGAAATTAAACTTTGGTTAGACCCGACTGATAAGACAGCTTATTATTACACTGAACCGGGAAAAGTTTATTTAAATAAGAAGAGCAATGAGATGTTCTTTTCAAAATCTGATGAACAAAAAATCAAAAACATCTTAGAGATAGATCTCTCTAACTTCGATACCTCCGAGGTAACGAATATGGGCGGTATGTTTTATGGTATGTCTAATCTCACCACGCTCAATGTCTCCCACTTCGATACCTCTAAGGTAACGGATATGAGTTTAATGTTTCATGGTATGCGTGACCTCTCTGCCCTTAATCTTTCTAGTTTCAATACTTCACAGGTAACGGATATGCACAATATGTTTTATGGTATGTCTAATCTCACCACTCTTGATCTCTCCAACTTTGACACCTCGAAGGTAACAAATATGGGTTTAATGTTTTATGGTATGTCTAATGTCACTGCCCTTGACCTTTCCAACTTTGATACCTCGAAGGTAACGAATATGGGTAATATGTTTTCTAGCATGACTAATCTTACCTCCCTTAATCTTTCTAGCTTCAATACTTCGGAGGTGACGAATATGGGCTTTATGTTTTATGGTATACCTAACCTTACTTCACTTGATCTCTCCAACTTTGATACCTCGAAGACAACGAAGATGAGTTTCATGTTTTATGGCATGCGCAACCTCACTGCTCTTAATCTTTCTAGCTTCAATACTTCACAGGTGACGGATATGAGTGGTATGTTTTATGACATGCCTAGTCTCACCTCCCTTAATCTCTCCCACTTCGATACCTCGAAAGTGACAGATATGCACTTTATGTTTCGTGATACGTCTAGTCTCGCCTCCCTTGATCTCTCCAATTTCGATACTTCAAAGGTGACGGATATGAACTATATGTTTCATAATACGTCTAGCCTCACTTCCCTTAATCTCTCTAACTTCGATACCTCTAAGGTAACAAATATGGAAGCTATGTTTTCTGATATGTCTGGTCTTACCTCACTTGATCTCTCCAACTTTGATACCTCCCAGGTAACGAATATGGAGAATATGTTTAGCCTTCAAGATGAAGATAAGCTTAATGATAAGTTAGAAACAATTTATGTAAATAATGATTTCGATACTGCTAAAGTTATAAATTTTTCAGCAATGTTTGTAAATCGTAAAAAGCTCCGTGGCGGTAATGGCTCATTTTTGGCGGCTCCAGGTGCAGCAGATTTAAGTTGGCTTAGAGTGGACCGCCCGGGAGTACAAGGGTACTTTACGCGTAAGCCATAGTGATGTGGAAGTGATTCTTCTGTGAAATCACGGGAGGCGTAGTGCGGCTTCACTTGTAAAATCATAGAGGTGTGAGTTTTCATCCGTCTTAACCTGTGATAAGATAAAAGTAATGGTGCAATTAGGTGTAAAAACAAACAAAGGTCGGGGGATTTTTGAATTTTTCTTTGCCAAAAGTCAACCAGAAGTAGATAGAGAATGGGTGGCGGAAAATCAGCTGAAAATGGCGCGAATTTTTATGGCGGGGCTGGAGAAATATAATCTGGAGAGTGGTGCCGGGACTAAGGGTGAGTTCGATGAAATGGGGGACGGGGCGTCTTATGACGGAGTGGCGCACTCGATGCATGATGAGGCAGGGCATCCAGTGAGTGAGGAGGTGGAGCGGGTGCTTTTGCCGGAACAATTTCAGTTGGTGGTGGGCTATCATATCGATGAAGACACCAAGACACGAGAATTTTATGATGCGAATGAGGAGCTCGCGACCCGTACTGTGACGGAGGCGATTTATACCAATCTTATAGTGGGATTCAGCACTGAAATTCAGTGCTTGGTGTTGATGAAAGTAGATGCGGATCTGACGCGATTTGGTGAAGTTTTTGTGTTTTATCCGAAAGATTTTGCGAAGAAAAAATATTGCAGATTTATCGAGCGTTTTGAGATTTATGATCAAACGGAGAAATGGTATGAGCGGATTTTGATGCGACTTTCGGCGAAGCATCGCACGACTTTTTATGTGCCGAGCGAAAGTTTGGGGACTTTGACGGACGTGGAGGGAAATCCGGTGCTGATTTATATGAGTCAGGCGAAAATGCGAGAGCGATTTGTAGAATTTTTTAATAACTGGGAGCAAAAATGAGCGAAAAAAGTGAGGTAAAAATTTTAGCGGTAGTGGGGATGAGCGGATCGGGTAAATCGGTGGTGGTGGATTTTTTGACTAAAAAAGGGATACCGAAAGTTTATTTTGGGGGAATGATTTATAAGGAGATGGAACGCCGGGGAATTCAGCGTACGGCGGACGGGTCGAGTGAGCGTCAATTCCGAGAGATGATTCGTGAAACTGAGGGGAAAGATTGGGTGGTGCGTCAGGTGATGGGGGAAATTGATAATTTGATTGCTTCGGGACAGAAGCGAATTGTGCTGGATGGGTTATATTCTTGGACGGAATATAAGGAACTGAAGAGTAAATATCCGGGACTTTTGACCGTGGTGGCGATTGTAGTGCCGAAAGCGCTGAGGCATTTTCGAGTGGGCAAGCGTGAGGAGCGACCGTTTACTTTGAAGGAAATCCAGGAACGAGACTATACGGAAGTAGAGAATATTGAAAAAGGTGGGCCGATTGCGATGGCGGATTATTATATTTTGAATGACGGCAGTGTGGCGGAAATGAACGATAAAATGGCAGAAATTTTAACGAGGATGGAATTTTAATGAAAAAATTAGTAATCATTGATGGAAAAAGCGTTTTTTATCGTGGTTACTACGCGATGGGAAATTTGGCGACTTCGAAGGGAGAGCCGACTTCGGGAGTGTATGGCTTTGCGGTAATCGCGATGGAAATCGTGCGCAATATCCAACCAGACCAGGTGGTGGTGGCGTGGGATAAGGCACATACCTCGACGGCGAAAAGGCTCGCGATTTTTAAGGATTACAAGGCGGGGCGAGTAAGACCGCCAGAGGATTTTTATGCACAGATTCCTTTGCTTCGGGAATTAATTTCGGCACTGTCTTGGGGTTTCATGGAAGTGGACGAATATGAGGCGGATGATATTATCGGTACCTTGGCGCGTCAAGCGGATGAGGCGGGGGATTATATGACTTATATCGTGTCTTCGGATCTTGATATGTTGCAGATCGTGGATGAAAATACTAAGATGTATCGAATTTTGCGGGGATTTTCGGATCTCGAGGAGATGGATATTCCAGCGATAGAAGAAAAATATGGGATTTTGAAGTCACAATTTTTGGATTTGAAGGCATTGAAAGGGGATAATTCGGACAATATTCCGGGGGTGCCGGGGATTGGCGAGAAAACTGCGGTGAAGCTTTTGAACGAGTATGGTAGCTTGGAGGGGATTTATACCCATATTGAGGAAATTTCGGGGGCGACACAGAAGAAACTAATTGCTGGTAAGGAATCGGCTGAGATGTCTCTTAAGCTCGCGAAAATTATGACAGATGCGCCGGTGAAGCTTTCGGACGTTCCGGCTTTGAAGCTAGATTTTTCTCGAATTTCAGAGGTATTTAAGCGTTTAGAATTTAATAATCTACTGAAGAAACTCAAAATTGAGAATGGTTTTTCGGATAAGGATGCTGAGGCGGAAGTGAGAGAGGTGCCTCGAGTGGAAATTCCGGAGGGAATGCTAATCGCGAGCAACATTAAGGATTTGATGCATGAAAATGCCGAATTTCGTGAACGGGTTTTTCAGGCGGGGAAGCTTTGGGATTTGGATCAGGCAGATTTTCTACTAAATCCATTGCGCCGTACAGGGGTGGAGGGGGTTGGTATGATGGAAGAGGTGCTGACCGGCGTGTATTCGGAAGCGACATTGAACAAATTTAGTGAACAATATTTGGCTTTTTCGAAAGATGAAAAATTGAACACAATTTTTACGGAATTTGATATGCCAGTAGTGCCGATTCTCTACAAGATGGAAGCGGCGGGGATTTTGTTAGACCGAGAATATTTTGAGGGTTTGAAGACGGAATTTGAGGGGAAAGTGGTAGAAATTGAACAAAAAATTTATGAGCTTTCGGGTGAACAATTTAATGTCAATTCGCCCCTTCAAATGTCACAAATTTTGTTCGAAAAGTTGGGTCTTTCAGTGAAGGGGATTAAGAAAACCTCGAGAGGTTATTCGACGGGGGCAAAGGAATTAGAAAAACTCAAAGATGAGCATCCGATAATTAAAGAAATTATTCATTATCGAGAAACGATGAAGCTATTATCGACCTATATTGCACCGCTGATTGAACAGGTGGCGGCAGATGGGCGCATTCATTCGACGTTTACGCAGAACGTGACGGCGACGGGTCGACTTTCAAGTCTGAATCCGAATTTGCAGAATATTCCGGTACGTAGTGAGGAGGGGAAGCGTATTCGTCGAGGATTTGTGGCACCAGAGGGAAAAGTACTAGTTTCGGCAGACTATTCACAGTTCGAATTGAGGCTCGCGGCGGTGCTCGCAGGAGATGAAGCTTTGGTCTCAGATTTTAACCACGATGTCGATATTCACACGAAGACGGCGGCGGAAGTTTATCAGATACCGATGGAAGAGGTGACGAAGTTACAGCGCCGCGTGGCGAAGGTGATTAATTTCGGTATTATGTACGGCATGAGTCCGAAGGGTCTGAGCGATGCAACGGAGATGAATTTCTTCGAGGCGAAGCGATTTATTGATGAGTATTTTAAGGTGCGCCAGAAGATTTATGCATATCTAAATCACACCTTAGAAGAGGCGCGAGAAACCGGAGAAGTGAGGACTTTTTATGGTCGCAAGCGTCCGACTCCAGATGTGAAATCCTCGAACTTTATTATTCGTAATGCGGCAGAACGAGCAGCGCAGAATATGCCGATTCAGGGAACTGAGGCGGATTTGATGAAGCGGGTGATGATTGCGGTGGATAAGAAATTGCCAGAGGAAGCGAAATTGGTGTTACAAATTCATGATTCTTTGGTGGTGGAATGTGACCAGGCCGATCAAGAGGCGGTAAAGATGATTTTGCAAAAAGAGATGGAAGGGGCGGCGCCAGAATTGAAGATTAAGCTCAAGGTGGAAGTGACGGCGGGGCAGAACCTCGGAGAACTTTGATGACGAAGCTAGAAATTTATCAGGGTGCAGAGGGGGAAGTCTTTTTCGATGTAGATGAAATGAATCAGACGATTTGGGCGGAACAGGGGAAGATTGCGGAGCTTTTTGAGGTGGATCGTACGGTAATTTCCAGACATTTACGTAATATTTTTGCTGATGAGGAGCTGGAAGCGGAAAAATGCGTGAAGGAAGAGGTGGAAGAGCGTCTCGAGGGGGGTCGCCGGATTGCACGTAAGATTAAAAAGTATAATTTGGATGTGATTATCTCGGTAGGTTATCGAGTAAATTCGAAAAAAGCGACAAAATTTCGTATCTGGGCCTCCTCAATTATTAAGCGTTATATGACGGAGGGGGTGGCGGTTAATTATGATTTGGTGAAGAAACTGCCAGAGCAAAGCGAAAAATTGCAGAACCTAGAGGAAACGCTGGGAATTGTGCGTAGAATGCTGACGGAAACTAGCCTGAGCGCAAATGAGGCAAATGGCGTGCTCGAGGTGGTAACGAAATATGCGGATAGTTTTGCAACGATTTCAGAGTATCTGAACAATAAAATTATTTTTTCGGTAGAGGCCCGGGCGAGAAGAGATTTGAGTGAAGTAGAGATTGAAAATTATATTTCAGACCTACGCGAAAGATTGAATGAGAGTGAAAATTTCGGGGTGCTGGCGGGAAATAACAGGGGCGAAACGCTAATTTCGGCCCGAATACAAAATTTGTTCGAACGAAGCGATTCGGTGGCTAGGCGAGCGGCGAAATTACTATATTTTATCGTACATGAGAAACCGTTTCTAGAGGGAAATCAACAGATTAGTGCGTTACTTTTTGTAGTCTATCTTTCGGTGAATTTCTTTCAATTGAATGAACAGGGGGAGACGAAGCTCTCTGATCGGGCTTTGACGGCTTTGGTGCTTTTGATTGCAGAAAGTCAACCGGAAGAGAAGGAATTGATGCTGAATTTGATTTGTAAATTGCTTGATAAATAAAAATGGTATAATAAGAGAAATGAAAGAATTAATTGCGACTTTTAAGGAAGCATATCAAAAGGAGCGTAGCCTGGTAGTTTTTCAGGTTTTGCTTTTGATTTTGTCTTTGGCTTTTTTGATTTTTTCGGCATTGAATTTGCAACCAAATGCCTCAATTGTGAAAATTAGCTATGGAGATATCGGACGTTATCAGGGTGGAGAATGGTCTTCGATGGCAAATTCGGGTGGTTACCATGACGGATCTTGGCAGGCGATGCTGATTTTTCCAATCTTGGCTTTAACTTTGGGGGTATTACATAATCTATTAGCACTGCGAATTTTTGAGAAAAAAGGTGCAGCGGTGGCAAAAATGTTTATTTGTATTTCACTAGGTATTTTAGTGCTGGGCTTTTTGGTTTTCATTAGATTACTAGGTGAGGGTTAATTAATTCGGATATAACTTGAATGAAAAAACAGCAAAAAGTGCAGAAAAAAGCGCAACATAGTACAGAGAAATCGGTTTGGGATAGTTTAGATTTACCACAGGGGAAGCGAACGAAGCTTTACCGCTTCTTTGAGATTCTACCAGGCTTTACTTCGTATATGATTTTGATTCTTTTGGTGGTATTTTCGCTGATTAGTCCGGTACTGGGGTCTTATTATTTGCTATTTATTATTGCTACGACCTTAGTGAAAGCAGTGGGGATTACTTTTCGTACCGTGCAGGGGTATCAGGCTTCGAGAGCTTCAGAAAAAGTAGACTGGCATCAGAGATTTTTGGATTTATATGATCCACATGTGGCTTATGAGAAGTATCATCGCAAAAAGAGTACTGAATTTGGTTTCGATAAACATGTGAGAAACCTGAAGATGCTAGCGACTGGCCGTGATTTAGTGGTGTCGGAAAAGATGTTAGATGAAAATGGCAAGGTGCTGAAGGTAGAATTCCCAAAACCAGAGGATATTTTTCATGCAGTGATTATGGTGGCTTATAATGAAGGTCCCGAGACTCTGATTCCGACCGTAGAGGCAGTAAAAAATACTACCTTTGATAATAAGAAAATAATTTTAGTGTTCGGCTACGAAGAGCGCGGTGGGGAAGCGATGAAAGAGAACGCGAAACAGTTATATGAAAAGTTTAAAGACGATTTTTATGCCTTTATTCCGGTGATGCATCCGAAGGATTTGAAGGGGGAAATTCAGGGCAAGGGACCAAATTTGGACTACGCAGCGGAGGAGCTAGCGAAATTCTTGCGTAAAGAGAAGATTGATTTTGCAAATGTGATTGCAACTTCTCTAGACTCTGACAATAAGATGCATAAGTCATATCTAGATAATGTGGCTTATGAATTTGTCGTACGTCCGAACCGTCAACATTTGAGTTATCAGCCAATTTCATTGTTTACGAATAATATTTGGGAAACGCCGGCGCCGATGCGAATTATCGCGGTTTCGAACTCATTTTTTAATATTATTTCCTCGATGCGCGTGCATACTTTGAAAAATTTCGCTTCACATTCGCAGCCATTTTTGGCGTTATCAAATATGGGTTACTGGAGTAAATTGACAATTGTGGAAGATGGTCACCAATATTGGCGCTCGCTATTCTACTTCAAGGGTGATTACAGCGTGAAGCCGATCCATATTCCGATTTATCAGGATGCGGTGCTTGAAAATGGTTTATGGAAGACCCTGAAGGCGCAATTTATTCAGTTAAGGCGCTGGGATTATGGGGCTTCGGATGTGGCTTATGTGGGGGTGAGGACTTTTTCAAAGGACCGCATGGAACGCACCGGCATGAAATTCTGGCCATTGTTTGTGAAATTTGCGAGACTCCTTGAAGGTCACGTAACTTTAGCTTCGATTTCACCGATGGTGGCGTTTGGTGGTTGGGTACCAAAATTACTCAACGCTTCCTCGAAGGAACTTTTGACCTTTAATTTGCCGAACACAATTTCTTATGTACAATTATTTGCTTCGATTGGTTTGATGGCGACGATTCTATTATCATTTAGGATGTTACCGAAGCGTCCGGCTCATATTAAAAAACCAAAGATTTTTATGCTGTTACAATGGCTTTTGATGCCAGTGGTGGCGATTATTTATCAATCTTTTACGGCGTTTTATTCGCAGACGAGGCTAATGGTGGGGAATTATATGGAAAAATTTGACGTCACGAAGAAAGTGGTGAAGAAATAATTTGAGGTTACCAGATGAACCCGGAATTAAAAGAGTTTGTATTAAGAGAATTTCCAGTGGCGGGGAAGGCATTAGATTTAGGTTGTGGCCCAGAAGTAGATATGAGGGGTCTTCGAGAACTTGGCTGGGTGTGTGATGGTGTAGACTTATTAACTGGTGTGGATTTAAATTATTTGTATCAATCAGAGAATGCGCCATACGATCTGGTTTATTCAAATTATGTGATACAGAAATTGGTGCGCTCAAAAGCATTGGTTTTTTCGATCGCGAAGAATTTGAAAAGTGGTGGTAAATTTTTTATTCACACCTTCGAGATGGCAGATGAGGTGGCAAAAAAGCGATTTACGGAAGAAAGTCTAAGGAGTCTTTTTGTGGACACTGCTTTAGAAATTGAAAGTTGCAGACAATTTAAGATTTGGGACGACGAGCCTGGTCACATGCATTATCATCATATTCTGGAAGTTACAGGGAAAAAGAGATAAAAATTCAAAAAATCATTCAAAAAAATAATCTCCCGGAAGGAGAATAATCTGGTGGGTCGCGAGGGATTCGAACCCCCGACTTCCTCCGTGTAAAGGAGACACTCTAGCCAGCTGAGTTAGCGACCCATAGATGTATTTTACCATAAAATATGTTAAAATAAAAGAAATATTTTGAGTAATTAGAAAGAAGGCAGAATGTGTAACCTATGTGGTGAAGATGAGCAAAACGTAATGAAAATGCGCCATACACTTAGTCATGTTTTAGCTGCCGCTTTGGTTGAAATGTATCCAGGAGTGCAGTTTGGCGTGGGCCCAGCGACGGCAACTGGTTTTTATTACGATATTGATCTTTCGGAAGTGAAGGATGCAGAGGGAAATGCAGTGAAAATTACCGATGCTGATCTTCCGAAGATTCAGAAAAAAATGTATTCAATCATTAATAGGAAGTTTGACCTGGTTTATTCGGAGAAGAGTCGCGAAGAGGCTTTGGCTTGGGCGAAAGAAAATCATCAAAAATATAAGGTAGAGCTGATTGAAGATTTACCAGAATCAGAGACTATTTCTTTCTATCAACTCGGTGATTTTATGGATCTTTGCAAGGGTCCACACGTAGAGAATACCGGTAAGGTCGGTGCTTTCAAACTAATTAAGGTGGCAGGAGCCTACTGGCGTGGTGACGAAAAGCGTGAAATGTTGACGCGTATTTACGGTGTGGCCTTTGAGACGGAAGAAGAACTAAAGGAATATCTGCAGCGCCTAGAAGAAGCGAAAGCGCGTGACCACCGCAAACTTGGTAAGGAATTAGATTTATTTAGCTTTTCAGAATTAGTGGGCGCAGGTTTGCCGCTCTTCTCGCCTCGTGGGACTGTACTGCGTGATGTTTTGACAAATTATTCCTTGTCACTACGGGCGAGATACGGTTTTGAGCGAGTTTGGACGCCACATGTTACGAAGCTGGATCTCTATAAGGCCTCGGGTCACTACGCAAAGTTCGGTGCGGAATTATTCTTGGTGCATTCTCAAGTAAATGGTGAAGAATTTGCTTTGAAACCAATGAACTGTCCACATCACGCACAGATTTTTGCTAGTCGTCCACGCACCTACAAGGAAATGCCAGTGCGCTATATGGAATCTACGACTGATTACCGTGATGAAAAGTCTGGTGAGCTGGGTGGACTATCGCGTGTGCGTTCTTTAACGCAGGATGATACCCATGTCTTCTGTCGTAAGGAGCAGATTAAGGCGGAAATTCAGAACTTAGTCGGGATCGTGCGTGAACTCTATACCGTGGTGGGGATGAGTAAATTACGTGCTCGCCTTTCTTACCGTAATGATGAAGATAAATATCTCGGTGATAAATCACTCTGGGAGATGGCACAGGCACAAATTAAAGAAGCGGCGATCGAAAATGGACTGGATTATTTCGAAATGGAAGGTGAAGCTGCTTTTTATGGGCCGAAGATCGACTTCATGGCTGAGGATGCGATTGGTCGCGAACATCAAGTAGCGACAATTCAGCTGGATTTCGTACAGCCAGAACGCTTTGGTTTGACTTTTGTGAACGAGAATGGCGAAAAAGAACAACCAGTGATGATTCACCATGCGACTTTGGGTTCAATTGAGCGTTTTATGTCGGTATTTATCGAACATACCTCTGGTTGGTTTCCATTCTGGTGTGCGCCAGAACAGGTTCGTATTTTGACGGTGAATGACCAGGTGCTAGATTATGTAGAGAAAATCAAGCAGATTTTGAGTGAGGTGACATTAGAGACGCCCTTGAAGCATAATGATTTGCGTTTTACTGCGGATGTGTCTGATGAGTCGCTCGGAAAGAAGATTAAGCGTGCGGTTTCGATGAAGACGCCAGTGTTATTAATCGTCGGTGAACGCGACAAGGAAAACGGTACGGTTTCGGTACGCGAAAAGGATGCGGAAAAGACGGTGGCACTAACGGAGCTTGTCGAATACTTGCAAAATATTAAATAATAAGGGGTCTGGTCAGTGAGGTTACAGGGGCGGCACTGACCAGATTTTTATAGTAAAAAATTATCGTAAAAATGAACACTAAAATTATCGCAATTGTGGGGCCAACAGCATCAGGGAAGACGGCGGTAGCGGTGGAGCTGGCGAAGCGTCTTAATGGTGAAATTATCAGCGCAGATTCGCGGACGATTTTTCAGGGGATGGATATCGGTACGGCGAAACCAGATCTCGGTGAGCGCGGCGATGTGCCGCATTTTGGTTTTGACTTAGTGCGACCGAATGAGAGATTTACGGTGGTGGACTGGAAAAACTATGCGAAAGAGAAGATTGCTGAGATTTTAGCGCGTGGTAGGCAGCCAATCGTGGTAGGTGGGACGGGACTTTATGTTGATGCACTGGTGTTTGGCTATCAATTTTCAGAGGAGGCGAAAAGAAAAGAGCTTGACCGGAAAAAAATGGGGGATGAGTACGAAATTTATGGTATTTTAACTGATCGTGAAGAGCTAGGCAAGCGTATTAAAAAACGTGTTCAGTCGATGTTTGGTGAAGAATTATATGAGGAATGTCGTGAACTGGCTTCTAAGTATGATTTTGGACTGCCTGCGATGAAGAGTAATATTTATCGATACGTTTGGGACTATTTGAACGGCATACTGAGCCTGGAGGAGGCGATAAATTTAGCTTCGATCTCAGATTTTCAGCTAGCAAAACGCCAGATGACTTGGTTTAAGCGGAACCCGGAAATAAAATGGTGCAAACGTGAGGAAATTTTAGACAAGATTTTGGAGAAGTTTCAGGTTGAACACTACTAAAATACGGCTTCAGGTGCTAAAATATAAGTAATATGGGCAAAGAAAATACAACTCCTTTAGAAAAATTGTTCGGCTCAAAAACGCGAACAAAATTATTATCATTATTTTTTAGTAACATCGAGCGTTCTTACTATGTCAGGGAAATGACTAGGGTAATCGATGAACAAATTAATTCCGTACGCCGTGAATTAAGTAATCTTGAATCAATTGGCGTGATTAAGAACGAAACTTATGACAATAAGGTTTATTATTCAGCGAATACGAAGCATCCATTCGCGAGAGCGTTAAATATGATGTTTTCGACCAAAGTTGATAAAGTATTAGTAGAGACTGCAGTGAAAGATAGTACTTGGGATGAATATATTTGCCCAGTGAAGTCATACCTGAGTTTCCTATTTGTGACGAACCGCGTGCCAGGACAAGATGGAATTGATATGCTGGTTGTGGGGGATGATAGGACGAAAAAGCTTTCGCGCTGGGCGGAAGTAGTGGAGAAAAAAGAGGGGAAGCCATTAAATTATGTGATCATTTCGCGTGATGATTTCAAATATCGATTGAGTGTGAAGGATCGATTCTTAAAAGAAATTATGGAAATGCAGCACATTGTCCAATATGATCCAGAAGGAATGTTGAATTAGTAAAATAGCAGGGTGGCCGAACAGATAAAGGAGGAAAATGTTTGAATTAGAAAGTAAAAGTCCAGAAACTATTACGATTAAGACCAGTACAAAGCAGATTACGATTAATTTCGTAGAAGGTACTATTGCGGCTGATCTGGGCGTGGGGGTAATTAGTGGACCTGGTGAATACGAAATTGGGGAAGTATCCATCTTAGGTGTGCCAGTAATGAACAATACAAAAACCATCTACGATGTGAGTGTATCTGGGGTGCGTATCGGTATTTTGGGTGATATTGAAGAGGGATTAGATGACATCGGTGTCTCGGATATTCTCTGTACTAGCTCAGTGCGTGCGATTAGGGAAATTGGACCTAAACTTATCGTAGCGACAGGAAATGTCGATGGTATGGTGGCAGAACTTAAATTAAGTGCTCGCACGGAAAAGAAACTGAAGATCAAGCGTGTAGAAGATTTACCTACCACACAAGAAGTGGTAGTACTTAATTAAAAAATGTGTTCAAGGAACTCACGAAATAGCGAGTTTTTTGATGTCGCGGTGTGGGGCAGTATGAAAATGTATAAAAATGTGTTCAGATGTGGATTCTGAGTAAAATTAGTGTTCATGGTTGACTGAACGGGTTTGGGCCTTGGGGGTGATATAATATAGGTATGAATATGAACCCATTAAATCTCATAATTGTCTTTACGATTATCATCATTTCTACAGTATTACATGAGGTGGCGCATGGTTATGCGGCTTATTTTCAGGGTGATACGACAGCTAAGGATGAGGGAAGATTATCGCTAAACCCATTAGTACACCTAGACTTATTTACATCGGTAATTCTGCCAGTTTTACTTTATCTGACGGGTGGCGTAGTGCTGGGTGCGGCAAAACCGGTACCAGTAGATAAGCGAAACTTAAGGAATGGGGAAGGCTCGATGGCAATTGTAGCACTAGCGGGGCCGATGATGAACCTTTTGATTGCATTTTTGATGTTTATGATTGGTCATTTTATGGGATTTTTAGATGATCGAGGCGTGATTGGATTTATTTTTGGTCAAACGATTATTATGAATCTGGGTTTTATGGCTTTTAATTTAATTCCAATTCCACCACTAGATGGGTCGAGGGTACTATATTACTTCTTATCGGATAAGTTACGCGAGGTGATGGATTTTATCGAAATGCGTATGGGGATTTTGTTTGTTTATCTATTCTTGGTGATTTTTGGTAGTGCATTATCGACTATAACCTATAATGTGATGGTGGGGATTTTAAGTGTGTTTTATCTGTTAGTTGGGGCAGCGTAGGTTGAAATATTGGGCGAATTGTAGATATTATCAGGTGGCAATGACTGGTGAGTATTAGTACTTGCTTGGGGTGGGAAGGGTCGAGATTTGAATTGCAGAAAGCAATTTTTACTGTTATAATCGAATTATCCTAGTGGCAACATGATTTTCTGTATAGTCATGTTAAGGGATTTCGTGGTAATGGTTCTGCGGAATTATTACATAAGATTTTACCCACCGTAGTTAGATATTACGGAAAATATATGCCATTAGGATTTTTTGTTCTATAATAGGTATATTAACCATGAGAATTTTGGTGGGAATTAATGAAGCAAAAAGTTAGAGTAGTCGGAATTATTAAAAAGGATGACAGCTTTTTGTTATTGAAAAAAGTATTACATGACGACTCCGATGCGGTGATGTGGAGTTTGCCGGCGGGGAAGATAAATTTTGGTGAACAGCCGGAAGAGGCGATGGGGCGAATGATTTTTGAGACTTTGAATCAAAAGATTGAGACGATTAAAATTCGTGATGTAATTACTTTTACAAATCAAAGTGATGGGTCGAATATTTATAATTTATATATCATATATGATATAACTTTGGCGGAAAGTGGTGATTTAAAGCTAGAATTGAATGAGAAATATTCAGCTTATAAATATGTAAGTTTTTCGGCGGATGTTAATTCGGATTTTCGCTTAGCGGATGATACTGCCTCGGTGGTTAGCGTGGAATTTGGTCATAAGAAGATTAGTAAAATGAATCGAATTGACGCGAGGGCAGCGGCGCTGGGGGCGACGATTTATACTGATGGGGGATCGAGGGGAAATCCGGGGCCATCGGCGGTTGGTTACGTAATTATTGATGAAAATGGCAAAGAAATAACGCGAGGTGGGGAATTTATTGGCTATGCTACCTCGAGATTGGCAGAATATTATGGCTTGAAGGTGGGGATTGATAAAGCATTAGAATATGGATTTAAAACTGTGAAATTCGTGTCGGATAATTTGATGATGGTAAATCAAATGAACGGAATTTATACAGTGAAAAATAGTGATATTTTGCCGGTGTATGAGGAAATTTTGAAATTAATTCAGCGATTTGACGCGGTGGCATTTACGCACGTGAGGCGAGAGCAAAATCAGGTAGCGGATGCGGAATTAAATACGGTTTTAGACGAATACACGATTGAAAAGATTTAAACGCCGCTTGTGGTAAACTAGAGAAAATGGGAGAGAATCAGTGAAGATATTCTTTGTAGATAAACGGATCTTTGGCCATAAATATTGAGTAATAAAAATATCACAAAAATTGTGATAAGATAGATGTAGAGCTTGAAAGATAATCGCTTGGCTTAGCCAAGAGGAAAGTCCGGGCAGCATAGAACGCAGTAGTCGTTAATGGCGACCGTTCGAAAATTTAGACGGCTTCGGCCTAAAAAATTGAAGAATAGGGAAAGTACCACAGAGACAATACCGCCTTCGGGCAAGGGTGAAAAGTGTAAGGTAAGAGCTTACGGCAATCCATGGTGACATGGTTGATGGCAAACCCTACTGGCTGCAAGGAGTGCTACTAAACTTTGGTTCGAAGATGCACGCTTACCGCTTGAATATTTTGGCAACAAAATATCTAGATAGATGATTATCGGCTAAAAAGGGAAGAAACTTTTATTGTGGTTTTACTTGTGATAAGAGTATTTGCGCCTTTTAGTTACAAAACCCGGCTTACTGATAGCTTAAAAATAGACCCTTACGGGTCTATTTTGTTATATCCAAATGAATAAATTATTTGATCAAACCTTTTTTCTTCAAAGTACGAAGAGCTGCGGTACTAACATTGATCTTAAGTTTCTTGCCACCGATGAGGAGGGTTTTCTTTTGGATGTTCGGTTTGAAAACTTTACGGGTCTTGTGCTGGGAGAAGCTTACATTATGACCGTACATTTTTCCTTTACCGGAAATTTCGCAAATAGCCATTATTTGATCTCCTTTTTAACTTGTTCGACAATTGCTTGGAAGGCAGCTGGTTGGTTGACAGCTAATTCGGCCAAGATCTTGCGATCAACAGCGATATTTTGCTTTTTCATACCATTGATGAGTTGAGAATAGTTCAAATCATATTGGTGAGCGGCGTTATTGATACGGGTGATCCAAAGAGCACGAAGATCGCGTTTACGATTACGGCGGTCGCGGTAAGCGTAGCGAAGGGCCTTAATAACACCTTGTTTAGCTAGACGGAAGCTGCGGGTGCGATAATGTTGCATACCCTTAGCGGCAGCTAGAATTTTCTTATGTTTTGCGCGTGCGGCAACACCTCTTTTGATTCTCATGATTAAACTCCTAATGCGCTTTTAATATTTTTAGCAATCTTACCCTCGACTGCACCAGCAGTCTTCATGTTACGTTTGCGGGCTTTAGATTTTTTGGCAAGAATGTGGTTGCCATAGGCGCGTTCGCGGATTAATTTACCGGTGCCGGAAATTTTAATACGCTTAGCGGTACCTTTGTGAGTTTTAAGCTTTGGCATAGGCTTTCCTTTTAGTTAATTTAGTATTCAATGTGCGATCAGGGAACCTTGAAAGTAGGAAATTACTTTTTTCGTACTCCGACTGATAAGTTGCGTCCAGCAAATTGTGGTTTTCCTTCAACAGTGGCATAATCGGCCATTTGTCCGAGGATACGATCAAGAAGTTGAGAACCAATTTCTTTGTGTGCCATTTCACGACCCTTGAAGGTAATGATAATACGGCAGTGATCGCCATCTTCGAGAAAACTCTTAATTTTGCGGATTTTAATGTTGAGGTCATTGTCGCTGATTTTGAGACCAATCTTCATTTGTTTAAGCTCGGATTGTTTTTCACGAGCTTTTTTACGATTTTTAGCCTCTTCTTTCATCTTTTGGTATTGATATTTACCCCAATCGATGATTTTAACGACCGGAGGGGCGGCATTACCTGCGATTTCGACGAGGTCGACACCTTGCTCCCGGGCCAGAACCTGAGCTTCTTTGCTTGACATGATGCCAAGCTGCTCTCCATTAGTGCCAATAACGCGTACCTGTTCATAGCGGATTTCTCCATTGATTTTGGTGCGTGAAGTTTTAGTACTAATGTTGATTCCTTTCTTTTTAACCTTAGGGTGAATTATAACAAAAATTTTAGGGATTTTCAAGGGGTAAATCAGGGTGAAAAGGTAGCAAAGCAGATGGCTTCCTTGAGATGTTCGAGTTTGATTTCTGGTGAGTTATCATAATCGGCGATAGTGCGGCTGAGTTTGATAATTTTGATGATGGCGCGAGAGGAAAGCTTAAAGGTTTCTGTAGCGCGTTTTAATTCGGTTTTTAGGGTTGAGTTTAGGTGAATGTATTGAGAAATCTCAGCAGACGTGAGGGTGCCGTTGAATTTTTCTAGAGAATGGTAGCGTTCAGCTTGAAGTTGGGTAATTTGACAGATTTTATTTTGATAGAAGTGGAGATTTTTGGCGGAATTCTCTGGAGGTGATTTAGTGGAGAGGTGATCGATGAGGAGATTTTGATCGAGATAGGGAAGATGAAGCTTGATGTCGATGCGGTCAAAAATTGGGCCACTGAGATGTTTGGTGTAATTGTGAATTTGAGTGGGGGTGCAGGTGCAGGGTTTGATGTGCGAACCATAGTAACCACAGGGGCAGGGGTTCATGGTGGCAAAAAGTGTGAAGTTGGCGGGAAAAGTGGCGCGTTCTTTGGCGCGAGAAATCGAGATTTGGTGGTCTTCGAGTGGCTGACGCATAGCCTCAAGTACAGAGCGGGGAAATTCGGGTAATTCATCTAGAAAAAGAATGCCGAGATGTGCAAGGGAAATTTCACCTGGAGTTATGGGGCTTCCACCACCAATAATGGAGCAGGCGGAACTACTGTGGTGGGGCTGACGAAAGGGGCGTTTTTGAGGGATTTGATCAAGTTCGGTAGTGAGACCATGAATTTTGTAAATCGAAATGAGCTCTGTGGGGCTAGGTGGCGGAAGTAGATCTTTGGCTGCACTCGCGAGCAAAGTTTTACCACTACCTGGTGGACCAGAGAGAAGAAGATTGTGATGCCCGGCGATAGCTAGGATAAGAGCGCGCTTGGCAAAATCGAGACCCTGGATTTGGTCAAGGGCGCAGAAAGAGGAGCTAAGAGAAGAGATGAGGGCAGGAGTAGAGTTCTTTTCTGAAATCGATGTGAGGCCTGGAGGGGAAATTTGACTTGAACCATCAAGTGGCGGGATATAAATTTGATGTTTGAGGTGGAGAAAAAGCTGTTTAAGGGTTCGTACGGGGTAAATTTCGATGTCTTGAATAAGAGTAGACTTGGTAGCGGAAGCGGCGGGAAGAAAAATTTGTTTGAATCCGTGTGTTTTAGCGGTTTCGATAATGTTTAGAATGCCCTTAACTGGCTTTAAGCTGCCGTCAAGGGATAACTCGCCGGTAAAAAAGAGGCCTTTGATATCTTCTTCACGAAGTTGTTTAGCGAGAATTAAAATGTTGATAGCGATGGGCAAATCCAGAGAAGAGCCACTTTTAATAAGATCAGCAGGGGCGAGATTGATAGTGATTTTGTGCTTTGGAAAAGAGAAATCTGAATTCATGATGGCACTGCGAACGCGTTCTCTAGATTCAAGAATAGTTTTATCACCCATACCCACGAGATTAAAACTCGGGAGACCTTTATTGGTGGTGCCTTCAACTTCAATAAGTTGTCCAGAATAGCCGGTGGGGATGGCGGTAAAAACTTTAACATTCATATTTTTATAATGAATCGTTTTGTTAAAAATGCCAAGAAAATGATGATTTTGGTGATGAGAAAAATAAATTTTGAGTAGGGATTTAAGAGGTAGGAGATAAATAAATAAGTTAAATCATAACTTGCTTATGCTTTTGATAACTTGCTTATGCTTAGTATTTTTTCGCAGAATGAGCGAGGGGTGGCTAACTAGGGCAAGATTGGGGGAATAATAGAGTGTAATCGATCTTTATATGATATAATTGGATTAGTTGGGGCTGACAAAGCTTAGACGGATTATTAACAGATATCAGGCATGACGATTGATACCGTAAGTATTGAAAAAGTGAAGAAAATACTTCCAAGCATGTGCTTTATGCACCTGCTTTTGCCTAATTTAATATAGGCTGGTCTAACTCCAAGTTTTCGTAGTAGTTAGATTATTAGATTTACGAGAATAGATTCCGGACAGTGACGAGGCTGGGATCGAAAATCAGTCATGGTAATCTATAGTTTTGTTATTTGTCGCTATAGATATAAACCAAGATGAAATAAATAACTATGCATGTAGAATGATATTATGAAGATTTTTCGGACCCGGAGGCAGTATCCGGCAGCTCCACCAATCGATTTTTAATGGCCTTTTTCGAGGCTATTTTTTATGTTTTTAAATAAAAAAATAACTGAAAAAGGATTTTGATTGAAAATAAAAAATGTAAAATTAAGTCCAACAGGGGTGGATGACTTAAAATAGCTCAAAATAATAAAAAATGTGTTCAAGTAAAACTAAAATTGTTCAAAAATA
This sequence comes from Nanosynbacter sp., assembly GCA_015257485.1. Lineage (GTDB taxonomy): Bacteria > Patescibacteriota > Saccharimonadia > Saccharimonadales > Saccharimonadaceae > Nanosyncoccus. Next base: position 12,128 of record JABZKC010000001.1, on the reverse strand, counting down.
GTATACAGAGCTAACAGGGGTAGATGTGGAAAACTAAAAAATAGGGCAAAATTGTAAAAAAATTATTCAAAAATATGTTGACATTAGCGTTTTGAAGCGGTATTATAGAGGTAGCTTTTGAATAATAAAATTGTTCACAAGCCAAAAACAAACAATATAGCCAAAAAACTCCACACTCTACAAAAGAAATCGGTATTCCTCGCAGTTTGACCGATTTCTTTTTTTATTTTGCCTAATTTAGGCGTTTTTTATAAATAAAGTTTTGTGGTGGGTTTTTAGACGGAAATTATCCACTATAGTTTTTTTGTGATGAAATGGGATTAGTTTTTCGATTGGTATTTGAAAATCTTAATTAATGCTTACTAATATATTTTTGATCGATATTTGGAAAAGGGAAATGTGGGGATTTTTTATTCTAAACAATATGAAGTATAGCGTCTAATTTTTTTGAAAATCAAAAGATTTTAGGATTAAAGATAAAGCTTCTACTTTTTGATTTTAGAAGGAAATTTTTGTGAATAATAATCGGATTTATGTTGTATTTTGGTATGTTATTAATTACAACATAGAATTTTTAGGCTTTTTTGTAGTATTTTGTACAATAGTGAATGTTTTAGATATTTGGGATCTAACAGATAGGTGATTATTATTGTTGTATTTTATACTTAAAATCTAAGCAAAAAAGGCTTGCATAAAATATACACCCGTGATACTATAAGAATGTCGAAAGACAAAAATACAAATAAACAACACATTAACAATTAGGAGAAAGATCAATGTAGTGACGAAGACTACGTTAGCCAGATTTTCTGGCGTATCAGCTGAGGCTGATCTTTTGCCCCACTAAAAGTGGAGCGGTCAATTTCAAGCGGTGATGGTTGTGGTTTATAGTTATGTTTTTGCCAGATAACCACCCGCTTGACTATGGTATTTTCCATCGTACATTAGATAAATTTATGGAAAATCGAAGCATTAGGAAATATTTCTGGGAGGGAATAGGAAATTGCTTTATAATAGTCTTATGGTTAATCTATTGATCGGAATTTCAAGCTTAATTTCTTTGGTTATTTTGGTAGTTATGCTCTTCACTACTACACCAATGATGGTCGGCCCGCTAGGGATTATGCTGGCTTTTGTGCTGCTTTATGTTCTGGTTTTTGGAATTATTACCTGGGTGATGAACCTGTTTTTGAAGGTAGTTTTTCTAAAAAACAGAACTACACAGACGGACTATTTTAAGGCGGGAATTATTGCGATGTACCCGATTATGTTGTTGATTTTGGTGGCTTCAAGTGTGACGAATTTGCTGGTTTTGATTTTCTTACCGGCATTTTTTGTTGGTTTGTTATTTTTTGTGTTCACCAAGATGGTGAAATAGTATTTTTTTCATAGTGTTTATGCTAAAATAGGGGCATGGATCAGAAAAATATTGGGCAGGTTTCTGGAGTAAATGATCGAGAACGACAGGATTTTTCTGGCTTAAATTCTTCTTCAGTGGAACAGGTACCGGATGGGATGGGGCAGATGCTTTCGGGTGATTTTGGGGCGGAACAGGTACCAACTGGGCTGACGCAAGATGAAGCTGTGGCGAGACTGAACCAAATGTTTGAAGCTCAGGGAATGCCTGGGGCGAACGGTTTTGACAGAGGACAGATGGCGATGGGCCAGATGGCGATGCAGGCGCAGATGAATAGTGTGCCGGGGCAGGCGCAAATGAACGGTGTTCCGGAGGAGATGCGAATAGGAGGCGTCTCAGAGGGAATGCAGCCGAGTGGTGTGCCAGAGTGGGTGCAGACGAATGGTGTGTCGGGGCAGGGGCAGTTTGAACAGGTAAACTCAATGCAAATTCATTCAGAGCAGATACAAGGCTTTGAAAATGCAAATTCACAGATTGAACAAGAAAAAAATCTGGAGACAGAACGAGCGGAAGTTGAACGGGGGGAAGAATATAGTGATGAGGGGGTACCAAAAAGTGATTTGGGCAAGATTGTAACGGTGGGGACGCGGACTTTCGAAGATGGAAAATTGATTGGAACAGATTTGCCGAAGGCGCGAGACAGAGATGGCTTAGAAGAAGAAATCCTGAAAGAAGTTGAGAAAACCAAAAAGATTAAAAGTCCGACCATGCAGTATCGACAAAAAAGAATGCTGAGCACGAAACTTTTGCTCGACAGATATGGAAGAATACTCGGACAAGATAATTAGACGAAGATCAGAGGAAAATAGGAAAGAAAAAGGCTAGCCTGAAAAGAGTTTAGGGAAAAAGAAGATAAATTAAGAAAATAAGACATAGCTAAACAAGATAAAAGAAGAGACAAAAATGAGCGAAAATCCGGTGGAAAATATCATTATGCGAAAGAATACGACGGGAGCGTCGGCGGATTCTGGTGCGGCAAGTGCCGCCCCAAAAAATGCGCAAAATGAACAAAAAAATAGTTCAATTTTTACGCCAAAGCAGGGGGCGGATTTCTCCAAAATTTTCTCGAATAACATTATAATTGGTGTACAAATTTTTATCCTAATTCTAGTGGCGGCCCTCTTTGTGGGGGTGAAAATTTTGGCTAAAAAACGTAAGGCGAAGGAATATGAGCGTTCACTAAAATTAATTCCACTTTTGATTCATTTACCTCCTGCTACTGATGATATTCAGGGTGGCGGAAGAGATGAACGTGATGTGAATGAAGAGGCGATTTCGCAGTCGACAATTATGTATTCAATCATTGCTTCGACGTTGAAAAAAGAGAGTTTTAATACAAAATTATACGGTCAGAAATATTTTTCATTCGAAATGGTAGTGGTCGACGGTTTAGTGAAGTATTATGCCGTGGTGCCAGCAGTGACTACGGAAATTGTGAAGCAGGCGATTCAATCTTCTTATCCAACGGCGCGCTTAGAGGAAGCAGAGGTGGAAAATATCTTCTCGAATGCAGGGCTCGGTGACGAAGCGAAAGAGGATGATGATAGCCGTAATGTGGCGGGTGGGGAGCTGATTTTTAAGAAAGAAGAATATTATCCAATCCAGATATTTTCAGAATCGAAATGGGATGCGCAGCTGGCGATTTTGAATGCCTTTGCGAAAGCGAAAAAAGGTGAAGGACTGGGGTTACAACTAATGTTTCGTCCAGTGGGGGATGGTTGGCGAAAAAAAGTTGAAGAAATTATAAAAAATTTACGAGAGGGTAAAAAAGTTAAGTCGCGTGGCGGATTCTTCGGACAGGGCCGAGTACTAAATTTAATCATGGACGTTATTCGTGCACCATTTGAAGTGCCGGAGCTACATGAATACGATAAAGGTAAGGAAACGACGAAGGAAGTGTCGCAGGCGAAGCTCGATGAAGCCCAAATGATTGAAAATAAAACCAAGTATCCGGTTTTTGAATGTTTGATTCGTGTGGTAGCACATTCTAGTAGTCATGAACGTAGTGAGGCCTTGGTTGGTGGCGTGGTGGCGGCATTTTCGCAGTTGGATTCGCCAACCATGAACGGTTTCAAATACGATATGGCGAAAAAAATGGATACTTTGGTGACGAATTATATTTTTCGCTTTTTCCCAACCAAGAAAAAGGGGATGATTTTGAACACACAGGAACTCGCTTCGATTTTTCATTTGCCATCTGAGGCGGCAATTCCATCATCGGGGGTAGAGAGACAGATGACGAAACAGGTAGATGCGCCAACCGTACTGGTGGAAGAGGGTCTGGAACTGGGTGTTAACGAATATCGTGGTAACACAAAGATGATTAAGCTAGGTGAAGATGACCGTAGGCGCCATACTTATATTATCGGTGCATCTGGTATGGGTAAGTCGGTACTTTTGAAGAATTTGGCCTATCAAGATATGTTGGCAGGTAGGGGCTTCTGTTTTATTGATCCGCACGGTGACGTGACGGAGGAGTTGCTTTCGATGGTACCAGAAAATCGTATTGATGATGTGATTTACTTCGATCCATCAGATACAGATTTTCCAATTGGCATGAATATGTTGGAATTTGCCACTACGGAACAGAAAGATTTTATCGTGCAAGAGGGGATTAATATGCTCTATTCGCTGTATGACCCTGGACACACGGGTATTTTTGGTCCACGCGGTGAGCAGATGTTCAGAAATGCCGCCCTGCTTTTGATGAGTGATCCGAGGGGAGCGACTTTTCTGGATATTCCGAGTCCATTTATCAATCCAGATTTAGTGGCAGATAAGTTGAAATATGTAACAGATCGCGACCTCTTTGATTATTGGACGAAAGAATTTCCGGCTTCTCAGAAATCGAATGATGCCGGTGAAGTGGTGACTTGGTTTGCTTCAAAATGGAGCCCATTTAAGCAAAATACGATGATGAAACGAGTGTTAGGCCAGACTAAATCGGGCTTTAATATTCGCGAAATTATGGATCAACAGAAAATTCTGCTGGTGAATCTCTCTAAGGGTAAATTAGGGGAGCTAAACTCGAAGCTTCTGGGCATGATTTTCGTGATGAAATTCCAGACGGCGGCGATGTCGAGGGTAGATACGCCAGAGCATGAACGTAAGGATTTTTGTTTATTCGTGGATGAGTTTCAGAACTTCTCGACAGAATCTTTTGAATCGATTTTGTCGGAAGCTCGTAAGTTCCGTTTGAATTTGATTGTGGCGAACCAGTTCATGACGCAGCTAACAGATAAGATTCGTGAAGGTGTACTGGGTAACGTAGGTACGATTATTGCGGGTCGTCTGGGCGTAACAGATGCGGAAATGATGGAAAAAGTCTTTACGCCGACTTTTAAGGCGGAAGATTTGCATAAGCAACCAAACCATCACGCAATTGCGACGGTTTTGATGCACGGTATGCCATCAGCGCCATTTACGATGAGATTGTTGCCGCCAAGAGGTAAGGAAGACCGTAATATTTTTGCCGCTCTAAAAGATTATTCAGCGAAGAAATACGGCCGTCCAGGGGAAGAGGTGGAAAAGGAGATCGAGGATCGCTTGAGGGTTAGTGATGGCGATGAAGGGCGAGCAAATATTGAAAATGGGAATTTTGCGAGCAATGAGCCTTGGGATGGCGCGATGGATGCGGCGCTTGGTTTAGATAATTTTGATCGAGACGAAAAGGGTATTCCATTAGGGGTGAAGAAAGTGCCGGCCAGCGAGGCAAAGGCGGGAAGTCCAGAGATGGCAGAATTTTTGGAGAAAATGAAAGCCGAGGAAGGGAATGAGAAAAAGGCCGAGAGGACGGCTAGTGATATAGCTGAGGCGGTGGCTGGAAGGGGTGAATCTGAGGGGCCTGACGCAGGGGCTAGTAAGGAAGGCCGTGCGGAATTCACCTTGGATGATATTAATGCTGAGCTAGATGATTTGATGGCGGGAAAGAGTGCTGCGGCTGCGGAGCCAGAGGTGGTAAACGTGCCGATGGAGGCTGTATCTGAGGCGAACCAGGAAGATGGGCGTCTAAAAGACGGTACGGTGGTAAAAATTCGCTAATATTAAAGCTAGTGAAACATATTAAGGCTAGTGAAGCGAAAGTTGTGAGAATAGCTTAAAAGGCTATAAGTACCCAAAAAATTGAAACAAGGGCCTTAAAACGGCTTAGAACGCGAAATATCGCCATTTTACCTTGACAGCTAAACCAAAAATGGTTACACTAAAGTAGATATCAAGTGAGGTTAAAACGACTGGAAAAAGATTCAAAAAGAATCATTTGGAAAGGCGTGGGTGGTGAGCCAGAGAGGTATCAAGTTAACTTAAAAGAGGTATTTTCTTGATGGCTGGAAAACAAAAAGTTGAAGAATACGACAGCTCAGAAATTCAAGTTCTAGAGGGGCTTGAACCTGTTCGTGTGCGTCCAGGTATGTATATCGGTTCGACCGGTTACGATGGTTTGCATCATTTAATTAAAGAGATTGCGGATAACTCGATCGATGAAGCAATTGCGGGTTACGCAAATAAAGTCGAAATTACATTGCTGGCTGACGGGGGTGTAAAAGTGGAAGATAACGGACGTGGTATTCCGGTCGATCTTCACCCAAAGACTCATAAATCGACACTGGAAACCGTTTTGACGGTGCTACACGCCGGTGGTAAGTTCGGTGGCGGTGGTTATAAGGTTTCATCTGGTCTCCACGGGGTGGGTTCCTCTGTTGTGAACGCACTTTCAACCAAGATGATTGCCGAAGTTTATCGTGAGAAAAAAGTCCATCACATCGAATTTGAAACGGGTAAAACCATAGCACCTTTGAAAATTGAGGGTGGTACTACGAAGCAGGGAACTTGCATTGTTTTCTATCCAGATCCAACCATTTTTAAGGAAACTACGACTTTTGATTACAACTGGGTGTCACATTACGCGAGACACCAGGCCTACCTCACTAAGGGAATTTTAATTTCGGTCTTTGATGAACGTACGGGTGCGAAGGAAGCCTTCTACTTCGAAGGTGGGATTAAGAGCTACGTAAAGCGTCTAAATAACGGTAAGGAGGTGCTTTCGGATACGATTTTCTATGTTGATAAACAGATTGAAGATTCGGAAGTGGAAATTGCCGTTCAGTACAATGACACTTATGCAGAAACCATGAAGCCATTTGCTAACAACGTTTTGACCCCTGAAGGTGGCTCACATGTGGTGGGTTTTCGTACGGCTTTGAACCGTGTGTTAAATGATTATGCACGCAAGAATAATTTATTGAAAGAGAAAGAAGATAACCTAACCGGTGATGATATTCGTGAAGGTTTGACAGCGGTGGTTTCGGTGAAATTGCCAAACCCAGAATTCGAAGGTCAGACCAAGAATAAATTGGGCAACCCAGAGGTGCGTGGCTATGTCGATAAGGTAATGAGCGAATATTTCGGCTATTTCCTCGAAGAAAATCCTGCAATTGCGAAGAAGATTGTCGGTAAGGCGACCTTGGCGGCGCGTGCGCGCAAGGCGGCAAGAGCAGCGCGTGATAACGTGATTCGTAAGGGTGCTTTTGAAGGTTTGAATTTACCTTCGAAATTGGCAGACTGTTCTTCTAGGGACCGTTCAGAGTGTGAACTCTTCATTGTAGAGGGTAACTCGGCCGCAGGTTCGGCTAAGGAAGGTCGTAACTCGAAGATTCAGGCGATCTTGCCGCTTCGTGGTAAGGTGTTGAATACCGAGCGCGCGAGATTAGATAAGATGTATGCGAACGCGGAGCTGGTGTCTTTGATTAAGGCTCTAGGCGTAGGAATTGGTGATCAGTTCGATATTTCTGGGCTACGTTATTTTAAGATTGTATTCATGACCGATGCCGATGTGGACGGTGCGCATATTTCGACGCTGCTTCTGACTTTCTTCTTCCGTTATATGCCAGAGGTGGTGAAAGGTGGACACGTCTATTTGGCGAAACCACCACTATTTGGCTTGATTAAGGGTACGGGCGCGAACCGTAAAATTGATTATATTTACGATGAAGCAGCCTTGGAAGAGAAATTGACTCAGCGCATCGAAGAGCGTGTGAAGGAAGGTTTGAAGATTAATCCAGAAGATGAACGCTTTAAGCAGGCTGGCTATACGGCACAACAGCGCTTTAAGGGTCTTGGTGAAATGAATGCACAGCAGCTTTGGGATACCACGATGAACCCAGAGAATCGTGTTTTGATTCGAGTGAACATCGAAGATGCAGAAAAAGCGGATGCGATTTTTACGAAATTGATGGGTACGGAAGTTGAACTACGTAAAAACTTTATTCAGTCACGTGCTGCCTCAGTTAATATTGATGATTTGGACTTCTAAGGAAAGGATGAGAAATGACGAAAAACGATAAAAAAGTTCCACAAGAGCCAAATGATGAAAAAATCAATGCTGAGATGAATGCGGCAGAAAATGTCGCAGAAGGAATGATTGAAGAAGCTGCAGAAGAGATGGAAGATGCTCATCTGGGCGGATTAACCGCGCACCGTGCCGTAGATGGGGTCGAGGAATTGACGGTCGAGAACGTGATGGAGGATTCCTTCCTGCGTTATTCAATGTCGGTGATTATTGATCGTGCCTTACCAGATGTGCGTGACGGCCTGAAGCCGGTGCATCGCCGTATTCTTTATGCAATGTATAAAAATGGTTGGCGCGCACCACATGCTACAGTGAAGTCAGCACGTATCGTTGGTGAAGTAATGGGTAAATATCACCCACACGGTGACTCTTCGATTTACGATGCAATGGTAAACTTGGCGCAACCTTGGAAGATGCGCTACACCTTGGTAGAAGGTCAGGGTAACTTCGGTTCGATGGACGGTGATGATCCGGCGGCTTCGCGTTATACAGAGGCCAGAATGGATAAGGTGGGGGCTGAGCTTCTTGCCGATATCGAGAAGGAAACCGTAGATTTTCGTGATAACTTCGACGGTACAGAGAAAGAGCCGGTGGTTTTGCCAGCAGCTTTGCCAAATATTCTTTTGAACGGTCAAATGGGTATTGCGGTTGGTATGGCAACCAATATTCCACCACATAACCTCGGTGAAGTAGTGGACGCTACGGTGGCTTTGATTGAAAACCCAGAGGCAAGTCTGGAAGATTTAATGAAGCATGTGAAGGGTCCAGATTTTCCAACAGGGGCGGAAGTTTATGGTGGTGCACCGATGAAGCAGGCTTATGCGACTGGTAAGGGCTCGGTGACGATTCGTGCGGTAGCTAATATTGAAGAGCGCAAGAATGGCCGCTTTAATATTGTGGTTACCGAGGTGCCTTACGGTATGAGTAAGGAAGGCTTCATTGAGAAGGTTCGTCAGCTGGTTTTGGATAAAAAATTGACTCACATTGCGGATGCACGTGATGAATCGGCACGCGGTAAGATTCGCGTGGTAGTGGAACTAAAGAAGGATGCTTATCCAAAGAAGATTTTGAATCAGCTCTATAAGATGACGGATTTGCAGACTAATTTCCATTATAATGTGCTGGCCTTGGTGAACGGAATCCAGCCACGCATTATGGGTTTGAAGGAAATTTTGGCGGAATTTGTTAAGCACCGTCAAAAAGTGATTCGTCGCCGTACGGAGTTCGATTTACGTAAGGCTAAGGAACGCGCCCATATTCTTGAAGGTTTGAAAATTGCCCTGGATAACATTGATGAAGTGATTAAAACGATTCGTGAATCGTATGATGATGCTGATAAGCGTTTGATGGAGCGTTTTGGCCTCTCGGAAATTCAGGCTGCGGCAATCTTGGCAATGCAATTACGTCGTTTGCAGGGCTTGGAACGCGATAAAATTGAGGCGGAATTGCAAGAACTGATGGCTTTGATCGCGAAATATGAAGAGATTTTGGCAGATGAAGCGAAGATTTTGAACGTGGTGAAAGAAGAACTTCTAGCCATGAAAGAAAAATACGGCGACAAGCGTCGTTCGAAGATTTTCAATCATGAACTTGGTAAATTCTCGGAAGAAGAATTGATTCCAGAAGAAGAAAGTGTGATCTTGCTCACGGCAGAGAATTACATTAAACGCGTATCGCAGACTGATTTCCGCCGCCAAAACCGTGGTGGTAAGGGAAAGAGGGGCATGACTACGAAGGAAGAAGATGTAATTTCGCAGATTTTGACGACGAATTCACATGATTTCCTCTATATCTTCACCTCACAGGGTCGTATGTTTAAGATGAAGGCTTACGAAGTGCCACAGGCTTCTTTGACGGCTAAGGGTACGGCAGCGGTGAATCTTTTGAACATGCATCCAGACGAAAAGATTACGGAGATTATTAAATATAACGAAGATAATCAGCAGTCGGATGATAAGAGTGATGACGAGGCAGATGAATACCTCTTTATGGCGACTAAGAACGGTACAATCAAGAAGACCGCGATGAAAAATTACGCGAATGTGCGCTCGAATGGTCTAATTACGATTAAATTGGATCCAGGAGATGAACTGAAGTGGGTGAAGCCAACTACAGGGAAGAATGATATCATTATTTCTACCTCAGCTGGTCAAGCAATCCGCTTTAATGAAGCCGATGTGCGTGCGATGGGTCGTTCGGCAATGGGTGTGCGTGGGATGCGTCTCCGTCCGAAAGATGAAGTGGTAGGTATGGATATCGTGACTGATCCAAAGCAGAAATTGATCGCAGTTTCCGCCAATGGTTACGGTAAATCTACGCTGGTAGCCAATTTCCCAACTCATAAGCGTGGTGGTGTGGGTATCAAGGTGGCAGCAGTGACGGCGAAGACTGGTCCAATCGTGGCGGTGCATACCTTAGATCCAGAGGCGAGCGAGGTGATTATGATGTCTTCAAATGGTCAGGCGATTCGTGTGGCGGTGAAAGACATTCCAACCCTCGGTCGTGCTACGCAAGGTGTACGCATCATGCGGATGGTAGAAGGTGACACGGTGGCTTCAATCGGTATCGTTTTACCAGAAGAAAAAGAAGAAGAAACTAATGAATAATTAGGTTTTTAGGAAAAAGTACGCGTCTAGCGTACTTTTTTGTGGGGTTAGCAGTGGTTTTAGTGGGTGGTGGGGTTTTGGAGGAATTCTGGCTGGTATTTTGTCGGGTGTCTTGTGGGATTTTTATTAGGCATAACTTGCTTATGACAATTGATAACTTGCTTATGCTAAAAAAATTTTGGGGGATTTTACCTCTGTTAAATTATTTTTAAAAATGCTTATGGTTGTGATTTTTGAGATTTTTCGCTATGGTGCAGGTAAATAAAACAGTGAGGTAATATGAAAAATCAGCAAACAAAGAAAATAAAAAAGACAGTACTAGGAATTTTAGGTTTCAGCATATTGACGCTTGGGCTGGGGTTTGGGGCGAACTCGGCAGTTTTTGCGACATTGAGAAAAACTGAATTAGCTGATAGAAATATCGTGCTTTCGGGGATTGTAAAAGAAAAATCTGAGCAGGATTCTGGGGTGGATGGTAGTGAAAATATGATGGGGAATGAAAATTCTGATGGCAAAAATTCTGATGGTGGAAATACGAAAAATTTAACTTCTGAAGGAGAGGTTTTAGAGGGTGAGGTGCCAGAAGGTGAGCTTGAGGCGACCGATGTGGATGAGGGAGAATTAGATGAAAAGGAAATTTCAGAAGTACCAGTGTTGGGTCAGGTCGGTCAAACTTTGAAGGATTTTTGGTGGATTTTGGCAATTTTAGGGGGATTAATTAGCTTTCTTCTAGTCTTCTTATTTATCAAAAAGAAAGGAAAACGAAATATTCACCACTTACAATAGTAATTATTTCTCGCAAAATAAATTCTCATTTTTTCTCTCAAAATGAGTGGTGAAACGAAGAAAGTGTACCTTAAAAATAACTAATCTTGGACAAGAATACTCGGAACTCGGGTATTCTTGTTTTTCCTTGGGTGTGATAAGATAGGAGTATGGAAAGCTGTTATGTTTTTTTAGCATTTATCTGTGGCTGGTTTATCGCACAGTTTTTCAAACTAATTGTGTTTGTGATTAAAACTCGTGGCAAGGCGAAATTTTCGGAAGTACTATATTATATGATGAAATCTGGTGGAATGCCGTCTGGTCATACAGCGAGTTTTTCGGCGGTGACTGGAACGATTGGTTTTTTGTCTGGTTTTAATTCGACGGTGTTTGCACTGGCGGTCTGTATGACTTCGATTTTGATTTATGATGCGACTAATGTCCGCCATTCGGTAGGGGAACACGGAGAAATTATTAATCAGCTGATTGATGAGAAGAATTTGAAGTTAAGTGAGGCGGAAAAAATCGCACATCTACGCGTGGTGGAGGGGCATACGGTGCCAGAGGTGGTGGCCGGATTGATTCTAGGTATATTAATTTCTATTGCAATCAATTTTCTATTGATTAAATAAATGAGGTATTAATAGGCGAAATCGAGCGATAAAACGAGAAGAGAGAACGGAAAAAGCGGAAAATTGTCGGAAAATTGTCTGAAAAATGAAAAAATCTTAAAAAATCTTGCAAAATTGTGTTGACATTTATTATTTTGTCATCTATTATAGATACATCCTCATGAGCAAACGGGAAACTAATTGAACATGAGGGACGAATTTTAACAATTCAGTTGTGCAATTATTAAAATAGATTTATTTCTATTTTTATCATCGTCAGTTAATTTATATATATTTGAGTTTTCAAATTTAAAATTTAAGGTCTTAGGACCTTTAATGGAGAGTTTGATCCTGGCTCAGGATGAATGCTGGCGGCATGCCTA
>JABZKC010000011.1 GCA_015257485.1 Nanosynbacter sp. | reverse complement strand
GAGAACGTGTCGATGGATTACCTCCTTTCTAGAGAAGGATTTGATGAGCATTAAACTAGAGTTTAATGTATCTAGGTCGGTCGTAATTGTGTTTATAAGCTTAAGACACAATATAGCTTACGTAAGTAAGATACGATTTACAGCTTACTAAAACAGACGATGAATTGCACAGCTGAGTTGTTAAAGAAAATCCCCGAAAAGGGGATTTTTTGTGGTTGTTTATGTTATACTTCCAGTATGAACAGAGACGCTTTATTAAGACTTGAGAAATTGGTTTTTGAATTTTATTGGAAGAGAAGGAATTTTGCTACTCCTTTTATGACGGGGGTTATGGGAGTATTGATTGGATTAAAGCCGACCACCTTGCAGGTTAATGATGAGTTTGATGGTAAGAAATTATTGGACAATGAAATAATACCAAAAATTTTGGATGAACTTGGGCTGGTTTTGGCTAAGGGGAGACTAAGAAGGGCTCAGATGGCGAAATATGAGTATCTATATGTGGGAAAAACGAAAGAATTGTGTGAAGATTTGCAGGGATGGTATGAGAAATTTTCAAATAGTATTTCGGATGAGGGTAAAATTTTAGACAGGAGGGTGTGGATTGAGGCGAATAATCAAATTGGTGAGCTACTTGGCTATCCTAAAACTGCCATAGCCGAATACATAAGAAGACAGATTGAGGAATTAGATATGGACGACAATTATATGATGAGACTAGGGAGGAATAATTATTATATACATAGTGAAAAATTTGAGGAAGAGGAATTTAGGGAATACGATTTGCCGTTGAACTTAGCGATTAAAGAATACTTACCCAAAACAGCAGAAATTATGCAGTCGAATCCTGAAAAAAGATGGTTAGAATAAGATTCTCATGGTAAAATATTAAGAGTTTAATGGAGAATAAATAAAAATGGGATTAATTTTTAGCGCATTTTTATTATTGGTGGGATTTGTTCTACTGATTAAGGGTGCAGATGTGTTCGTCGATGGGTCAAGCGATACGGCGAGAAAATTTAAGGTGCCGAAGATGTTGATTGGCCTGACGATTGTATCTTTTGGTACGAGTGCGCCGGAACTAGCGGTGAGTATTCAATCGATTTTGGCGGGGAAGGGTGATATTTTGCTCGGCAACGTGATTGGTAGTAATATCTTGAATATTCTATTGATTTTAGGAGTATCGGCAATGGTGGGAGCGCTTCATGTGAAGACGGCGACAGTGCGGAAAGAAATTCCAGTGTTGGTTTTGATGACTTTGGGATTTGCGGCGGTCTTGTCGGATAAATTATTCGGATTGTCAGAAAATTTGTTCACTAGACAGGACGGAGTGATTTTACTATTGTTCTTCGGAATTTTTATTTATTATCTCTTCGGTATGCTGAACCGCAAGTCGAATAGGGTGGAAGAAGAGGATGAAGGTGAGTCGGTGAATCTAGCTAAATCGATCGCGATGATTGTGTTTGGTTTACTCGCAGTGGTGCTCGGTAGCGATTTGGTAGTGAGGGGTGCTTCGGATATTGCAGCGAATTTTGGGGTGAGTGAGAGATTAATTTCTTTAACTATTGTAGCGCTCGGTACCTCTCTGCCAGAGCTGGTAACTTCGGTGATTGCCACGAAAAAAGGGGAATATGATATTGCGATTGGTAATATCGTCGGCTCAAATATTTTTAATATCGGCATTGTGGCCGGATTGCCGGTGGCGATTCTTGGCGGAGTGGCAGGAGGTGCTTTCTCAATCGTCGACGTGGTGGCGCTAGTGATTTCACCGATCGTACTATTTATTTTTGCGAAGAATGATCAGAAAATTAGTTTCAAAGAAGGTTTGGCGTTTTTAGTCCTGTTCGTGGTCTATTATGGATACGTAATTGTAAGTAGTTTGGCTTAAATTAAATTGATAAAATTGTGAAATCTTGGGGCATAAGTAGCTTCAGAAAAAATAAACGAATAGAATAATCGTGAAATCTTGGGGCATAAGTAGCTTCAGATAAAATAAACGAATTAAATTCTGGGGAATCAAAGCACCTTGTAATAGAGGTGCTTTTTGACAACCTAAGCATTTTTTGGTAAAATGGAGGTGTCTTTTTGTGGACTGTGAGCAAAGAGAGAAGTGTAGCGCAGTGGTTATTTAAAAGGAGGGTTTTATGTTAGATGCGAGGTTTGTGGATGAAAGAACGGGGAAAGAGTTTACCTTAGCACATGATGGTTGTAATCATCGAGGTCGTTCTTATGAATTTAGAACAGAGCGATGCGTGAAAAAAGAAGACTTCTTTGCATCTTTTTGTGATGATGAGAAGAAAATACCAATTCTTCTGCAGTTAAGCTCTAAGAAGCGAGATTTTCAAATTATGTTAGAACAGATAGATTCTGTTGTGGGAATTAGAAGCTCGATGAATTTAGAACTTTCGGGAAAGGCAAGAACGGCGAGTGGTGATTTCTGTTATTTTGCTGCGCATTACGATTATGATATGCACCGAGGTGAAATTAATTTAATGATGCCGTACGGAGCAGCAAAGTTGGAATTATCTCATCGTCAGTCGGTGGCACTTCATCAAGATGCGACAAAATTAACTAAAGCTATCCCTGTAGATAAGCTGTTTAATTTCTTTATGAGGGAGAGGACAGATTCGCGAACAAAAGAGCAAATTTTGTTGTATACAGAGGATAATAAGTGCCTGCTTTTGAAAAGTGTTTTAATGCTGAGAAAGCTTGAAACTAAGAGCGGGAAGAAGCTCCAAATGGAAGTAGAAGCTCAAATCAATTTCAGAGATAAAGTTCTGAGATTTGTGATTTAAAGGGCGCTGAGTTTGTAGCTCAGATTTCTAATTTAATTTCTAGTTTAATTTCGTTTTTTAGGTTATTTGACAGATTTTAAGGTGATTTTTCTAAGGGATTGGGTGAGGCGTAAAATGATTAACATAAAACAATTCCGGAGGCTGGACTTTCCAGCCTTTTTCTTGGTTTTTATAAAATTGAAACTTAAAAATAGGCTATAATAGAGGTAATGAAAACTCTAGAAAGCGAAAATTTGAGTAAAATTCTGAACAGCAGCCTCGTAGGTGATGAGATTTTGGACGCGAAGATGGATGCCCGGAATTTACTCGTAGGTGATGAGATTTTGGACGCGAAGATGGACACCAGGAATTTGGTAGATGAATACAAGGGGCTGTCAAATGAAGAGGTAAAAGCCAGGCTGGCGGAAAAACGAAATAGCCTGGAGATTGCAATCGAAAATGTTGATCGCGATTTTAATGCGGGGACAATCGTTCGCTCAGCGAATAACTTTAATGTAAGTAAGGTGCATATTGTGGGGCGACGAAAATATAACCGCCGGGGTGCGATGTGCACGGATAAATATTTGGAAATCGTATATTGGCCATCGATGGAAGAGTTTATGACGGATCAAAGAGCGCGTAAAAGGGAAGTAGTAGCAATTGAAAACAACGTGGACCGGGCTAAACCTTTGGGCCTTAAACGCTTTGAGAGCCACTCTACGCTAGTTTTCGGCAGTGAGGGTAATGGAATTAGTCTAGAATTGGTAAATGCGGCAGATGACGTGCGCTATATAGAATCTTTTGGCTCGACGCGTTCGGTGAATGTAGGGGTGGCGGCGGGCATTGCGATGTACGAATGGGTGCGGCAAAATGTAATAAATGCTTAAGGATTAGGGAAAAAAACGCCATTTTGGCGTTTTTTGATGAAGTAAATGTGATTTTTGCTTTTAGGTGTTTTAGCGCTTAAAAATTGCTTGCACTAAGAGGGTGAGAAGGAAAATGTGAAGGTTCGACATCACGATCAGTCCGAGAAGAATGGCAATGAGACCCCAAAATTTGACGCGTTCATAAGAAGAAATGCCACTTAAGAAATTAGTGGAGATCTCTTGGTATTTGGTAATCATAATACCGCCGACAATGACGATGATGAGACCGATAAAAACCCAAGAAAAGCTAAAATTCCAATCCATATATTATATATTATAACAGAATTAACGGATTTTTGTTGCATTTTTGAGTTTTATAGGGTAAAATAAGTGGTATTGGGGATATAGCTCAGCTGGTTAGAGCGCGTCACTGATAATGACGAGGTCTGTGGTTCAAGTCCACATATCCCCACCAAATTAGGAATAATGGATTCGGCTTAAGGCCGTTTTTTGTGTTTGAAGTGAACTGTCTGGCGTAAAGCCGATTTTTAATATTTAGATTTTGAGATTTTAGGGACAAGGAATGATCTAGGTAGTGGGGATAGATGATTTTTTACTATAAAAACTAGGGCAGGGAAAATTAAAGCATAAAAAAGACCCGTGAGGGTATTTTTGGTGGAGTGTTCAGCGGGGGGACGCTAAACACCCCATGTATGGTGGAGCAACAGGGATTCAAACCCTGGACCTCTGCCTTGCAAAGGCAGCGCTCTAATCAGCTGAGCTATTGCCCCATACGCAAGAATTTTAGCAAAAAGCGAGTGAAAAGTCAATAAAATTAGGGAGACTCGAAGAGGTGGGAGAGTGGAACGTAAGTTATTAGGAAGATTTTACAGAGAGAATATATCATGAGACGGACATTGTAAATAAGAAGTATATCATGGGGCGGATATTGAGTCTAAGGGAAGAATAAATATTATGACATATTTTTTAACTTTAGCGTATTGACAAACTGCTTCTGTTATTATATAATGCTAGTTATTAACCTTTGAGCGGGAGGCTTAAGGTAAATAAGAGAATTAAAAAAATGGTGGGCAGAAGGATTTTAAATGGCTGGAACTAAAGCTGGTGGTTTGAAAGCTGCTGCAACAAATCGCGCAAAATATGGTAAGGAGTTTTACGCTCGCATTGGTCAAAAAGGTGGACGCTTAGGTCGTACCGGTGGCTTTGCAGCTAACCCTGCTCTTGCGAAAATTGCTGGTGCTAAAGGTGGTCGTTTGTCAAAACGCGGTCCTGCAAAAGCAAAAACTGTAACTGAATAATTTATTTATTCACCTAGAATTAAGAAAAATAAATCTGCTTCGGCGGATTTATTTTTTTGTATGGGCATGGTCTAGCAATGGGGAATTGATCAAAATAAGTGATCACAATGCGGGCAATGCCAGTGGCCGTGGTCATCTTGAAAGCGCGTGAGAGTACATTTTTTACAGAGAGACTGAGCATGTAGCCAGTCTCGATAAGTATCCAGATGAGCTTCGGCGTATTCGGGGTTATAATTTAAGTACTCAATATCTTGAAAATGATGATGCTTTTCGATGAGAGATTTGGCGGTTTGCCAGGCTTCGGATTCGAATTTGAGGCGATCAATAGAAGTGGCATAATTTTGGTGTTCATTAAGAGCGTGACCGAGTTCGTGGAGGGTTTGAAGAGCAAAATCAGAAAAAGGCGTGTCACCTGTGAGAGCGGATTGGTCGAGATTAATCATCTTGGGATAACGAAAAGAGAAGCGGGATTTGAGGCGGAAATGATAATCGGGATACTG
This sequence comes from Nanosynbacter sp., assembly GCA_015257485.1. Taxonomy (GTDB): domain Bacteria; phylum Patescibacteriota; class Saccharimonadia; order Saccharimonadales; family Saccharimonadaceae; genus Nanosyncoccus. The sequence goes on along the minus strand of JABZKC010000011.1, from coordinate 15,728 downwards.
GGAGCGCAAAAAATCGAGAAATTGCTGTTTCTTATGGGCAACCTCGCTAGGGAAAGATTTTTTTTGATAGGTTACCTCGCTTTTCATAAGGTTATTGTAGTTTGAGTGAAGAAAAAAAGAAAGCAGAAGCGGAGAGAACTAAAGGTATAAAAGATAGGAGGTGGGCGCTATGGATGGAGAAGACTAGAAGTGTGGGTGGAAACGAGGAGTAAGAGATGGAGCAAGAGTAGAAATGAGTGGAGACTAGAGTTTGAACGGCGGTAACACTTTACAAACAGAGGTGATTTTGATATATTAAGGAATAGATTCGGGTTCGTTCAAGTGATTTTTTATGGAAGAAAATCAGCTGAACGGACCTGAAGGAAGGAAAAATATAAGAATGGCTGATGCCAAAAAAGTAACAATGGATGAATTGCTAGCTAATGCTGGTGACTCTATCAAAAAAGCAGCAACTGGAGATGTAGTTTCCGGAACTGTTTTATCAGTAAAAAAGCACGAAATCTTAATTGATCTCGGTGCACAAGGTGTAGGTTTGGTGCCTCGCCGCGAAGCTTCTTTCGCACGTAATCTCGAAGAAGGTGCAGAAGTTACCGCTTCTGTAATCGATTCTGAGATGGAAGACGGCATGGTGCTTCTTTCACTCCGCAAGGCTGTGAAGGATAAGGGTTGGGATGAAATCCAAGCTAAGCTTGATGCTTCTGAAATCGTGGAAGTTACCCCATTTGATGCAAATCGTGGTGGTCTCCTCGTGGAATACGAAGGAATTCGTGGTTTCTTGCCAGTTTCACAACTTTCTGCTGAACACTACCCACGTGTAGGTTCTGCTGATAAGGATGAAATCTTGCAACGCCTCAATTCTCTTGTCGGTAAGGGAATCAAAGTTCGCATTCTTGATGCAAGTAAGAAAGATAACAAGCTTATCTTCTCTGAAAAAGAAGCGGTCAAAGACGGCCTCGCTGCTCGTTTTGCTGAACTTCATGTCGGTGACACTGTCGAAGGTGTAGTAACCGGTGTAGTAGACTTCGGTGTATTCGTAAATGTAGAAGGTATCGAAGGTTTGGTGCACATCTCAGAAATCTCTTGGGAACGTGTCAATAATCCATCTGACTACGTTAAGGTTGGCGATACTATCAAGGCAAAAATTATTGCGATTGATAAGGAACGCCTCAGCCTTTCCATCAAGCAACTCGTAGCTGATCCATGGCTATCAGAGGTAGAAAACTTGAAGAAGGGTTCAAAGGTGGAAGGTACGGTTACTCGTATTACCCCATTTGGTGCTTTTGTTCAGATTTCTCCAGCCGTCGAAGCTTTGGTTCACGTTTCTGAACTTGGTGAAGGTAACGATGTCGATCCAGAAAAAATCTTTACCTTGAATGAACGCAAGAACTTCAAGGTCCTAGATATTGATCGTGAAGGTCGCAAGATCTCACTCTCTGTTGCAAAATAAGACAGAAAATAAAATAAGCCCCGTGAGGGCTTATTTTTTTGTGTGTAGATTCTGGGGATGGTAATGGAGCGATTGATGTGGGGGATAAAATAAACTTGGGATTTTAATGTACGGAATTAAAATAAGCTCGGGGCTCGAGCTTATTTTGAATTATTGATTTTCGTTTGGGTAGAAATTTTGGTCGAGGACTTGAACCTTAGTGACGTTGCCTTTGAGATTGAACTGGGAATTATCGAGATAGGTGAGATCGCCCATATTGGCAGCGGTAGGATTGGCTTCTTTTAAGCGATTATAATCGACGAGAAATTCGACCACACTATGATCGTTTTTATGAATAGTGTGGGTGGCTGGATCGGTGTCATTGTCGTCTTTTTGGTCGCCAATTACACAACGCAAGGTGTTTTGATTTCCTTGATTATCAAGGGTAACTTCGATGAGTTGGCCGACTTTATCGGAGATGCCACTACCGACCGCAACGACAGGGTAGATATTTCCGCCCTCTTGGTAATAGGTGAGACCGGATTTTCCGATATGGAAATTGGCATTTTCGTGAGTGAAATTATAATTCGGAGTGGATTTATCGGTGATAGCTTTGTAGTCCATAAAAGATTTGAACTGACCGGCGTCGGCAGGGAAGTTAATGGTTTTTAGAACGGATTTTTCGGCGGTGTGAATAAATTTCTCATCTTGTAGGATGATAGCGGTGTGGCGTTCAATTGGAGTAGCGAGATTGGTATTTAAGGAGGTGATATTGTTATTATCTATAGTTTCTTCTGGAATGATTAGATTATTGTCGGGAGTAAATTCTTGCGCTTCATTATTCATATAATCTTCATAACCAGTGAAGGTGCGATCATAGTTGTTTTCTTCTTCATCTTCGAGAGGGATGCCGAGTTCTTCCATGTCTTTTTGGTGCTGCTCGATGGATTGATTAGGGATGTGGTTAGCTAATGCAGAAGCGCCTTTCATGGTAAGTCCTATACCAATTGCAAGCAGAGCAGCGCGACCAATGGTAGGGGCGGTCATGGTAGCTAGATGAGTAAGTCTTTCGCCAATAGTATTGAGAGCAGGCTCGTTTTCACGCTTTTTGTTAAGTTCAGATTGAGCTCGATGTTGGAGACGGCGCTCAGTATAGGCTTCGGTACGCATGAATTCTGGAATTTCGGGACCAGAATTTCTCAATCGTGCACGAAATTCGGAAATTTGATGAGACTCAGGATTAAGTTCGTGGTTAGATTGATTAAAATTTCTGCGTATTTCGTACTCCATAATGCTTATATTATATCGCAAAATAAGCTTAGCGGAATGCGGTAGTGGTTTTGCTAAGTCTTCTTGTGAATGTGTATTGGTTATTTAACAATGCATTTTGTTGCAAAGGCTCTGGACCTTAACGGATTTAATCATAAACATTATTTCGTATGACTAAAAGTCGACCTTTTATACTATAATTAAAAAAGCGACTATGATTAAGAAGATCCAAAAAAATAATAAAAAACTTATACCCATTATTTTGATAATTTGTGCGCCGGCAATTATTTTTGTGGGTGGAGCATTGGTCTTAGGCTTTCAGCTAATAGACGCGTTTAATACTACTTTTGGAGAGCCTGAGTTTTACGAAAAATCAGATAATCCGAAAATTGAGCAAATTGTGGAACAATATTGTTCTAGACATCCAGAAGATTGTGTCAAGAACCGTAATAAGCAAGGCTTGCAAATGCTAGTTCGGTGTGCCGTAGAAAAGAACTCTGATTTGGAGTTTGAGGTTGTTCGCTATCTTGATTGGCGAACCGCTATTGCTAATCCAAGTTTTTATATAAGTGCAGTTGCAAAGGACGGCACCAAGTTCTATGTCGACTTCGATGGTGGCGATAGGCATACCGAATGCGAAAGTACTTACGATAAGGAAAGGGCGGCTAATGAATAATTTAAATCTTCCTCCTGTTAGCCATGAGCAAAAAAGCGAAATAAGTAAGAATACTGCTTGGGATAATCTGGCTAAATTATCCCAAACTGAAATAAAATATACACAACAAATCTTAAATTCAATGAGATAAGTCCAATAGTGTAGACCGTTTACGACGAGAGAATTTTTGTGGTTTTGCAGGTTTTGCGTGCAAAGTTGGGTTTCTGAACTGATATTTTCTCCGAGCCATTTTAATATATACTTATGCTAAAAAATGAGGCCCCTACTCTATAGTAAGATGTAAATATGAAAAGAAATGGCAGACTATCAAAATATACTGAGGAATTGGGTGATAAAATCGTAAGACATATTCTTGAGGCTCCTACCTTTTAACCTCAAAATCCAACGAACTGCGTTCTTGTCTAACCAGTGATAGCGAGAACGAAAAATAATCCCGAAATATGGGATTATTCAATAATTTTGGCTCCCCGAAATGACAGATTTTCGAATGGCTTGCTATACATACGATCAAGTTTATGGAGACCTATTAACATCATTTATCCACGAGCATCTATCAGAGATGAAGCCACTAAAAGATAATAATGTCAAAAATCCATTATCCACTTGAACGCAAGTGGATGTACCCCAAGAACCTGCAAATACACCGTATCAAAAAGATACCAAAAACACCTAAAAAGATGTCATAATATAGCCAGATTTTGCACCGCTTATACGCAAGTGGTATTTTGTATGACTAATAAATGAGAATGTAGTTTCTGTCCACTTGTTTACAAGTGACTATTTATCCGTTATCCACAATAGTTATTTTGCCGTTTTTTAGGCAACACATTAAACCGATTACGCATAATTGGTAATTTATGGAACAGGTGTAACAGATTTCTGAAAGAATATTTGTGACTTATAGTCCGTTGTCTCATATACTTCACGATACTAGAATTAGAAGATAAATAAGGAACAAATGTTATGAAAATCCAAGAAAAATTCGGCTTCTTGTGTAAAAAATATCGCGAAGAAAAAGGTATCAGCCAAGAAAAATTTGCCCTAAAAATTGGTATGGATAGAACGTACTACGCTTCCGTAGAGATGGGAAAAAGAAACATTGCTATTGTTAATATTGAAAAGATTATAAACGGCTTAGAGATGGATATGGGGCAATTTTTTTCAGAAATCAATAATTGTAGTGAGGAGCAATAAAAATGTCTGTCTTTGAAAGTCTTTATGCCGAATATGAAAATACAAATAACGTGTGCGAGTTTTTTCATAAATATGATAATAACGGAATTGCGACCAGATTTCTCCTAGTTCGTTCGTTGGATAAAAGTAATTTGCGAGAGATACTAGAGCACCTTAAAATAACACAAAATTCAAACAATATCCGTGATTTGGGAAATAGTGTTTTTGAATCTACTATTACAGACAACCAATTATTAGAATATATTGAAAGCAAGAGAAATGAACTAATAAAGGAAAGAGAATCCGAACTAGATGGACTTTCTGGCATTCTTTCTGAAATACCAATCGTTAATTGTGGAGTGCGCAACGACAAGGTTGATGACATAGTAAAAGGGTTTGTTAGAAATAAGTCTATTAAAGAATATAGTGAACTAGTTAAAGAACTAGACGATAATGTGCTAAAAAAAGTTAGACAATACTGCCTATGGTCTTATTATAATCAAAATTCAAATGATATAATTGAGCTCGCTTTTCTTAAACATAAGAATGTTATCCCTACACTTAGAAAGATACACGATATAGATTTCTTTATTCGAATAAAGAACAAGCTGGTGCCATTCGATTTAAAATATACACATATATCTGAAAACTATTTTGATCTGGCGTCGCAAGGCATAAAAGAAACAGGTTCTGCTTCATTCGATGATTATGAAATTGATTGCACGGTTGATAGTGAACTTAAGAGTATTCGCGCATATTATAATGAATATAAGAGGAACCATAGAGAGCTAGGATTAATTGCGGCCAGTAAATTGACGAAAGCCGAACTAACTACTTTTATCGAAAAAATTGGCGACAAATCATCTTCTGACTTTATATTAAAAGTAAAAGAAAACAGAAGCAAATATGTGCCAAAAACCTCAGAACAATTAAAAACATTAGAGTGGTGGAATTATAAGTATCAAGGCGAGCGATTATTTTGCAACAATAATAGGTTATTTGTTTTTCTTGCCTATAATAATCAATTCGTGGACGGAAGAGAGCTAAAAGGAAAAACAGCTGAGATAGAAAAGAAAATCTCGGAATTGCTTGATGGAATAAGCGAAGAGTCCATACACGAGATACATTACCACTACGATAAAGAGGCTGGCCTCGTCGGAGACTACACAGCTTTATCTATGTCGACTATTTACTTTGAGTGAAAGGTATAATTATTTAACAAGTGTAGAATAGATTTTGGTAATCTTGGAAACTCTGTAAATATAACCATTCGGGATAGTAAACTTAAATAGCTCATTCATAACATTATACATCTCGGCATTTTTATGTTCCTTTAGATAGCCCGAGATAAATGCTCGCAATACATCGTCATCCTCTCTGAAAGTTATGTTCGGGATATTATCAAGCTGAGCGTTTTTAAACGTCAAAACTAAATCTGTTTTTAGAGCATTCTTTCTATTGTCTTGAACTACAGATGTTGCTGAATATTCCAATGGAGTTACATCTACTATTTCAAACCCAAGTTTACTTAAAGACTTCAAAAGGTTAAACCACGTATCATCATCTAGACAATTGAAAGCAAGGGACAGATACTTATTGTTTTTTAGTACGCGCTTTATTTCTGCAAATGATACGTGGAGCAGTTCATTGTAATTTTTGTTATTTTTTTTGCCTCTACGTGCCTTTGCTTCGGATACTATGATTTCTTTGTCCCAGTTAATATTTTCGTCTAAGCCGAGCCAAGCATTCCACATAAGACTTTGTTCCATATATAAGATTCTATTCACGTGTGGCGGGTCAATAAAAACATAATCCACCATTTTGTCATTTATTGGCATATCAGTAGCGGAAGTGTTATACAAGGTAAGCTGTCTCTTAGTTTTTGCCTTATCGGGGAATAAGGAATTAATTTCTTCAACCCCCTTTATCATTCGCTTATAACGGTTTTCAAAACAATTCCAAGCGTTAATTTCAAAGTGTTCGTCTGGTACCCAGTAGCCAATAACCCAACTTCCTACTTCAGCTTTTCCGCTTTCGTCAGTCTTATTGTTGCGACGTCTAATAACGAAGACTAGGTTGCTTGCTTGGGATAATGTTCCAGTAAATGTTATTTCAAAAAACTTTCTAATATCACTATCGTCTATATTTTTTATCTCTTCTCTCAACAATGATAGGGCAGTAAGTGCGCGAGGCGTAAATAAGTCTGCTACGGCTTGATCCTTATGGACATTAATCCGTGCATTCTCGAACATTTTTGTTTTTGGCGTCCATTTTGGCTTGATGGATGGATTTATGCTCATCTCTAAATCCTCTTTTATTCCATCGCGGACAAGCTTTTTGCTTGAACCTTGTTTTTTATACCATACCTCAATTGGCTTACTGTCTTTCCAGACGATATGAGTCACAGACGTCTTTTCGCCATTATATTCGCATTCGTACAAGCTGTCTATCGTAGTCTTCAGGCTCTTTTTGATACTTAAGAAAGTTGCATTAATTAGCTTCAAATCTATCGGAGTAGTTGAGACGTCAGATAATTCTATGGCTAGCGGATTTAAGTCTATGCCTATCGCCTTTCTATTGAGCTTTAAAGCCTCAATCAATGTAATGCCAGATCCGCAAAAACAGTCGAGCACAGTGTCGCCACTTTTAGAATATTTATTTATGAATTTCGAAATCTCATTAAAGGGCTTTTTACCCCAATATTTATGCATTGCATATAGGCCTTTGTACGATAGATCATTAGTTGCCATTATTCCTCAATTTCTGAATCGTTATCTATTCGATTCTGTTATAAATTTGTCTATGTCAGACTTGCGATAACGACGCACTCTCTTGATGCCGATACGAGTAGCCCTCAAAGTGCCGTTTGTGTCCCAGTTGCGAAGTGTATTTGGATGGATGCTTAAAAGCTTGCTCACTTCAGTCAGAGTAAGATACTTGTCTTGCCCATTTTCCTCATATTTCATAACTTTATTATATAATAGATAATAGAAATTTGAGTAAAATTGTGAGTTAAAAACTGTGAGAAACGAATACGCAAAACCTCTGTATGGCCTCTATAAGAAAGCTCGTGAATGGCGCGACAATTTTCGTGAAACTGCGATTAGCTATCTTATCGAATCAAAAGACGGATTAGCTCCGAAGAACGGTTTACAAATCAATAATACTTTTACACCCGTAATCTATGATTCTATTATAAAAAAGAACATTCGCACTTTTGCTGATGAAGAGCTCTCTAAAGCATACTTATTTCTTCGTGAATTTCGTGATAAGTGGCGCAATGATGTAGGCGATATAATCGACAGGCTACCACAAATCAGTTTTCGTATGCGTTTTGATAATCCAACCGACAACAAGAATGCTATAAGAATGGAATACATCGGGTATGATTTTAGCCACGATATGGATATGCTCCTAGATTTATTCGATAAATTCGATAATGAAGTAGATGAGCTATTTGAAATAATTAAGGATTACGAAGCATCCATTTATCAACCGTCCGACTTTACGCTGAAGCAGGAGCTAAAAGAAGAAGCAAAAGACATCGTATATCATCTGCGCTACGACGAAATACAAGGTAAACTTTACCTGAACGATACGGAAGTATATAAGAGTAATCTCAGTAGCAAGTTGGATAAAGCCGCTAAGTGACGCGTTTAAAGCACCAAAAATGACCGTTAAGACGGTTGGAAGCGTAGCGTCGGCACTTGATGCGATAAAAATGCCAAAAAGTCTAAAAAGGCTTGCATTTCGCGCCAGTAAAGGCAGTTTCGTAGCTAAGACCGAAATAACCGCCGATGACCTCAAAAATGCAAATCTCAACAAAGAAACACTCGAATTAGAAATTCAAAAGCTTTCAAAATAATTCAGAATAATTAAACTCCGTTCAGGAATCGGACTTGTTTTTGTGTTCCGAAAGATAATCGAGTTATGACAAATAACCCGCAAGATTTAGAACACGAATTCACGCCAGAAGAAATCAAAAAGCTGGCTAAATTCTTCAGTCTTTTGTGGGAAACGCAAAAAGAATTGAAAGGACGTAATGAAAATCAAGAATGTAACTATAACGCCCGTATCACCAGATAACGGACTAATTGCTTTTGCGAGCTTAACGATTGATGATGATGTCTTACTTAGTTCAATAGCCGTCTATAAAAAGCTGGATGGCGGATTACGATTATTATATCCGTCAAAACGCGTTAAAAATAACGACGTTACGGTTTTCCATCCGCTCAATCGCGAAGCAAGTAAGTTTATTGAAAACGATATCTTTAAAGAATGTAAAAACGTAATAAACAAAGGTTGTGAAAATGATAGATACGATTCGTTTGGCTTACGACACTAAAGTTATTCCTGAAGAATTCAAATTCACAAAGCAAAAGAACGGCGTATTTAAAGGTGTACTTAATCCAACTAAAGAAATGAAAGCGTCGGGCAAATACTATCCGCGCGTCACTTTTGTAAAACGACCGCTCGGCTATGGGCGCATTCAGCAACAAATGCTAGTTGAATTCTCAATCCCGAAACTATTAAAGGGTAATAACTTTAGCGAAGTATGCAATGCGGATTTCGATAATATCGTTCAAGCCCTTAAAAAAGCTCTGTTTGAAATGGGATTAAAGTTTCAATTTACTGTCTGCATCGAAAATTACAAAGTAGTAAAAATCGACTATTCAAAAAACGTCATGTTCGAAGATGGGACAACTGTATCGCAAATTATCCGCCTACTTAACTCGGCCGACACTAGAAAATCACTTGATGTTTCATCGGGCGACTTCTGAAATGGCGGACAGATTTTTCATCTACATACAAGTTATCGCGACATCGTATTTTACGATAAAATCTCAGACTTAAAACGCTCAAAGATTAGCGAAAAACGATGCGTCGAAAAAGACAATTTTATCCAAACGAGCTTATTTGATTTATTCGAAAAGAAAAGACAACTTGCCGTTCTGCGCTTTGAAGTTCGACTAAATGGCGTCAAAGAAATTAAGAGTAACCTCACAAAAATCAGACAAAACACCGACGACCTAACTTTTAAGCGAATGTTCTCGTCGGAAATATCAAGGGGTATCTTACTAAATTGGTGGAACGAAGTATTTGCAAAAACTCCAAAAGCGCCACTTGATAACGAAACGGTTGAAAATATTTTTCGGCTACTTAATAACCCAGACGCAAAACCACAAAGAGTATTAGCGACGCTCGGAATGACATATCTACAAAAAAGTCAAAATTACGACGCTAGATTTGTAAAGGAAGTATTTGACAATCGCTTTAAGGACGGCTCGTGGGCTAGAAGTAATAAGCAACTCATAGAGCCAAAAGCGCCAAAAAATCTAAGTCACCTGCTTCAAATTGAACACACCATAAAAGGAATGAGTCCAATAAATATAGATGACTATAAGCGGGATTTTTTAGATAAAAATGGTATATAATAGTATCAAATGGTAAGTAAAATGAAAGGATGTAATCTATGGGCTATAACGATAGAAAATACGACGGCATCAAAGCATTCTTGATAGCACGTGTATTAGACCCCAGTCAGCGCGAAGCGTTGCCTGCGCAGAAATACAAATTAACTGATTACGCAAAACGGCTTAATGTCGACGCCGACTATTATGAATTCGACGAATCAGCTTTCAAAGAAGATAGAGAGAAATTTGAAAAGATAGTCGATAAAATATACAAATACCTAAAAGAGTGCATTGTTGTATTTGATAAAATCGACCGCTTTACACGCGCCTGTTCGAGTGAAATTGTAAACAAGCTCAAAAGAACGGCAATGGACGGGCGTATTGAATTACATTTCGTATCGGATAGCCTTGTCATCACAAAGAATTCGCCAGCCTGCGAGCTGTTTCGTTTGGATATTGGAATGGCAACGGCTGGCTACTGCTCATCCGCCATTCGTGACAACGTCAATCACCGAATCGACCAAAAGCTTCGTGACGGCGAATTCCCAGAAAAAGAAAGCACCAATTGGCTACGTAAATATTGTAAAAGACGACGGTAAGCACGATATTGTAATCGACAAGATGCGAGAGCCGTTTATTCGCAAAGCTTTCGAACTAAGACTGTCAGGAATGTCGGTAAAAGATATAACGACAGAACTTCAAATAATGGGCTTAATCTCGAATATGAAGAAGCCGAAGCCAGTCGGTGCATCAACCGTAGCCTATATGTTCAAAAATAAGTTTTACTACGGAATGATGACATATCGTGGCAAGGATTACCCACACAGATACGCTACTTATATCCCTAAAGACGTCTACGACGAAATCCAAAAGATAAGCGACGAAAATTACGTAAAGCAATTCAAAGATAGAAAAAAGATGTATGAATTTACTTTTAAGGGTATTTTGAAATGTGGCATCTGTGGTTGCTCAATGAGTTCATATACGAAGAAAGAACGCGTTTATATGCGATGTTCGAATGCTAAAGGCAAATGCCCAAATAACGCGACGGAATTGGGTGTTATAGAGCAAATTGAGCCATTGTTATCAGAAATATCAGTCAACAAGAATCTAGCAAGCCAAATCTGCGACGAAATAAATAAAGACCATATTCGAGCGAAAGAACTTCGGGAAGCTAAAGAAACCGCACTGAGAGCCGAGTATGCAAGACTAGAACGTCGAAAAGACCTAATGTATGAAGATAAACTCGATGGACGTATTACTGTGGACAAATACGATGAATTAGTCGAAAAGGACACGAAGCGAATGGCGGAAATAGACGACGAGCTAGTGGTGTTAGCGCAAGGCTTCGAGGGCTCAGAAATGACGATTTCTAATCTGTTAAAGCTCGCAACTAGCGCAAGCGACTTATTTAAGAGTTCTAAACCATCCGTCAAAAATCAAATTTTGCGTCTATTAGTTTCGAACTTAAAAATCAAAGAAAAACAACTGAATTTTAATCTGTTAGAGCCATTTATTTACATAAAAAAATTGGACTCTCGTCCAATATGGCTCCCCCGGTCAGGCTCGAACTGACAACCTCGAAGTTAACAGCTTCTTGCTCCACCATTGAGCTACAGGGGATTGTTTTTTAATTATAACGCAGATAATTCATTCTATCAAGAGATAATGTTATAATTTAATAAAGAGGTAGTAGAGGTGAAATGTTCAGAATTTCGGATTTGACGGTGGCGATTAAGAAAAATCAGCAAGTGGTGCTTCGGGGGGTGAATTTTGAGATTTTGCCGGGAGGAACTTTGATACTTAAAGGGAAAAATGGTTCTGGTAAATCGACGCTATTAGGAGCAATTATGGGGGATCCGCGATATGAAATTTTGGGGGGAGAAATTGAATTTTTGGGAGAGAAAATTCAGAATTTAAGTACAGAAAAACGAAGTCTTCTCGGGATGTTTTTGAGTTTTCAAACACCACCGGAAGTAAATGGCGTTTCTACGACAGAAATTGTTCGAACTGGATTAATGGAACGTGGTAAAAAAGTGCGGCTCGATGAGGTGCGTAGTGGCTTGATGGTAAATCAGAAATTGTTGGGGCTTCCGATGTTTTTTATGGAGCGCGAATGTGGGGTGGGGATGTCGGGAGGAGAAAAGAAAAAGAATGAAATTTTACAGATGTTGGCTTTGAAGCCGAAATTTTGTATGTTGGACGAGCTAGATTCGGGGTTAGATATAGAATCGGCGGGGAAAATTTCACAAATTTTAGCGGATTACAAAAAAGAAACTGGAGCAAGTTTTTTAATTACTTCGCATAATTTGAGGATTTTGGAAAAATTGAAGGTGGATAAGGTGGTTGAATTGGTGGGCGGGGGACTGAAAGTGATGGACGAGAGGGGTGCGATGAATGAGGGAGGCGCGAAATGAAAAAAGAGGTAGTGCGTCAGGCGGCGGAGGCGATTCATCGACAAAAAAGAGAGCCGGAGTGGGTGCTAAAAAAGAGGCTTCGGGGGGTGCAGGCTTGGCAAAAACAGAATCTTGGGAAGATGTTGCTAGGAGTAGAGGAGTTGATTTCACAGATTAACGCAGGGGGGATTCGATTTTATAAGGAAGTGGATGATATTGAGGTGAAAACTTCTTGGGATGAGGTGCCGAGAGACATTCGAGAGACTTTCGAGGCTCTAGGAGTTCCAGAGGCAGAAAAAGAGTGGCTGGCTGGCGTGGGTGCACAGTTTGACTCGGAGGTGGTTTATCACCGAATGCGTGAAAAATTAGCGCAATTTGGGGTGGTGTTTTTGCCATTAGAAGAAGCAATCTTGGCGACGGAGAAGAGTCCGGCAGAAAACTTGGCGAAATATGGTGCGCCAGTGGGCGAAATCTTTTTAGAGCATTTTATGAAGTTGATACCAGAAAATGATCATAAATTTGCGGGTTTGCATGCGGCAATGTTTAGTGGTGGATCGTTTATTTATGTGCCTAAAGGGGTGGCGGCGGAACTGCCGATTCAGAGTTATTATCGAATGAACGAACCAGGAATTGGGCAATTTGAACATACCTTAATTGTAGTAGATGAGGGAAGTGAACTGCATTTTATTGAGGGTTGCTCGGCGCCAAAATATGAAAAAAATAATTTACATGTGGGTTCGGTGGAGATTTTCGTAAAAAAGGGGGCAAAAATGCGATTTTCGACGGTAGAAAGTTGGTCAAAAAATGTGTTCAATTTGAACACTAAGCGAGCGCTTGTAGAGGTGGGCGGTGAAATGGAGTGGGTGTCAGGTACTTTTGGCTCGAAAGTGACGATGCTGTATCCGACGACGATCCTAAAAGGAGAGGGGGCAAAAATGGAATATTTAGGGATGAGTTTGGCCTCGGGAGAGCAAATCTTAGACTCCGGGGCAAAGGTGATTTGTTTGGCGGATAATACCTCGGCGATTATTCGCAGTAAATCGGTGGCGAAGAATGGGGGCGTGAGTATGACGAAGACCCTGGCAAAGGTAGGGAAGGGAGTGAAGGGGGTAAAGGCTTATATTGATTGTAAATCGTTAATTTTAGATGGTGAGTCACAGTCTTACGCGGAACCAGTGGTGGACGTAAATTCGGGGGAAGCAGAAGTGACACACGAGGCTTCGGTGGGGAAATTATCGGAAGAGATTTTATATTATCTTGCGACACGCGGAATTGGTGAAGAAAAGGCAAAAGAGATATTGATTCGAGGTTTTTCGGAAGAAATTACGAAAGCTTTGCCACTGGAATACGCGATGGAAATGAATAACTTAATTAAGCTAGAAATGCAGAATATGTAGTGTGAGTACAAGATTTAAGCATAAATGAATTGGGATGTGAGTGCGAGCTAAATTGAATAAATAATGAGCCAAAAAATGAATAAAAAAGTTAAGGATAAGCGAAATGTACAGAGAAGAGTTTGAGATATTTGAGAAAAATGAGCTAGATGAGACCTTGCCTTTCGTGTATCTAGATAATGCTGCGACGATGCAAAGAATGACGGCTGGACTTTTGGCTGAACAAGATTTTTATACAAAGAAAAATGCGAATCCTTTGCGCGGAGTATATGAATTGTCGGAGCTTGCGACGGCGGAACTTTGGCAAGCACGTGAGATGACTGCTAAGTTTTTAGGCTGTGAGCCACTAGAAGTGATTTTTGTCAAAAATGCCACCGAGGGGTTAAACTTGCTAGCTAATGGAATAGAGGGGTGGTTAGACGAGGATGGAGGCCATGAGGCGGAGATTTTAGTGGATTTGGAATCTCATCACAGTAACCTTTTGGCTTTTTCTGAGCGTTACGGAGAAAAGATACGAATTACGGAAGATCTCGTGCGTGAGGTGGAGCTGGATCTTGAACGTGTAGATACTTCGGGGACGGAGCCAAAAATTAAGATTGTGGCGATGACGGGAATGAGTAATGTGACTGGGGTGGATCGTAGCGATATCGTGAAAGAATTGAGGGGCTTAGGCTTTCAGGGGTTAATTTTGATGGATGCGGCACAATTAGTGGCACATAAGAAGATTGATGTGAAGGAGTTAGGGGTGGATGGCTTAGTCTTCTCCGGGCATAAGATTGGAGCACCGATGGGAGTGGGGGCAGTATATCTGAGATACGATTTGATGAAAAAGTTTAAGCCTCTAAATTATGGGGGTGAAATGGTGGAATCCGTGAAGCTTGTGGATGGAAAAGTGAAGATGAGTTTTGCGTCGGGGCCGAGTAAATTTGAAGGTGGGACGCTAAATATGGGGGCGATTGCTGGGCTTTCTGCGACGGAAGAATTTTGGCTGAAACATTCAGAAATTTATGGTGTAGAAACTGGATTAACCGAGAGAATTCGCGAAGAATTAGAGAAGGATGAGAATATTGAATTATATTTTGCGGAAAATGGGATTATTAGCTTTAATGTTAGGGGAGTGCATGCACATGATACGGCGCAGATTTTGGCAGATTTTGGTGTGATGGTGCGGGCGGGGATGATGTGCACAGAGCCGTTTTTAACAGAGAAAAAGATTGGAGCGGTGGTGCGAGTAAGTTTGGCTTTTTATAATACAAATATGGATGTTAAATATTTCTTAGCTTGCCTTAGGAGAGTTCGCGGAGTGATGGGGCTGGAGTAATGGTCGACGGGGGAGAATGTTGGCGGAAATGAATGAGATTTGGTGAAATTGGAGAGGAAATTGATACGATGAATGAGATTTGGTGAAATTGGAGAAGAAAACAATGCGAGAAATTCAGAGCAAATATAGGGAAGAATTACTGGAGCGAAATTTAAATCCGTTGAATTTTGAGCGAAAAATTGAGGCAAATTTGACCAAAACTTTGGTGAATCACAGTTGTGGTGATGAACTTGTGGTGAGTTTGGAGATTAAGGATGGAAGAATTTCAGAAGGTAGTTTTTCTGGGGTAGGTTGTGCGATTTCGAAGGTTTCGGCGGATATGATGATTGATGCGATTCGGGGAAAAACTTTGGAAGAGGCGCGGGAGCCGATGCAAGGGTTCTTTGATTTAATAATGGGGGTCCCGAGTGAGAAGGCGCAGAAAATTGGGGGTGAATTAGAAGTCTTTTCGATGATCCAGAATATGCCAGCGAGGGTAAAATGTGCGAAATTGGCTTGGCGGGTTTTAGAAGAGGGAGAAGATTAGGATTTGGGTTGGAAGGTTAATGGTTGCGACTGGGATAACGCTTGTGATCGGAATAAAGATTTGCAATCGGGATAATGCTTGGGTTTAGTTAAACAATTCGGAACAAGCTGTTTTTAAGTAGTTATCTTCATTA
>JABZKC010000010.1 GCA_015257485.1 Nanosynbacter sp. | reverse complement strand
GATAACTACTTAAAAACAGCTTGTTCCGAATTGTTTAACTAAACCAGCTATTACGCTATCTCGACGAAACTCTTATTTTTTGCTATAATACTAACTTAATTTGACCATGGATAATGAGATGAATTTAGAGAAAGAAATTAAAAATAAGGGGCTACTCTCTCCGGGCGGTAAAGCGCTCCTGAAGGATAATCCAGACAATTACATCAAGATTCGTGGCGCTAGGCAGAATAATCTCAAGAACATCGATCTCGATATCCCGCGCGATAAGCTCGTGGTGATCACCGGGCTTTCTGGTTCTGGTAAATCCAGCCTCGCCTTCGATACGATTTACGCTGAAGGCCAGCGTCGCTATGTCGAGTCGCTCTCCTCTTATGCGCGTATGTTTCTCGGTGTGATGGATAAGCCAGATTTCGACACCATTACCGGTCTTTCACCAGCTATTTCTATTGATCAAAAGTCTACTTCCAGAAACCCTCGTTCTACTGTCGCTACCGTCACAGAAGTTTACGATTATCTGCGTCTGCTTTTTGCCCGTGTTGGCGTACCGCATTGTCCGATTTGTCACCGCGAAGTCTCTAAACGTTCCGTGGAAGATATCGTCAACGAAGTCATGAAGCTTCCGATTGGTTCGAAATTAATGCTACTTGCACCAATCGTCCAGCAGAAAAAAGGCGAATTTCTCCACATTTCCGAGCAATACCTCCAAAAAGGCTTTTCTCGCGTGCGTGTGGACGGCGTAGTTTATGCCTTGGATGAATTTCCAACTCTTGAGAAACAGGAGCGCCACGATATTGAATTAGTGGTCGACCGCTTTATTCTCAATCCAGAACTTTATTCTCGCATTTCTAGCTCCATCGAGCAGGCTCTTGATCTTGGCCAAGGCTTAATCATGCTTCTAAAAATTAATGATAATTCTTCCACCATCGAAGGGAAGAATCTCGGCAAAACTAATACCGAAGTTCTTACTTATTCCCAACGTTACGCCTGTCCAGTTCATCCAGATGAATTAATTCCAGAGCTCGAACCACGTCTCTTCTCCTTCAATGCCCCTCAAGGTGCCTGCCCGACTTGTACAGGTCTTGGTACGCGCATGGAAATCGATCCGAATCTCGTGTTTAATCAAAATCTCACCATCGCCGAAGGTGGTATCCGTCCGTTTAATCGCGTGCAAAGTGACTCTTGGTGGCTCAAACGTCTCTCGGCGGTGGCTGCGCGTCATGGTTTTTCGATTCACGTACCAATTCGTGAACTCACGGAAGAGCAAAAACACTTAATCCTTTATGGTACTGGTAATGAAAAATACGAAGTCAAAATTTCTGGCTCCGGTAAGTTTAAGGATGGTGCGACCTATGAATCGATCTATGAAGGTGTCATCCCGACTCTTGAACGCCGCCACAAGGAAACCGACTCGGATTTTATGCGCAAGGATATCGAGCGATTCATGCGCGTGCACGAGTGTCAAACTTGTCACGGGGCTAGATTGAAACCGGTAGTGCTCGCGGTGACTATCCACGGCCTCAATATTAACGATTTTTGTAACCTCGATGTTGACGCCATGCTCGATGTGTTGTCGCAGGATCTCGAATTTACCGAGGCAGAGGCCTTGATCGCGCGTCCAATTCTCAAGGTGATTCGTGAGCGCGTCAAATTCATGCAAGACGTCGGTCTAGGCTATCTCGAGCTCAGTCGCGCCGCCAATACTCTCTCTGGTGGGGAAGCCCAACGTATTCGCCTCGCCACTCAAATCGGTTCCGGTCTCCAAGGTGTGCTTTACGTGCTGGATGAGCCATCGATTGGTCTCCATCAACGCGATAATGATAAGCTTATTTCGACCTTGAGACATCTGCGTGACCTTAGGAATACCGTGCTAGTCGTCGAGCATGATGAAGATACCATGATGAGTGCAGATTATTTGATTGATATTGGTCCTGGGGCTGGTGCGCGCGGCGGCCAGGTGATTTCCGCTGGCACGCCAGAGGAAATTGCGAACGACTCGGATTCGCTCACTGGTAAATATTTATCCGGTGCCAAGAAAATTTCCGTGCCTAAAACCCGTCGTAAGCCAAAACTCAATCAATATCTTACGGTAGTGGGCGCAAGGGAAAATAACTTGAAAAATCTCACGGTCAAATTCCCCCTCGGGGTGATGACCGTGGTTTCTGGCGTCTCGGGTTCTGGTAAATCTACTCTAGTTAATGAAATCTTAGCTAACGAATTACTTGCCCGTCTTCATCGTGCTCAAACCGTGGCTGGTGAACATGAACGTATCGATGGTATCGATAATCTTGATAAATGTATCGTGATAGACCAGAGTCCAATTGGTCGTACTCCTCGCTCGAATCCTGCCACCTATACGGGTGTCTTTACGGCTATCCGCGAACTTTTTGCCGCTCAACCAGAAGCAGAAATTCGTGGCTATAAGGCTGGTCGTTTCTCCTTTAATGTCAAGGGTGGTCGCTGTGAAACCTGTCAGGGTGACGGTGTGAATAAGATTGAAATGCACTTCCTGCCAGATGTTTACGTCACCTGTCCGACCTGTCATGGCAAACGCTATAATCGTGAAGCGCTCGAGGTAAAATACAAGGGTAAGGATATTTCTGATGTCTTAAATATGACCATTGACGAGGCGGTGGAGTTCTTCGAGAATATTCCTGCTATTGCTAATAAGTTGAAAACGATTCAAGAAGTTGGCCTCGGCTATATTCGTCTTGGCCAATCTGCCACTACTTTCTCGGGTGGAGAAGCTCAACGTATTAAAATTGCTACCGAACTTTCTCGCCGTTCCACCGGTAAGACCCTCTATATTTTGGATGAACCAACCACTGGCTTACATACTGATGATGTGAACCGTTTATTAAAAATCCTCGATCGTCTGGTTGCCGGTGGTAATACCATGATTATTATCGAGCATAACCTTCACGTCATCAAAAGTGCCGACTGGATTATCGATATGGGTCCAGAAGGTGGTCAACATGGTGGTCAAATTATCGCCGAAGGTACACCAGAAGAAATCGCCAAAAATGATCAAACTCCCACCGGAGTTTACCTCCGCGAGTTTCTCAAGTAAAACCCGCCCTTTAGCTTAAGTATTGCGGCGTAAGAAAATCCCTAGTCAGACTAGGGTTTTTTAATAATCGGAGCTTATTCAGTATGCTATTTTATATAATCGCCAAAACTCCACGTAATTTATCTAATGATTAGAGTTTCACGTAGTTTATCTAATTACTAAGGCTTCGCGCAGCTTATCGGATAATTGTTGGATTTTTAGGGTTTTGTTAGCCTTTGAATTCTCTACATTAATTTTGGCTAGCATCAGCGCTCGCTGTAAATTCCAATCGGTAGCTAGTGCCGAGAAAATTGTGCCCGCAATAATCGTCACCGCTACATCACGCGTCACTTTTATATCCTTGTTTCGAAAATTTTCCTTAAACACTCCCGCCAGGATTTGGTTTTCTGTTACATAGATTAGCTTCAAAGTCGAAAGTGTACCTAAAATTTGTTTCACTCGCATCATTTGCGATTTTTCGCCCATCACGAATACAATCTCCGTTCGCTGCAAGAGGCGATAAAAAGTCGTCAAATTTGTCTTGCTTAAATCTGGCGCATTTAATAATTTTGGCAGCTCCGAGCGATCAAAACACCACGCTAATTTAGTTTTTGGATGTGATTCTAAGTAGTCCAAAATCGCCTTAATCTGTACGTTATTTAATTCCGCCGACCAATCGATGTAAATGTAGTCAAATTTGGCCGTGCGTTTTTCTAAAATTTTGCCATTAAAGTCACACTGTTTAATAAATTCTGGCGCCAAGCTGACATAGTTATTTTTCGAAAGTAAAATATATTGAAAATCGTCACAGGTTTCAGGGTTTTCTGGGCTAAAAGCCGTCTCAGTCTCGATACGAAAATTCGAAATTACTTCGTTTGCCAGCTTCTGTCCGGTCATAATACTGAAGCGGTCGTTGTAATATTTTTCGCCACCATCATAGGTTAAATCCAGGTGCGCATTCTGGTTTTTGTCTAGTTCGAAATTTTTGGCATCCAGAGAAAGATAAACGTTTTTAATATTTTTACCAATAATTAATACTTTCATCTTTTCTCCACCTCCTTAAATTCACCATCCTTTAAGTTTTCTAGCGTATATCGCCCAAATTCAATACGATGTAACTCCACCACTTTATAACCTATCGCCAGGAAAGTGCGACGAATTTGACGATTTCGCCCTTCACTCATTTCTACTAAGAATGTGCAACCACTCGGGTCAGACACCTCTTTTTTGAGAAATAATTTACTCTTGCCATCCGGTAAATCAATTCCCATATCGGAAATCATTTGTTGATGGAGTGGTGCAAGCGGGCGATTTAGCTTCACGATATAACTTTTAATCTTAAAAAATTTCGGGTGCGTCATCGAGAAAGCGAAATCGCCGTCGTTGGTTAATAAAATTAATCCCGAACTGTCTTTATCGAGCCTCCCTACTGTCTTCAGTCCCTGGTATTTTTCTGGCAGAAGCTCAAAAAGTGTCGGCGTCTCACCCTGGCGCTTCTTGGAACACACATAGCCTACTGGTTTGTTTAAAATTAAATAGGTGAAGCCCTTACGCTCTTCAATTTTTTGACCATCCAAAAAGACCTCATCGCAAGTTTCATCAAAACGGCGTCCTAGCACGGCGACCTCTTGATTAATCCTCACGCGGCCATCCGCGATAAGATTATCGGCTTCGCGACGCGAAACGCCAGTTTGTTCGGCTAAAAATTTATTTAATCTATACATTACCTAAAAATGGGTTAGAGTTATTGACTGGTGATTGAACTGGTGTAACTGGCTGAGTTTGGGTAGCTAGTTGTGTCGGAGTGGTCGGCTGAGCTTGCGTAGCTGGTTGTGCAGATACAAAAGGTTGAGCTGAAGCGACGAATTGAGTAGGGGTTTGCACTGGAGTTTCGGCCGGCGAGGCTGATTGTGTTGGTGTTGCGACTGGGGCCTGTGCTGGCGCAGCCGCAAACTGGGTCATCATGTTATCTGTGGTTGGAGCGGTTGTTGCGGCGACTGGCGCACCATTTGCGTCATTTAAGACTTCATGAACGGCATTCACTACATCTTCGATACCGACTTGGGATTTCACGAGGAAACGATCGGCTCCTAATGATTCACCACGGGCTTTTTGATCATCCGCCGAAAGGGCGGTCATCATGATCACCTTAATATTGGCGGTTTCTGGCGTCGAACGCAAAATATCGAGCATGTCAAAACCCGAAATCTTTGGCATCATCACATCGGAAATGATTAAATCTGGACGTTCTTTTACCGCAAGAGCCAGAGCTGCTTCACCGTCACCCGCGGAGGCAATTTCGTAGCCCTCCGCCGTTAATCTAATTCCGTAAATCTCGCGTAAGCTTTGGTCGTCTTCAACTAATAAAATTTTTGTCATCTTCTCTCCTTACTTATTTAAGATGTTTGGGTTAGTTGGCGTAATTGGTGGGGTAGGCATAGCTGAGTTAATCGTTGGGGCTGAAACCGGGGAAGGATTAATTGGGGTAGCCGGTGTGTTTTGTGCTGGACTTGCCATATCATGTGCTGGACTTGTTGCGCCTTGCGTTGGGGCTACTGGATTTTGCGCCGAAGCAGTCACGGTTTGTGCTGGACTTATTGGGTTTTGTATGAATGGATTAGCCTGTACTACGGGATTGGCTTGTGTGGCCGGTGCAGTTGGTGCATTAGTAGCTGATGGAGCTGGCGCTGGCGCCTGAGTTGGTGCAGACGAAGCTGTTGGTGTCTGTGCTGGCGCAGATGGCATGACTGGCGCCACAGGAGTTGCCGGAACCGCAGGGGTGGACAGTGCGGTTGGTTCTATCGGAGCTGGCGCTGGCGCCTGAGTTGGCGTAGTCGACGCTGTTGGTGCTTGCATAGGTGCTTCAGTTTGCATCGGTGTATTCATTGTTGCCGATACTGGCGCTGCTACTGGGGTCGGAGTGGTTGTCTCGGTCGGGAACTGCATTGATGCCGGGTTTTGATTTTCATTAGCCGGGGTTTGATTTTTATTAGGGGAAGAGTCGTTAGGAACAGAAGCAACGGAATTTTGTGGTGTCATTGCCTGAGTATTAGCCTCAATCTGTTTGCGACGGAGATATTCTTCATAAGTGAGGCGAGGGAAGGCCACATAGAAAGTCGAGCCTTCACCGAAGGTGCTTTCTACCCAAGTCGAACCGCTCATGGCTTCCACGCGTTCTTTCACAATATAAAGTCCCAGGCCAGTACCTCCGATGGTGCGAGTTTCTGAATTGTCCGCGCGATAGAATTTTTGGAACACATGCTTGCTGTCTTCTGGGGAAATCCCAATACCAGTATCCGTTACATTAATCAAGACACGATCGCCATCGCCGCGCACATTTACCCAAATCCCACCCCCGTTATTGGTGTATTTAATCGCGTTTTCGATCAAGTTGTTAATGATCTCACGCAAAAAATCTACATCGACCGCCGCAAAAACCTCTTGATTAATCACGCGTCCGCCGTTCATATTGGCAGAAGAAGAGGAGCCAAAAGTGAAGTGAATATTCTTTTCGCTCATTTTTGGAATTTGACCTTCGGCAATCGAGCGGACCGTCGAAGTTACCTCGATCGGTGTGAGGTGCGCTTTGATTCTTTTATCATCGAGCTTGGTCACATCTAATAGATCTCTGAATAATTTACCAAGATGTTGAGAAGATTTATGTGCCTCTTCCAGATATTTTTTAGCGCGTTCGTCAATCGTGGCGGTTTTTGGATTTAAAGCCAATCCCAGATATCCCTCGATCGAAGCTACTGGTGTGCGCATTTCGTGAGAAGCTGTCGAAATAAATTCAGTCTGCTCACTCTCGGCCTCAAGTTCAGAGGTAATATCATAAAAAGTTACAATGCGTTCATTTTTGGGTGAATGTGCCGTAATAATCTTAAAGGCTACTGGTTTTTTCTGACCTTGCAGATTAACTAAAAAATATTCTCGTGTGGTGTAATTTTGGCCATTATTTACCGCATAGAAAACCAGGTTATTTTGCGCTGGAATCGCCACGCCTTGGCCGTTTTCTAATTTCAAAATATCTTCTAATTTAGCCCCCAAGAAATTTTGCGCCACTTGTCCGCCCAGTAAACTTACCGCCGCCGGATTAATATATTCAATTACCCCAGTCGGCAACACAATAATGACACCACTATCAATCGTATTTAGTACTAGATTGGCTAAAATTTCTGCACTCTCCGCACCGGCCACCGCGCCGCCAGCACTGTTCGCGCCTGTCTGTGCGCCCGGTCCTTTTTTAATAAAATCAAAGATACTCATTAAGCTTATTTTAGCATAAACTTATTGGTTCGACACAAATATATGTTAAAATCGATGTATGAATAAGGACACTTTTTACATCGAGCCTGAGGATGATATTACTGATATTATCAACCATATCAAAGCTTCCAAGCAGAAAATTATTGCACTTGTTCCACCGAAAAAGTTGAACGTTCTGCGCAGCTCTATTAACCTTAAGCTAATCGCTCGTACCGCAAAAATTCATGACAAAGCCATCGTGGTGGTGACTACTGATCCGACCCTCATGAAAATGGCCGCGCTTTCAAGTCTACCTTTTGCGAAGAATTTGAGTTCGCGCCCGACTTTGCCTTCTGAATTTAACGAAGCGGATCTGGAATATCCGGTCAAGGCCAAGAAATCCGGTCTGAATGAAGAGATCGAAATTAACGAAAAAGCCGCTTCGTCCGGTAGTGTTTCTCGTGTCCGCACTGCTAATGAAGACGCCGCTAATCGTGCGAATACCACCTCGAATCTGACGAAAAATTCGACCATGAATCTGGATTCCGAAGAAGTCGCGAAGAATTCTGAGGATGAAGAATCAGATAATCAGCCGAAAAAGATTCTTACTCTCGATTCATTGAAAAACCGTATCATTATCGGTGTGGTGGCTGCGGTCCTTTTGATCGGAAGTTTTGTCTGGGCTTTTATTTTGGCCCCTGCCGCCAAGATTTCCGTTAAAATTAAGACTATCGCCGAGAATTTTTCTGAAAATGTTTCTTTTGTGACTGATGCTAAACAAGCTGTCTCGAAAGATGGTAAATTCTTCCTCGAAACCGCCAGTCTCGAGAAAAATTCTGAAGTTGAATTTGAGGCTACTGGTGAGAAAAATGTCGGAGATAAGGCTACCGGTGAATTACGTCTCATCGCTACCTTCGATATGTCGACCACTACTGCTACGGCTTCTAGGCCAGATGTCGCGACTGTTCCTCAGGGTTCCGCTTTTGCCTACCGCAATCTCAATTTCTTAACCGACCAGGAGGTGAAGATTTCTTGGGATGGCTCAATCTCGAATTGTGACGCCGGTCGTCATAATGGCAAGTGTCAGGTGGCTAAAACCGTGAAAGCTACCGCAATCGAAGGTGGTGCGAAATATAATATTGAAGCTGTTAGCTCCGGTTGGCAATCTTCCGTGGCTGGAGTCGAGGGTTATGCTAATTCCGCATTTAAGGGTGGTACTGATAAGATTCAAAAAATTGTCATCGCCTCCGACATTTCTAAGGCTAAGGAAAAATTAACCGAAGCTGATGGCGCAAAAGATGAATTGTTTGAAAAAGTACCTTCTGACGATATTAAAATCGAAGATAGCTACAAAAAAGTTACCGCCGACCCTACTTCCAGTCCTGCCGTCGATCAGCCGACCGAAAATGGCAAGGCTAAGCTCACGGCCAAAACTACTTATAGTGTAAATTATGTCGATAAGGCGGCAATTGAAGAATATGTTAAGTCTGTAGTCTCTACTCGTCTGGGTGACGATCAGAAGATTTACGAAACTGGTAATATTTTCATTGAAAAATTCCAAAACAATAATAATTCTGTAACTGCTAAGATTAAGGCTACCTTGAAAACTGGTCCAGAAGTGACCGAACAATCCGTACTCGAAAAATCCCTCGGCAAAAAAGTTGGCGAAGTGACTACTTTGATTAAGTCTATCAATGGCGTTTCTGATGTTGAAGTGAATACTTCCTTCCCGTGGGTTCGCCAAATTCCAAACGACGCCAATAAAGTATCAATTAAAATTATGGTAGAGAACTAATGCGCATTATTGGTTTAGATGTAGGCACCAAGCGTATCGGCGTAGCGAAAGCGGACACTTCTGTTCGCATCGCTATTCCGAACGGTTATGTCTTGGTGAATGGCCAGGAAATTCCCGAAATTCTCCGTATCGCGAGACTGAATGATACGAATTTCTTTGTCGTGGGTTTGCCGCGCAGCAATGACGGTAACGAAACTGCCCAGTCGGCCTATGCGCGTAAATTTGCCGATACTCTCGCTGCCTCGATGCCGGGCGCCCGTATCTATTTCCAAGATGAATCGCTCACTTCTGTGGTGGCCGAAGAGCGTTTAAAAAAACGCAAAAAGAATTTTGAAAAAGGCGAAATTGATGCCGAAGCTGCCAGTATTATTTTGCAGGATTTTATCGAACATTATGCCGCTAAACTTGCTCAAAATTCTGCAAGTAAAATCCCTAATCGACTAGTGAGTCCCGCCGCCAGTATGAACTCATCTGTTAGTCCTGCCACCGCGATAAGCCCGTCCTTTAGTCCTGCCACCACGCCCGGTTCACCAGAAGTTCAATCTATTATTAATGAGCCCACCAAACCGGAGTCAGATTTTACGGAGTCTCCCAGGTCAGCCAAAAGTTCGGAAAAACCTATGAAAAAAGTTAAGAGAATTATATTTTCACTCCTCATTTTAATTTTCCTCGCTGGATTATTTGGCGGAGGTTATTATTGGTATTCCTTGCAGCCTGTTTCTTCGGCTAATTGTCGTTTTGATTCGGCAAAGGCCGCCGCTGAATCGAATGAAAAAGAAGCTAATTCTGTCTGTGAATATCAAACCATCGAAATTAGCGCCGGTGAATCTGTTAAGCAAATCGCAAACAATCTCAAGCAGGCCGGCTTGATTAGAAATCCCTTAGCTTTTGAGCTTTATGCCCGAATTAACAACCTCCATGCCAAACTAAAAACTGGTAAATACAGTTTTCGTAAAACAATGTCAGCCCGTGCCATCGCTAAACAATTAGTCAATGGCGTCGTATCTTCTGATGTCTTTAATCTGACTATTTTGCCAGGTACCAGTCTCCTCGGCGACAAGGGTAAATCACAGACCGGGATCATCCATCAGTTCCGCACACTTGGCTATTCGGAGGAAGAAATTAATCAGGCGCTCACCAAGCACTATGATAACCCGATTCTCAAGGGTCTCTATGCTGACGAAAACAAGCTCTCTAGCCTAGATATTCCCGCGAAATTAGCCCTTGAAGGTTACCTCTATGGTGAAACCTATCAGTTCTATAATCACGAAAAGCTCGAGAATGTTATCACTACGATTTTGAATCAATTTAATGATGTGGTGGTCTCCAATCAATTGGAGGAAAAGTTCAAGGCTCGTGGCTTTACCCTACGTCAAGGCATCACTCTTGCTTCGATTATCCAAAAAGAAGCCAACACTGAAGATATGCCGGGCGTTTCGATGGTTTTTCAGAATCGTTTGAAGCGGGGAATTGCATTGGGGTCCGATGTGACCGCAACCTATGCTGCGGATATTATCGGTATTGATCGTACCACTGCCACCAATGCGGATATCTTGGCGGTGAATAGCCTTTATAATACTCGTAAGTACCCGGGTCTACCTCCAGGTCCTATCGCCGTGCCTTCCAAAGCCGCGCTTCTCGCGGTAGCTGAACCAGATAGCTCGAAAGCCTCTATGCTTTATTTCTTGACAGGTGACGACGGCCTCATGTATTATAGTAGCACCGACGCTGAGCACAATCAGAAGATTCGCGACCACTGTCAGAAACTCTGTAAGGTGCAAATTTAGGGGCGGCGACCGGCTAATTATGGCAAAGAAAAAACGATCACAATTTAGCTTAAATTACTTTATAACCAAGATATTTCCTTATTTCGCTCTATCTGTCCTGATTTTTGTTGTGGCTTTTGTTGGCTCCAAGGATAAACAGCAGTCCGACGATAATTCCAGTCCTAACCTGGAATCCATTTCTAAAAAGGACTATGCCGTCTCTGCTGACCAACTTTCCGAATTCTATATGGTTTCTGAACTAGCAAATACCATGAGTTTAGCCTCCTCTGATGTGCTTAACGTGAACTATAACTCCTTCACCGTACTCCAGCAGTCCGGCCAGGCTTCTGTCGAAAAAATGGAAAAGCCGACTACTTTGAATCTTGCTGCCTGTGCCAAGGTGGGTGTAATTAAACATGTAATAGCAGAGGGGGAAACCCTCGATACTTTGGCGGCCAAATATGCCTCCTGTGGTGTGGATATTAATATGATTCGCTGGTCGAATAAATTTAAGGCCTCCTATGTGCCAAAAGTGGGGGAATCAATCTATATCCCATCACGTGCTGGTATCGTTTATATAGTAAAGTCAGGCGAAACCGTCGCCTCGATTGCCGAAAAATATAAGTCTTCTGCTGATGAAATTATTACTTCTAACAACCTTGAATTAGATCAGACTCTCACCGAAGGCCAGGCTATTTTGCTGCCAAACGGAGAATTACCAGATAAGGAGCGTCCAGATTATGTGGCACCGGTCGTGCGTAATACTTCTTCCTACTCTGGTAGTTCATCCTATTCAGTTTCTTCTTATCGCACCTATTCTACTTCCAGAAACCCAATGCCATGGGGTTGGTGTACTTGGTATACCTGGGAACGTCGTGCTGCTATGGGCTCTAGTCACATTCTGCCGGGTGGTCTCGGTAACGCTAATACTTGGGGCTACGCACTTTCTGGCCTCTTTCCAACTAGTCGCGGCACCAACCCGCAGGTCGGCGATATTTTTCAGACCAACAGTGGTTATTACGGCCACGTCGGTATCGTGGACTCCGTCAATGCCGACGGTACGATTACGATTTCCGACATGAACGGTCGTGCTGGTTGGGGGGTGGTCGGTACTTACACTATCGGCCCAAGCGAATATGCTAAATATCTCTTCATCCACGGTCGCTGATTTTAACTATTAGCTCACAATCTCTGTTTTTAATCAAGTTACACTTCCATACCACTTATGCTATGATAAAAATGTATGGAGAAAAATTTGGTTAAAACTGCGAATCAAACTAGATTTTTTCAGGAAAACAAGACGCTGTTTTCATGCTTTTTATATCTAGTTATTTTATTAATCATTAATACTTTTGTTGTATCATTACGGGGTCATGCTTTAGAGCCTACACTCACAGCTACACTGAATAAGTCTGAGTTAGACTTTAACTTCTATGGTGTTGATGTGAATAATAGGTCTGTTAGGTTCAATTATGCGGGCCTCACCGTGGATACGAATGCCCCAGCCGGCTATACTACCACTATTAGTGCCAATTCTGATGAAACGGCTTTGAAACATATCGATAATACGATTAATGTTAAGATTTCTTCAATCACAAATCCTATTGCGTCTGATGATATTATTCCAGATAGTACCTGGGCTTATCAGGTGATGGATCAGAATAATTTTTTGCCAATTCCCAAAAAATCAGAACCAAAAAATGTTATTGTCACCAATAAAAAATCCGATCCAGTTCCAGTCGAAAATAATTTCAAAATTCTAGTTCGCGCTGGTCTAGATCTTATGCCTGGCATTTATCGTAATAGTCTTGTCTTTTCTACAGTAGCTAACCCATTTGAAACTGCCGCCTATCTGACTACTGGTGATAATTTTCAGGCAAAGCTTAGTGAATTAATCACCGATAAAACTAAGATTGAAAATATCCTACGCCGTTCTGCCCTACCAGCCGCAAGTACCAAAGTTGTCAGTATTCACGATCCAGCCAAGCCATTCTATGAAATTAAGGCTTGGTGGGATCCAGTTTATCGTGCTATCTGTTTTTATACTGCAGCCGACAAAATTTATTTCCACGAAGATAGTAAAAACACTTTTAAGGATTTGTTCGGACTTAAATCTATTGAATTAAATAACTTCGATGCCAAATACGCTAAAGATATGTCGTATATGTTTGCTGGTCTAAGGTTATATAGCAACATTAAGACCGAAAACCTCAACGCTCAGAGTGTCACCAATATGCGCGGAATCTTCCGGGATAACCAACGAATGTCCAGTTTTACATTGGAGGGATTTAACACGGAAAATGTTACTGATATGTCAGAAATGTTTGCCGGCAATCTTGGACTTAATCTCATAAGTGTAGCTACTATGAATACCAAAAATGTGAAGACTATGAAGGGGATGTTCAAGGGTGTTAAGCAAGTTGACATATTAAATATTGCTAATTTTGATACCAGAAATGTTACTGATATGTCAGAGATGTTTTCCGGTATGAGTAGTGTGACAGAAATTAAGCTAGGAAATTTTAATACATCAAACGTTGAGAACATGAGCGAGATGTTTAAGAACTGTACTGCAATTAAATCATTAGACTTGAATCATTTTAATACTTCAAAAGTTACTAATATGAATTCCATGTTCAGTGGCGCTAATGAACTCACAACGCCTAATATTGTTGCGAGCTTTGATACTAGCAAGGTTACGGATATGGCCTACATGTTCTATCAAGTCCATGGTATTACTAGCCTCGATCTAGGGAACTTTAATACCGAAAATGTCACTACCATGGAGGGGATGTTCGCGGAGATGAAGGGGATTGTCGATATTTATCTAACTAATTTTAAGACCCCGAAGCTCACCAATGTGAGTAAGATGTTCCAGAGGTTCGATCCAAACAGTTCATCTATTAGACCAGGCGAGGATAATCTCGCACATATTTATGCTAAAAATGATTTTGATATTTCGAAAATCACCACGGAAGGTAGCGAATTAATCTTCGATAAACGCTTGAAGCTCAAAGGTGGCAAATACTCTCGTATGATGCCTCCATCCAAAGCTGATAAAACCTGGCTCCGTATCGACAAGGGCGGCTCTGCCAAAGGTTACTTCACTGCGAAAAATTAATGTTGTTTATATCACATTGAAAAAATAAAAATCTCATTATTTTTATGCTAAAATAATATGTATGCAAAGCCAAAAATCACATTCTTTCAGATTATTTTTGTGGAAAAATGTTTTTGTAGTAGGTGCTGGGCTCCTGACTTCTTTTCTTGGTTTAAATTTTAATTCGAATGATGCCTCAGCTTTATACACCCCGACACTTTCCGCATCAGTGGACCAAGCGAATTTACAAGTAAATGGAAATCAGGTGATAAACAGTACGAATAAAACCACAGAAATCCCACTAAACCTTACAGTAAATACAAATAACAAGACTGGTTATATCATCACCCTGAACTCAGAAACCGATGAAAACGCTCTAGTTAATACTAATTCAGCGGTAAACGCCAAGATTGACTCAATTTTTTCCGCTAGTGTATTAAATAATTTCCCTAACAATACTTGGGGTGTAAAATTTGGCACTAACGCGAATTTTTCACCAATCCCAAAACTCACCTCTCCAACTAATATCGCACAAACTACCACAAAAACTAACGGTAACGAAGTAAGCAATATAAATCTGGGATTAAAATTAGGTAATAATCTAGAAAGTGGTAGCTATAAAAATAAACTCATCTTTTCTATCCTCACTAATCGATATGACCCAATCGCTAAAATGGCGACTGGCCAAGATTTCAACTCAAAACTAACGTCACTAGAAACCGCTACAAACAAAATCGAACACTTCAAGAAAAGTGCTACCGCTCCAGCTGCAACTATGAATGCTGTAAATGTCGAAGATAATGATTCAGATTATGAAATTAAGTTATGGTTAGATCCTTCTGATAAGACCGCTTATTACTATGCAGAACCAGAGAAGGTCTATTTGAATGAAGATAGCAGTAAGATGTTTTTTACTGGTACCTTTTTACCCGGAAGTCATAAGGATATTAAGGATTTAGACCTTTCCAATTTCGACACCTCGAAAGTAATGACTATGAATGAGATGTTCGCTAACATGTACAACCTCACCTCCCTTAATCTTTCCAATTTCGATACCTCTAAAGTGACGGATATGGGTGTTATGTTCGCTGGCATGCTCATCCTCACCTCCCTTAATCTTTCCAATTTCGACACCTCTAAAGTAACGGATATGTATGGTATGTTCGCTTATATGCACAGACTCACCTCTCTTAATCTTTCCAATTTCGATACTTCCAATGTCACGGGTATGAGAGGGATGTTCGATGGTATGTCTAGCCTCACCTCCCTTGATCTTTCTAATTTCGATACCTCCAAAGTAACGGATATGGGCGGTATGTTCTCTGATATGTCTAGCCTCACCTCCCTTAATCTTTCCAATTTCGACACCTCTAAAGTAACGGATATGTATGGTATGTTCTATAACATGTACAACCTCACCTCCCTAGACCTTTCTAATTTCAATACCTCCAATGTGACGGATATGAGTGACATGTTTAAGTTACGCGATGGTTATGCTTCTGGCGACCAATTAGGAACTATCTACGTGAAGAATGATTTTGACACCACAAAACTGACAAACGATTCCAATATGTTTAAAAATCGCAAAACGCTCCGTGGTGGTGCCGGCTCTTATCTCGCCGACCCTTCTACTGCGGATAAATCTTGGCTCCGTATCGACGACCCCGCCCATGGTCGCCCAGGGTACTTTACTAGGAAGCCATAATCTAAAAGTTGTGCGACATTCTTCCTGCTTATGCTGTATTTTTACACCAAAATATATTAAAATATCTCTAATATGTTCTGCGATACGGCAAAAGTGAGTTTGAAAGCTGGTAAAGGTGGCGATGGCGCCGTCTCTTTTCGCCGTGAAATCTATATTAATAAAGGTGGTCCAGATGGTGGTAACGGTGGTAAAGGCGGCTCTATTATCTTCCAGGCTGATAAAGATACAAATACATTAATCGATTTTCGCTTCAACCCAATTCTCACTGCTCCAGATGGTGGTAATGGTTCCGGTACTCGCAGCAATGGCCGCTCTGGTAAGAATCTCATTGTCGAAGTACCAATTGGCACTGTGGTGAAGCGCGACGGGAAGATTATTGCCGACCTCACCGAAGATGGTATGCAAGCCGTGATTGCTAAGGGTGGCGATGGCGGTTTCGGTAATGCTCACTTTAAGTCCAGCGTGCGCCAAACTCCGGTGATTGCCGAAGTCGGTGAACCAGGCGAGGCTTTTGAAGCCGAAATCGAACTAAAACTTCTGGCTGATGTCGGTCTCGTGGGCCTACCAAACGCTGGTAAATCCACCTTTCTTGCTAGTGTGACCAACGCAAAGCCAGAAATTGCTGATTATGCTTTTACTACGCTTACCCCCAATCTCGGTGTAGCCACTATCGACCGCAACGACCTCTTAATTGCAGATATTCCGGGTCTTATCGAAGGCGCCAGTGATGGTCGTGGTCTCGGTCATGACTTCTTGCGTCACGTCGACCGCACTGCTGTTTTACTCCATCTTATCGACGTTTATCAAGATGATGCCGGTCAAGCTTATTCTACGATCCGTGGTGAATTGAAAAAATATTCCGATCTTAAATCTCGTACCGAAATCGTCGCCCTGACCAAATGCGAAGGTCTTGACGATGAA
The DNA here is from genome assembly GCA_015257485.1 of Nanosynbacter sp. Taxonomy (GTDB): domain Bacteria; phylum Patescibacteriota; class Saccharimonadia; order Saccharimonadales; family Saccharimonadaceae; genus Nanosyncoccus. The sequence continues at coordinate 4,940 of JABZKC010000010.1, read as the reverse complement.
ATTATTGAAATGCAAAAACAGGCAATTCTTGAAAAAAATCCCGAAGCTAAAATTTTTGCTATTTCTTCTGTGGCCAAGAAAAACCTCGATGACTTACTTCGCGCCCTACTTGCTGCAGTTAAAGAAAACCAGAAACAGCAGGAAATTACCGCCGAGCAAATCGGCTCCACCCCGATTGAATTTAAGACTGCCATTATTTCTCACGATATGGAAAGTCTCCCAACTATTTCACTTAGCCATCACGAGCTAAAGAAGGCTTGGCAGGTCACTCAAGATGAAAAGGGTGTCTACCATGTCACTGGCGAAAAGATTGAAAAATTCGCTCGTCGTACTGATCTTTCGAATTACGCCTCGGTTAACCGCTTGCGTGATATTATGAAAAAGCTTGGCATTCGTGCTGAGCTCACTACTCGTGGTGCCAAGGCGGATTCGATTATCGAAATTTCCGGTAAGCACTTCACTCTCGTCGAAGACTACTAAACCCATGAAAAATATCCTCTCGCGAGGATATTTTTGCTGATGCGCGCCCACCCTAGGGCACATTGGTTTGTTTTAATCCGTATTTTTGTTTTTAATGAAATCTCCACACTCCACTAATTGCATAATGGAACCCTGTGAAGCGTATCAGCTTATGTTTATCATATCGGTTACGCTCTCTAATGTCAAGAGAAAAACATAAGAATTTAGCCACCTGGTAGAACTAATATTACGCCATGAAAACTGATATTTGTAAATGTGCTATAATAGATTTATGTCTAAGGTTAAATTCACCATTATTTCGTTATTTTCTGATGCGCTTGATCCCTATTTGAATGCTTCCATGATGTGGAAAGCTAAGGAAAAGGGGATTGCCGAGTTTGATTTTGTGGATTTGCGTGAATTTGGCCTCGGTGCGCATAAATCTGTCGACGACACTCCTTACGGTGGTGGCGATGGCATGCTTTTGATGTGTGAACCGGTCTTCAACGCTATTGAAAGCGTGAAGAAAAACAGTCCGAATGCTAAGGTGATTCTACCGACTCCAGCTGGTCAAACTTGGCATCAAGGAATCGTGCGCAATTTCGTCGAACGTATTAATCGTGGTGAAGAGGATCACTATATTATTCTTTGTCCACATTATGAAGGTTACGATGAACGTATCTTAACTATCGTCGACTTTAAAATTTCCCTTGGTCATTTCGTCTTGACCGGTGGTGAGTTGCCGGCTCTGATTGTGATTGATAGCATCGTGAGACTGCTTCCAGGGGTGCTTGGTGGGGAAAACTCTGCTATTATTGAGAGTTTTTCGGAAGAAAATACCATTGAATATCCACAATATACTAAGCCAGCCGATTTTCGCGGCATGCAAGTGCCGGAAGTTTTACTCTCTGGTCATCACGCCAAAATTGCCGAATGGCGCAAAGCTCATAGTCGCCCAGTCGACCAGGGCAATCTTTAATGCAACTAAATTCAAAACTAAGTGAAATTAAAGGCGTCGGCCCAAAAACTGCTGAAGCTCTCTCCGCTCGTGGTTTTCAAACTTTTAAGGATTTACTCTATTATTTCCCGCGCAAATACGAAGACTACGCGGCTTACACTAAAATCTCCGAAATTCGCCCCGGCAAGGTGGTAGTGAGAGGAAAAATTCGTGGCTTACGCAATATTCACACGCGCCGCCGTAATTTTACCATCACTCAGGGTGAGATTTTTGATGAAACTGGGGCGCTTCGCGTGGTTTGGTATAATCAAGCCTATCGTATCAAAAATTTTAAAGAAGATACGGAATATTATTTTACCGGTGAGTATGATTTTAAGTATAATCGCTATCAACTCACGGCACCTACTGCGGTCTCAGCTTCGGAAGTCGAAGAGTCTAAGCAGGATGGTGGTTTTCAACCGGTTTATTCTGGTAGTGGTCGCTATAATTCCTCCTGGTATCGTCGAATTTTTGCTAAACTGCGCCCATTTTTTTATCAAATCCCCGAACTTTTACCGACTAATGCTATTCCGAAAACTCTCACCAAACTCAAACGTAACCAAGCGCTCTTTAATATGCATTTCCCGGAATCTGAACAGGATGTCGAAAAGGCCAGAACTTTTTTAGGTTACGAGGAATTGTTTGAATTGATTTTAGCCTCCAAGCTTAATCAAAACGAAGTTTCGAAATTAAATGCCAAATCACTCAAATTTAACCTCACCGATGTTAAGCAACTCCTTAAGACTCTGCCTTTTGAGCTAACCGACGCTCAGAAGCGTGTGACTTGGCAGATTCTGAAGGATCTTGAAAAGACTCATCCGATGAACCGCCTACTTCAGGGCGATGTCGGTTCGGGTAAAACTATTGTTTCCGCCATTGCCGCTTATCAAGCGATTAAAAACGGCGCACAGGTGGCTATCCTCGCGCCAACTGCGATTCTCGCTACCCAGCATTTTGAAGGAATCTCGAAGATTCTTACTCCGCTCGGTGTAAAAACCACACTACTCATTAGCGCCACCAAGGATAAGGCCAATGTCAAAGCCGCGATTAGGTCGGGTGAAATTAATCTCGTGATTGGCACTCACGCTATTCTCACTGACGACACCACTTTTTCTAGCCTCGGTCTTTGTATTATCGATGAACAGCACCGTTTTGGCGTCTTGCAGCGTCAACATCTTTTGGAAAAATCTTTTCAGAATCAAAATCCGGATTTTCAGCAAATTTCCCCACATTTTCTGGCCATGACTGCCACACCGATTCCGCGTTCTTTGCAGCTCACGATTTTTGGCGACCTCGATATTTCGATTATTAATCAGATGCCGAAGGGCCGCACGCCGATTAAAACTCGTCTCTATAATGAGCTAAATCTCAAGGACGTAATTTACCCAGAGCTTGCTGAACATCTCGCTGCGGGGGAGCAAGTTTATGTGATTTGTCGCTTAATCGACGAGGCCATTTCCGACGAGGACAAATCGCGCACGGTTATCGAAACTGCCAAGCTCCTGCAAAAACAGTTTAGTAAGTATCAGATCGGCATCCTGCATGGCAAATTAAAGCCTGCCGAAAAAGATCAGGTAATGCAGAATTTTAAAGAGCAGAAAACCCAAATTTTGGTTTCTACTACGGTTGTGGAAGTTGGTGTGGATGTGCCGAATGCCACTCAGATTGTGATTCTCAATGCTGACCGCTATGGCCTAGCTCAGCTTCATCAGTTGCGCGGTCGTGTCGGTCGTGGCGACAAGCCAAGTCAATGTTTTCTGGTTACTACTGGCGAAAATCCACCGAGTCGCAGGCTTCTTGAAATGGAAAAATCCACCGACGGTTTTTATCTCGCCGAAGTCGACCTCAAGCTTCGTGGCCCGGGAGAAATTTATGGTGCTATGCAACATGGTGAATTGAATTTAAAAATTGCCAGCCTCACTGACACCAAGTTAATCGAATTGGCGCGCACTCACGTCGAAAAGTTCTTAAGCTCGCCCGATTCTATGCTAAAATATACTGAGTTAAGCCAAGATATTAAAAAATATCAGCAGCTGACGACTCTTAATTAAGGAAAATATGTATTCAACCTTAGCAATTAGTGATAAATCGAATGGGAAAATTGTTGGCACGCACCAGAAACTCGACCGAATTGCCCGCAAAATTATTGATAAAAACCTGCCACACAATTATTTTTTCCCAAATATTTCAGAAATCTTAAATTTTGAAGGCATGGGCGGACCGGACGGCCTGAAGCGTAAAAGTCCTGGCGTCGACGAGCCGATGCACTTCATTGATCCAGATCATGATGACGGCAAACTCATGACCATGATTTTGGATCACCAATATAATTTACGCAAAGCCCTCGAAGAGGGGAATAAGGTGCGTGCCAGTTTTGAGGCTGGTTGGATGGCCCACGCTATTACCGATGGTTTGACGCCAGCTCACCATTTTCCTCTGGAAAATACGCAAAAACAACTGATGACCAAGGATGAATTCGTTAAAGTTTTTGGTATCCCGATTAAGGGAATCATGCGCGGACGCAATTCGCTTGAAACTCTGCGCAACAACTGGCTCTATTGGGGTGCTAATGGTTTTATGACCAAGCATGTGGCTTTCGAATATGGCGTTGCGATTACTTTAACCGCTCTGCCGGAGCGTGCCGTGATGCCGAAAATCAAGAAAGCGGAACTCATAGATATTGATCTTGAAAAAGCCTTTCATGAGTCTCTAGCTAAAGTTCATGCTCTCAAAATGTATGAAAATTTTTTGAACCAAGGCTGGAACACCGAGCTAGTTTTTCAAACAAAGAATGTGCTTCTCCCAGAAATCGTCCGCGCTATTACGCTTGGTTGGGCTTCCTCGATTCCATATTTTAATAAAAAACTGCTAAAATAAAACTATGAAGTTTATGGCAAAATCTGGCAAAGTTACGGATCTAAGGATTACCTCCGGAATACTTCGTGGACAAAAAATTCTCACCCCCAAGCTCGCCATCACTCATCCGATGGGGTCACGTGAGCGCCTGGCTATCATGAATTCTTTGTCGACTCATCTCGAGGGGAAAGTAGTACTCGATGTTTTTGCTGGCACTGGCGCACTGGGTTTCGAAGCACTTTCTCGTGGTGTTAAACATGTTTCTTTCATCGAAAATCATCGTGAAGTTGCGAAATTGATTCGTCAAAACGCCGAGAGCCTCGGTGTCTCGGACCAGGTGCGAATTTTTGCCAAAAAGGCGGAAACTTTGACTTTTGATAATCGTTTCGACATCGTTTTTGCTGACCCACCTTATGATAAAATTACGCCGAAACTGGCTGATTATCTCGCTACGCTTCCGAAACTCGCAAAAGAATTTCTAGTCTTGTCCCATCCAGCCACCTTCGACCCTCATCAACTCGACGCCGAAATTCTTTCCACCAAAGCTTATGCTGGTTCTCGCATCACGATTTTCCTACTCTAACCCCTCAAGTGCAACACCTTGAGACCTATAGACCTCGAGTGGAGT